>NZ_JBHTTU010000003.1:198485-247875 GCF_042794375.1 Kitasatospora sp. NPDC056531 | reverse complement strand
GGGGGGGTCAACAGGGGGCGGTTGTTTTTTCCTCGCGGGGGACCCCCCCCCCCCTCGGTCCCGACCCACACCCCCCACCGACCCGGCCCCTGGCCGGCGTGTGATCCGGGTCTCCCCCTACCCGGATCACACGCCTTTTCGCGTTTCCGTCAATCCTCCGGTGTCCAGCCGGTATAGCACCGCCTTATGGCGGTCACACGGTTTACGTCTTGGACGCCGTTCGAATCCCCTGGCTAATGTCTTCACCAGAGCGCAGCACCGGGCAGCACCGGGCAATGAAGCTCGGTACGAAGCAGCTCAGTACAGCTCAGTACAACGCGGGCCCCCTTCCGAAACGGTTCCGATCCGTGGAATACCCCGGCCCCGCCGCGCGGAATTCAGCGTCGAATTCTCCGCGCCACCCGTCCTCCTCGGCCCGCCGGGCCGGGCCATGCCACCGAACCGGACCAAGGGAGCATCGTGATCTCGACCAAGCTGACGGAACTGCTCGGCATCGACCACCCGGTCGTCTGCGCCCCGATGGGCGGAGTGACCGGCGGCCGACTCGCCGGCGCCGTGACGGCTGCGGGCGGCCTCGGCCTCGTCGGCGTCAGCTACGGCGACCCGGCGTTCATCGACGAGCACCTGCCGCAGGCCGCCGAGACCGGCGGCGTCTGGGGTGTCGGGTGCGTCATGTTCACCTTCGACGAGCGGCCCGGCCTGTGGGACAAGGTGCTCGGCTACGCCCCGCCGGTCGTCGAGCTCTCCTTCGGCAGCGCCACCCAGGTGCAGAAGTACGTCGCCTCCGCGACCGAGGCCGGCTCCAAGGTCGTCGTCCAGGTGCACGACCCCGCCCAGGCCGCCATCGCCCTTCGGGCCGGGGCCCATGTGATCGTCGCCCAGGGCGCCGAGGCCGGCGGCCACCACGCCTCCCGCGCCACCCTGCCCCTGATCCCGGCCGTCCTGGACGTCACCCGGGGCCAGGTGCCGGTGGTCGCGGCCGGCGGCTTCGCGGACGGCCGCGGCCTCGCGGCGGCCCTCGCGCTCGGCGCCGACGGCGTGATGATGGGCACCCGCTTCGCCGCGACCGAGGAGTCGATGGCCTCCCCCGGCTTCAGGTCCCACCTGGTCTCCGCGAGCACCGCGGACACCGTCAACACCCGTTCCTTCGACGTCGTGCGCGGCATCCCGTGGGACCAGGTCTACACCGCCCGCGCCGTCGTCAACGACTTCACCCGCACCTGGACCGGCCGGGACGCCGAACTGGCCTCCCGCCGGGGCGAGATCGAGCCCGCATGGAACACCGCCGTCGCCCGCGACGACACCACCCAGCGCGCCATGCTCGTCGGCGAGAACCTCGACCAGATCCAGGACATCCGGCCCGCCGCCCAGGTCGTCCACAGCGTCGTGGCCGACGCGGAGCGGATCATCTCCGGGCTCTCCCGGCACCTCGGCGCCCCCACCGCCTGAGCCCGCCGCCCCTCCCCTGCCCCCCGCCGGGCCCGCACCCGGCACCTCCCCCACACCCCCCGACCACCAGATCCATCCACACAACCCGGAGAACCCGTTGATCCACGTACTGACCCTCACGTACCTGACCCCGCGTGAGACCGTCCTCGCCCACATGGCCGAGCACAAGGCCTGGCTGCGCGAGCACGGCGACCAGGGCCGCATCCTGCTCAGCGGCCCCCGCCCCGACGGCGGCGCCGTCATCATCACGGCCGACCTCGACGACATCCAGGTGCGCGAGCTCATCGAGAGCGACCCCTGGCACAAGCTGGGCATCGCCTCCTACGCCCAGCTCTCCTTCGAGGGCCGCAACGCGAGCCCCGGCGTGATCACCTCCCCGGTGCAGGACGACGGCGTCCTGCTGATCAACGTGGCCACCACCGACGACGCGGCCGCCAGCGTGGACGCGCTCGCCTCGGCCGTCGACCACGTCGCCGCCACCGCCGACGGCTTCCGCGGCTCCCGCCTGCTGACCAGCGTCGACGGCGACGCCATGGTCAACTTCGCGGCCTGGTCGAGCCGGGCGGAGTTCGACGCGATCTTCCAGGACCAGGAGTTCATGCGCCGCTACCAGGCCTTCGCCGAGACCACCACCGGCGCCAAGTTCCGGCTCTACCGCACCAGCCGGGTCATCACGCCCAACCGCTGACCCCGCACCAGCCCGCGAGGACCCCCGGAAGAACCCTCAGGCGACTCGCGAGAACCCCGCAGGAACCCCTCAGCAAACCCCGAACCTTCCACCCCGCTTGGAGGAGAAGCACATGTCCGACGCGAACACCCAGGCCCAGTACGACCTCATCGTCATCGGCTTCGGCGCCGCCGGCCTGTCCGCCGCGCTGTCCTACGCCGAGGCCGCCGAGGGCCGCGAGACCCCGGCGAAGATCGCGATCCTGGAGCGCTCCAGCGAGGAGGAGCGCGGCGGCGCCACCCGCTGGACCGGCGCGTTCCTGCGGATCAACGAGGACAAGCAGCTGGACACCGACTGGGCCGAGCACGTCAGCCGGGTCTCCGGCGGCCTCGCCGACATCGAGTACTGCCGCACCGTCGAGCGCGAGACCAAGCAGACCCTGGAGTTCGTCGAGAAGCACGGCGTCGAGATCGCCTTCGAGCACTTCCCGCTGCCGCACACCTTCGCCGCCGGCCAGCCGTCCATGGCCAAGCCGGCCAGCCCCCGCGGCGGTGGCGCCTCGATCGTCGAGCACCTGGGCTCCGCCCTGGAGAACGACCCGCGCGTCGACATCCGTTACCGGACCGAGGCGCTTCGCCTGACCACCACCGAGGACGGCACCGTCGACGGCGTCCTGGTCCGCGGCGCCGACGGCCGCACCCAGCGGCTCACCGGCCGCGCCGTCGTGCTGGCCTGCGGCGGCTTCCAGGGCAACCCGGAGATGCTCACCCGCTACGTCGGCGAGAAGGCCTGCGACCTGCCGCTGATCGCCCCCGGCATCACCAACAACCGCGGCGACGCGCTGCGGATGGCCCTGGAGCTGGGCGCCGACACCGCCGGCCAGTTCGACGGCATCCACGCCGAGCCCGTCGACACCCGCACCAACAAGGCCGACTCGGTCCTGTACGGCTTCGCCACCGGCATCTTCGTCAACCGCAAGATGGAGCGCTTCTTCGACGAGGGCCGCGACACCTGGGACAACACCTTCGAGCACGTCGGCTACGAGATCTGGAAGAACCAGGACCAGGAGGCGTACTGGATCGCCGACGCCAAGACGCTGGCCATCCCCGGCATCATGACCTCGCTGCTCAGCGACGTGCCGCCGGAGCAGGCCGACAGCCTGGAGGAGCTGGCCGGCAAGCTCGGCATCGACGCCGAGGCACTGGAGAAGACCGTCGCCGAGTTCAACGCGGCCGTCGGCCCCGGCGAGTTCGACCCGACCCGGATGGACGGCAAGGCCACCGTCGGCATCGAGCCGAAGAAGTCCAACTGGGCCACCCCGCTGGACACCGCGCCGTTCATCGGCGTCCCGGTGACCTCCGCCATCTGCTTCACCTACGGCGGCATCCGCACCGACATGGACGGCCGGGTCGTCACCCCCTCCGGCACCGCCATCCCCGGCCTGTACGCGGCGGGCGAGGCCACCGGCCTCTTCTACCACGCCTACCCGCCGGCGACCTCGGTCCTGCGCTCGCTGATCTTCGGTCGGCTCGCCGCGCACCACGCCGCCGCCCAGCAGGCCTGATCCATCCCCAATCCACTGCACCTGGAGGAACCGTGAGCATCGTCAACATCGACGTCACCCTCCGTGACGGCGGTTACCGCAACGGCTTCAACTTCCCGCTGGAATACGCGCTGAGGCACGCCAAGCTCAGCGTCGAGGCGGGCTTCGACTGGGTCGAGATCGCCTACCGCAAGGGCTCGCTGGTGCCGATCCCGAACCTCGGGCTCACCGGCCGCGGCGACGACGAGTTCATCGCCGCCGTCGCCCAGGAGGTCGGCCCGGACCGGGTCGCGATGATCCTGCACCCGAAGAACATCACCGAGCAGGACCTGCCCGCGATGTACACCGCCGGCGCCCGCTTGGTCCGCATCATCCTGCCGTCCAAGGGCTACGGGAAGGGCCTGGAGTACATACGACAGGCCAAGGAGATCGGGTACACGGTCGGCGTCAACTTCGCCCGAATAAGCCAGTGGTCGGGCCGCGGCATCGTCGAGGTGGCCACCGCCGCCACCGACGCCGGCGCGGAGTTCGTCTACCTGGCCGACTCCAACGGCAGCCTCTCCCCGGTGGACACCACCGACCTCACCACCCTGACCAAGTCGGTCACCGGCGGTCCGGTCGGCCTGCACGCCCACAACAACCTGGGCCTCGCCCTGTCCAACGCGATCAGCGCGGTCGCCGCCGGCGCCACCTGGATGGACTCCTCGATCCAGGGCATGGGCAAGGGCCCGGGCAACCTGATCGCCGAGCAGTGGCTGGCGCACCTCGACCGCACCGACCCCGAGGCCTCCGCCCGCCTCCACCTGGGCCACGCCCTGGAGTTGGCGGAGCTGCTGCTCGCCACCGTCCCGGAGGGCACCCCCTCCCTCCCGCTGCCGGACCTGGTCCTGGGCCGCTACGACCTGCCGGTCGAGCACCGCAAGGACGTGGTGGGCGGCAGCCACCACGAGGGCATCGCCACCGCGCGCACCCTCGCCACCGTCCGGTGACCACCACCGGACGCACTGTGCCGGCGGCGGTCTTCGGACCGGAGGCCGCCGCCGGCGCGGCACACGCCCTCGTCCTCGCCCCCGTCACCCCCCGCTGGGACGGCGGAGCCTTCTTCACCCCCGTCACCCGGACGCTGGCCGAGGCCGGCCTGCGGGTGACGGTGGTGGACACCCTCTCCGCCTGGGACGAGGAGATCGACTCGCTGGCCGCCCTCGCCGCCCGCTGGCGCCGACTCCTCACCCAGTACGGCCCGGTGGACCTGCTCTGCGGGAACGCCCTGGGCGGAGCGGTGGCCCAGGCGCTGCTCCCCGAGCTCCCCCCGCACACCGCGGCGCTGCTCGTCTCGGGCCCGGCCCGCAGCGACACCGTCCTCCAGGCCAGGCTCACCGAGATCGCCGACCTGGCCGCCACCGGCCGCTCCGGCGAGGCCCTGGCCCTGCTCAACCGGCGCGTCCAGCCGCACGACCGCCGTTTCGAACCGGGGGCCGACACCCCCGAACCGCACGACCCGGAGGCCGGGCGCCGCCTCACCGCCGGGATGCGGATGCTGTGCGGCATCGACCTGACCGACGCGGTGCGCGCCCACCCCGGCCCGCTGCTGCAGATCGTCGGCGGTCACTCCCAGCTGGTCGGCCACCGCCACACCGCGGCGGCCGACCACCACCGGGTGCACGTCATCCCGGGGGCCGGTATGCGCCCCCACTTCGAACGCACCGCAGAGGTGTCCGCCCTGGTCGGCACCTACCTGCGGGAGAAGGGACTCAGCACTTGACATCCCCCTCCGGTTGGCACCGGAGGATTCCAACCCTCGCGGGTCGGGCTTTCTGCTTCACAGCCGGTTGCCGACCTGGGGCTACCAGCGGAGGGACGGTGTGCCGCCCATCGGTCTTACACCAGCTCCACAGACCTGACTTCCCGCCAGCCCGGCGGTAGGCCCGGCCGGAACTTGGATATCGCCCGACCAGGCGACAGACACACTACCACCCGTACTGAAACATGTGCGGGCCGTCACTGGGTGACGGCCCGCCTGGACGGCGAATCGTCGTCACTTGTCCTGCCCCGCAGGAGATCCGTTTCTCCCCCGCAAGCGGGGACCCCCACCCCCGGCTGAAGCCGGGGATATCCACGGAGGTATCAGATGAAGAGCGTCGCGGTACTCCCCGGCGACGGCATCGGCCCCGAAGTCACCTCTGCGGCCCTCGACGTCGTGGACAAGCTCGGCCTCCCACTCGACCTGCGCTTCGGCGAGATCGGCTGGGAGTGCTGGCGCCAGGAGGGCAACCCGGTCCCCCGGCGGACCTGGAAGCTGCTGGAGGAGACCGACACCTGCCTGCTCGGCGCCATCACCAGCAAGCCGCTGCGCGAGGCCGAGGCCGAACTGCCCGCCGAACTGCGCGGCACCGGGCTCACCTTCGTCTCCCCGGTCATCCAGCTGCGCCAGCGACTGAGCCTGTACGCCAACATCCGCCCGGTCATCGACCTGGTCGACGGCCGCTTCGACTTCACGGTGATCCGCGAGAACACCGAGGGCCTGTACGCCGGCTACGACTTCCACGGCCTGGACGACGCGCTCTGGAACGTGGTCCGCGACCACCCCAACGCCCAGGCCTCCGGCCCGGATTCGAGCAGCGTCACGCTGCGGCTGCAGACCCGGTTCGGCATGGACCGGCTGCTGCGCTACGGCTTCGAGTACGCCCGCTCGCACGGCTACGACCGGCTCACCCTGGTCGACAAGCCCAACGTGCTGCGCCACAGCAGCAACCACCTGCGCGAGCGCCTGGAACTGATCGCCGGCGAGTACCCGGAGATCGAGACCGAGATCCTCAACGTCGACGCGATCGCCCTGTGGCTGGTCCGCCGGCCCGAGCGCTTCGGCGTGCTGGTCGCCGAGAACATGTTCGGCGACATCCTCTCCGACCTCGGCGCCGGCGTCATGGGCGGCCTCGGCCTCGCCCCCAGCGGCAACATCGGCGACCACGGCAGCTACTTCGAGCCGGTGCACGGCAGCGCCCCCGGCATGGCCGGGCAGAACCGCGCCAACCCGATGGCGATGGTGCTCACCGTGGCCCAGATGCTCGACCACCTGGGCCTGCCCGTTCCCGGCGGCGAACTCCGGGCCGCCGTCCGGGCGGTCGCCAAGCAGCGCACCACCGTCACGTACGACATGGGCGGCACCAGCGGCACCCGCGAGGTCGCCCTGGCGGTCGCCGAGGAGCTCACCGCGGACGTGTCCCCCGAGTCCCCCCAGGGCGTGGTGGACCGGCTCGCCCGCCTCGACACCGCCTCCGTCTCCGACGCGCTGGACAGCCTCGGCGTCGGCGGCGTGCTGGCCGGCATCGCCCCCCGGGTGCCCGGCACCCGCGCCGCCGGCCGCGCCTTCACCGTCACCTACCAGCCCGTCGACAGCACCGCGGAGGGCTTCCGCAACGCCGCCAACTACCTGGACGACGTGCCCGAGGGCTCCTTCGTGGTGGTCGACAACGCCGGCGACACCAGCTGCACCAACTGGGGCTCGCTGCTGACCAAGCTGGCCCAGCGCCGCGGCGTGCGCGGCACCGCCCTGCACGGCTCGGCCCGCGACATCGCCGAGATCCGCGCCGCCGGGTACCCGCTGTTCAGCACCGGCGCCACCATGGTCAGCGGCAAGAACCGGGTGGAACTCGCCGCCACCGGCCGGGACGTCGTCATCGGCGCGGTCACCGTGCGGCCCGGCGACATCGTCGTCGCCGACGACAACGGCGCCCTGGTGGTCCCCGCCGAACACGCCGCCGAGGTCGCCGAGCGGGCCGAGCGCGTCGAGCGGACCGAGAGCGCCATCGCCGAGGCCGTCGACGCCGGCCTACGGCTCGACGAGGCCCGCCGCCGGTACGGCTACGCCAAGCCCTGGGACGACGGCGGCGCCCAGCAGTCCCATGCGTGACCCGGCGGGGAGCGTGGTGGTGGACCTCCACTACCACGCCGGCCCCGACCTCTACCGCCGCCGCCTCACCTCCCTCGGCGCGGGCCGGGCCTACCAGGACGTCGGCGGGTGGGTGGTGCTCAAGAGCCACCTCAGCTCCACCGCCGCGCGCGCCTGGGAGGCCCGACAGGAGGGGCTGCCGGTCTCCGGCACCCTCGTCCTCAACGAGCTGGCCGGCGGCGTCCGGCCCCGGGCCGTGGAGCAGGCGGTCTACGCCCACGGCCCGGACAGCCCGGCCCGCCTGGTCGTCCACCTGCCCACCCTGGTCGGCCACACCCACTGCTCACCGCTGCGCCGCACCCCGTTCCATCCCCTGCTCGACCCCGAACGGTGGCGGACCCGCCCGGTCCTCGACGACAACGGCCGGCTGCGCCGGGACGTGCGCGAGGTGCTCCGGGCGGCCCGCGACCTGCCGGTCGCGGTGGCCACCGGGCACAGCGACCGGGAGGCGGTGCTGCGCATCGTGGACGAGGCGGTCCGGCTCGACCTGCCGCGGCTGCTCCTCACCCACGCGACCCACCCCATGTCGGGCTTCACCCCCGACAACCTGACCGACCTGTCCCAGGTACCCGGCCTGTACGTCGAGATCACCGCGCTGACCCTGTTGCTGGGCCACCGCGACGCCGGGCACCTGAGCGAGCTGGTGCACGCCCACCCCCGGGTGCTGTTCAGCTCCGACCTCGGACAGCCCGACCAGCCGGACGTGAAGGAATGGCTGGACCTGAGCGCGCAGTGGTTCCGGGACGCCGGCCTGACGAACCGGGAGATCCGGGCCATCACCTGGGCCAACCCGGTGAACCTGCTGACGCCGTGAACGGACCTGCACCACTCCCCGATCAGGAGCAGTCTTGACATCTCCCCCAGCTGGAGCAGGGGGATTCTCCCCTCGCGGGTCGAGCTTTCTGCTTCACAGCCCGTTGCCGACCTGGGTTACCAGCGAGGGACGGTGTGCCGCCCATCGGTCTTACACAAGCTCCACAGACCTGACTTCCCGCCCGCCCGGCGGTAGACCCGGCCAGCTTGGTTATCGCCGACCGCGCTCACCCATCGTACAGGATCCACTACGGCTGGTGGTGCGACGGTTCTCCTTGACGGCGAATCGCCGCTTCCTACCCGTCCCCCAGTCTTCGGCCGGGGGCACCCCCATCTCGGGAAGTCCGTTTCCTCCCCCGGCCAAGCCAGGGGTATCCACGGAGGTATCAGATGAACGCCCGTACCGACCATGCCGCGCTGCACGCGGACCTCCGACACCTCGCGGACCTGCTCGACGAGACCCTGGTCCGTCAGGAGGGCCCCGAGCTGCTCGGCCTGGTCGAGCAGGTCCGCCTGCTCAGCCGCACCGACGGAGAGGCCACCGCCGAACTGCTGCGCGGCATCGGGCCGGCGACCGCGGCCAACCTGGTCCGCGCCCTCGCCACCTATTTCCACCTGGCCAACGTCGCCGAACAGGTGCACCGCGGCCGCGAACTGCGCGCCGTCCGGGAACGGGCCGGCGCCGCCCTCGCCCGCGTCGTGCAGCAGGCGGCGAGGGAGGCGCCGGAGGCCCTGAGCCGGGCGGTCGAGCACCTGAACGTCCGCCCGGTCTTCACCGCCCACCCCACGGAGGCGGCCCGCCGCTCGGTCCTCACCAAGCTGCGCCGGATCGCCGAACTGCTGGAGACCCCGGTCCCCGAGGCGGACCGCCGCCGCCACGACGCGCGGCTCGCCGAGACCATCGACCTGATGTGGCAGACCGACGAGCTGCGGGTGGTCCGCCCCGAGCCCACCGACGAGGCACGCAACGCCGTCTACTACCTGGACGAGCTGCACGCCAACGCGGTCGGCGACGTCCTGGAGGACCTCGCCGCCGAGCTGGACCGGGTCGGCGTCCGGCTGCCCGACGGCACCCGGCCGCTGACCTTCGGCACCTGGATCGGCGGCGACCGCGACGGCAACCCCAACGTCACCCCGGAGGTCACCTGGGACGTCCTGATCCTCCAGCACGAGCACGGCATCAACGACGCCCTGGCGATGGTCGACGAGCTGCGCGGCCTGCTCTCCAACTCCATCCGCTACACCGGCGCCACCGACGAGCTGCTCGGCTCGCTGGAGCACGACCTGGCCCGCCTGCCCGAGATCAGCCCCCGCTACAAGCGGCTCAACTCCGAGGAGCCGTACCGCCTCAAGGTCACGGCGATCCGCCAGAAGCTGGTGAACACCAAGCACCGGCTCGCCGAGGGCGGCACCCACGAGGACGGCCGCGACTACCTCGGCACCGCCGAACTGCTGCGCGACCTCACCCTGGTGCAGACCTCGCTGCGCGAGCACCGCGGCGGCCTGTTCGCCGAGGGCCGGCTGGGCCGCACGATCCGCACCCTCGCCGCCTTCGGCCTGCAACTGGCCACCATGGACGTGCGCGAGCACGCCGACGCCCACCACCACGCCCTCGGCCAGCTCTTCGACCGGCTCGACGAGGAGTCCTGGCGCTACGCCGACATGCCCCGCGACTACCGGCAGCGGCTGCTCGCCAAGGAGCTCACCTCCCGCCGGCTGCTCGGCCCGGCGCAGCTGGACCAGGCCGGGGAGAAGAGCCTCGGGGTCTTCCACACCGTCCGCCGGGCCCTGGACTCCTTCGGGCCCGAGGTCATCGAGTCGTACATCATCTCGATGTGCCAGGGCGCCGACGACGTCTTCGCCGCGACCGTGCTGGCCCGCGAGGCCGGCCTGGTCGACCTGCACGCCGGCATCGCCAAGATCGGCATCGTGCCGCTGCTGGAGACCACCGACGAGCTGAAGGCCGCCGACACGATCCTGGAGGACATGCTCTCCGACCCGTCCTACCGGGCCCTGGTCGCCCTGCGCGGGGACGTCCAGGAGGTCATGCTCGGCTACTCCGACTCCTCGAAGTTCGGCGGCATCACCACCTCGCAGTGGGAGATCCACCGGGCCCAGCGCCGACTGCGCGACGTCGCCCACCGCTACGGGGTGCGGCTGCGCCTCTTCCACGGCCGCGGCGGCACCGTCGGCCGCGGCGGCGGCCCCTCGCACGACGCGATCCTCGCCCAGCCCTGGGGCACCCTGGAGGGCGAGATCAAGGTCACCGAGCAGGGCGAGGTGATCAGCGACAAGTACCTGGTGCCGTCGCTGGCCCGGGAGAACCTGGAGCTGACGGTCGCCGCCACGCTGCAGGCCTCCGCGCTGCACACCGCCCCGCGCCAGGCCCCCGAGGAACTGGCCCGCTGGGACGCCGCGATGGACGCGGTCTCCGACGCCGCGCACGCGGCCTACCGCGTGCTGGTGGACGACCCGGACCTGCCCGCCTACTTCCTGGCCTCCACCCCGGTCGACCAACTCGCCGACCTGCACCTGGGTTCGCGGCCCTCACGCCGCCCCGACTCCGGCACCGGCCTGGACGGTCTGCGGGCCATCCCCTGGGTGTTCGGCTGGACGCAGTCCCGGCAGATCGTGCCGGGCTGGTACGGCGTCGGCTCCGGGCTGAAGGCGCTGCGCGAGGCGGGCCTCGGCGGCGTCCTGGAGGAGATGCACGAACAGTGGCACTTCTTCCGCAACTTCGTCTCCAACGTGGAGATGACACTGGCCAAGACGGACCTGCGGATCGCCCGGCACTACGTGGAGACGCTCGTGCCCGCTGAGCTCCAGCACGTCTTCGCGGCGATCGAGGCCGAGCACGACCTGACCGTCAGCGAGCTGCTGCGGATCACCGGCGAGCGCGAACTCCTGGACTCCCAACCGGTGTTGAAGCAGACCTTCGAGATCCGCGACGCCTACCTCGACCCGATCTCCTACCTCCAGGTCGCCCTGCTCAAGCGCCAACGGGACGCGGCCGCCGCGGGCGAGGAGCCGGACCGCATGCTCTGCCGGGCCCTGCTGCTGACCGTCAACGGGGTCGCCGCCGGCCTGCGCAACACCGGCTGATCCCCGCCACCCCCACGAACCCGCCCCCGCACGAGAAGGCCCAGCCATGACCGAACCACCCGAGCACCAGGGCGCCCCCTCCCGGCGCGGCGTGCTGCGCACCGCCGTCGTCGCCGGCGCGGCCCTGGCCGTCCCGCTCGCCGGCGGACTCCCCCAGGCCGAAGCCCGGGAGCGGACACCGGCCCGAGAGGCGTCGCAGCCCGACCACCACCGGATCGGCTCGCTCGGCGACCAGTCCGCCGTCCGCACCTTCACCCTGGGCGACGTCCGGCTCACCTATGTCGTCGACGCCGCCATGGAGTTGGACCGCACCGGCTTCCTGCCCGCCGTCCCCTCCTCCTACTGGGCGGAGCACCCCGAGGAGGTCGCCCCCTCCGGCCGGATCGCCACCTCGGCGGGCGGCGTCCTGGTCGAGCGGGGCCACCGCCGGCTGCTGATCGACGTGGGCCTCGGAGCCAACACGCTCCCGGCGTCGCTCGGTGTCTCCCGCGGCGGAGCACTGCTGCGCACCCTCCGGGCGCTGCGGGTGCGGCCGGAGACCATCGACACCGTGGCCTTCACCCACCTGCACACCGACCACACCGGCATGGGCTTCGTCACCGCGCCGGGCCGGGCGCCGCGCAAGGCGTTCCCGCGCGCCGGCTACCTGGTGGCCGGGGCCGAGTGGGAGCCGTTCTGGGAGCACCAGGTCAAGGTCGGGGCGCCGTCCTGGGACAGCTTCATGGTGCCGATGTCGAAGGTGCTGCGCCGCTTCGACGACGGCGCCCAGGTGTGGCCCGGCGTCACCGCGCTGATCACCCCCGGCCACAGCCCCGGCCACACCACCTTCGTCGTCTCGGCCGGCGGCGGGCGGCGGATCCTGGTGTTCGGCGACGCCTTCCACACCCCGGCCCAGGTGGCCCACCCCGAGTGGCCGTCCGGACCGGACACCAACGTCGACAAGGTGCTGAAGGCCCGCCGGACCCTGCTGGCCGAGCTGCGCAAGCCGCACACCTACGGCTTCGCGTTCCACTTCGGCGACCAGGCGTTCGGCCGGGTCGGGGAGGACGGCCGCTGGCACCCGGTGCCCGCCCGGGCCCTGCTGCCCACCCCGATCCAGTTGCCGTAGCAGGTGTTACGACACCACGTCCTTGCGCGCGAACCCGCGGAACGCCAGCGCCAGCAGCACCACCGCGTACGAGAGCGACAGCGAGACGCCCTGCAGCATGCCGCCCCACTCCAACTGCGGCTGCAGGGCGTCCGCCCACGCGTACTGCCAGTGCGCCGGCAGCCACTCCCGCAGGTCGCCGAGCGCGGTGACGGCGTCCAGCACCCCGGTGATGATCGAGATGAACACCGCCCCGCCGACCGCCCCCAGCGGCGCGTCCGTCGCCGTCGACAGCCAGAAGGCCAGCGCGGCGATCACCAGCTCACTCAGGAACACGAACGCCACCGCGAGCGCGATCCGGGGCAGCGCCTGCCCGGCCGGCAGACTCGCCCCGGCGGGCAGCTTCAGGTCGCCCCAGCCGTACGCGGCGGTGCCGACGGCCAGCCCGATCGCGGGCAGCATCACCACCGCCGCCGCCGAGAACGCCAGCCCGACCGCGAACTTGCGGGCCAGCAGCCGGGCCCTGGGCACCGGCGCGGCCAGCAGGTAGCGCAGCGAGGACCAGCTGGCCTCCGAGGCCACCGTGTCCCCGCAGAACAGCGCGACCGGGATCACCAGCATGAACCCGGTGCCCACGAACAGCATGGTGACGGCGAAGTTGGCCCCGGAGGCGGTGGCCAGATCGATGAAGGTGGTCCGGTCCGGACGCCCCGGGGTGCCGCCGATCTGGAACGCGGCCAGGATGACGAACGGCATCACCGCCAGCACCCCGCCGATCACCAGCGTGCGGCGCCGGCGCAGCTGCCGCATTGCCTCCACCCGCAGCGGCAGGGTCCGGCCCGCCCGGTACCCCTCGGCATGGTCCGTCGAGACGACGCTCACGCCGCACCTCCGATCAACGACAGGAACGCGTCCTCCAGGCGCCGCTGCGGTCCGGCGCTCTCCACCGGCACCCCCAGCCGCACCAGCTCCGCCAGCAGCTCGCTCGCCGCGAGCCCGTCCAGCCGGACCAGCAGCCCGCCCTCGACGGCCTCCGCCGAACCGACCCCGGCCAGCCCGCCGACCTTGGCGACCACCGACTCGGGGTCGCAGGAGGCGGCGACACCGATCATCAGCAGCTCACCGGCACCGACGATCTCCCCGACCGGCCCGGCCGTCACCAGCTGCCCGCGGTCCATCACCACCAGGTCCGTGCAGCTCTGCTCGACCTCGGCCAGCAGGTGGCTGGACACGATGACGGTCCGTCCGCCGGCCGCGTAGCGGATCATCACCTCGCGCATCTCGCGGATCTGCGGCGGGTCCAGCCCGTTGGTCGGCTCGTCCAGGATCAGCAGGTCCGGCATCCCGAGCATCGCCTGCGCGATGGCCAGGCGCTGCCGCATGCCCTGCGAGTACGTCCGCACCGCGCGGTCCAGCGCCTCGCCGAGCCCGGCGATCGCCAGCGCCTCGCCGAAGCGGGCGTCCTCCTCCGGCCGTCCGGTGGCCTGCCAGTACAGGCGCAGGTTGGCCCGGCCGGTCAGGTGCGGCAGGAAGCCCGCGCCCTCGACGAAGGCCCCGACCCGCGAGAGCACCGGCGCCCCGGGCCGCACCAGGTGCCCGAAGATCCGGATCTCCCCGGCGTCCGGCCGGATCAGGCCCATCAGCATCCGCAGCGTGGTGGTCTTGCCCGCGCCGTTCGGCCCGAGCAGGCCGAGCACCTGGCCCTGCTCCACCCGCAGGCTCAGGTCCCGTACGGCGTACCGGTCCTGCGCACCCTTGTAGCGCTTGCTCAGTCCGCTGATCTGCAACGGCACCCCGGCCAGCTCCGGATCGAACCCGGGCCCGGCGGCCGCCGAACGCCGACGGCGCAGCACGGGCACCAGCACCAGCGCGGCGGCCACCACCACGGCCGCCACCGGCAGCAGCCAGGTCCGCGTGGGCAGCGGCGCCGCCTCGGTGACCAGCTCCTCGTCGGTCGGCACGGTGAGCGCCCCGGCCGGCGCGACCCGGTAGGTGGCCGGCTCGACCGGCGAGGCGTACGCCAGGTCGGTGGACGCCAGCACCAGCCGCACCCGGTGCCCGGCCGGGAAGGTGTGGTCCACGGCGGGCAGCTGGACGGTCACCGTCTTGCCCGCGTCGGCCCCGGTCACCCGCAGCGGGGCCGCGAGTTGCTGCGGCAGCACCGACTTGCCGTCCGGCCCGACGTCGTACAGCTTCGCGAACAGCACCGCGTCCGGCCGGTCCGCCGTCACCGTCACCGGCACGGTCGGCTGCCCGGTCAGGTGCAGCGGCGTGTCCAGCGGCGCCGAGTCGAAGGCGGCGTTCTGCCCCGGGAAGTCCAGCGACAGCCCGGCCCCGAGCGAGGCCGCCTGGCTCAGCGCGCCGATCCCCGGCAGCGTCGAGATCCCCGGCGGCGCCCCGCCGGGCGGGTTGGCGAGCGACTTCTCCCCGCCCGCCAGCTCGATCGAGCGGGTGCCGGTCCCGCCCAGCCCCGGGTACCGGTCGGCGGAGGCCCCGCGCAGCACGGCCTGGAAGCCGGTGGAGTCCACGCCCCCGGTCCGGGTCACCCGGAAGGCCGGCCCGGTGTCGTTGCCATGCCCGCTCGAGCCGGGATTCTCCGAGCCGCGATTCTTCAAGAAGTGGTCGAACCAGGCCGTCACCCGCTCGTCCACCCGGGCGCTGGTGTCCGTCCCGCCGTCGTGCCCGCCCGCGAACCAGTCCACCGAGACCGGCGCGCCGTTGGCCGCCACGGCCTTAGCGATCTTGTCCCCCTGGTCCAGCGGGAACAGCGAGTCCTGCTGCCCCTGCACCACCAGGGTGGGCGCCTTGAGCTGCGCCGCCACCGAGGACGGGCTCGACTTCTCCAGCAGCGCGACGGCCTCCGGATCGGCGTGCCCGGCGGTGGCGACCCGGTCGTACATCTGGCAGAGCGAGTCCAGGAACCGCCCGCAGCCCACCTGCCCGTCCGCCTGCGGCTTGGCCCCGGCCCCGCCGCGCGGCGCCCCGCCGGAGGGCCCGAGGTCCCCGGCCGCGCCGGTGGTGAAGAAGATCCCGGCCCACAGCTTCTTGAACACGCCGTCCACCGCGCCCGAGCCCTGCACGCCCTGCGGGAACAGCGCGTCGGCCAGGTTCCACCAGGTGATCTGGGTGGCGACGGCGTCGATCCGGTGGTCGTACGCGGAGGCCAGCAGCGAGATCGCCCCGCCGTACGAGGCGCCGGTGATGCCCACCCGGGGGTCGCCGGGCCCGTCGAGCTGCACCTCGGGCCGCTGGGCCAGCCAGTCCACCAGGTGCTTGACGTCCTCGACCTCGCGGTCGGGCGCGTTCAGCCCGATCTTCCCGCCCGAGTTCCCGAAGCCGCGCGCCGACCAGGTCAGCACCGCGTACCCCTGCCGGGCCAGCTGCTGGGCGCGCTCCCGTTCGCCGTCCTTGGAGCCGCCGAAGCCGTGCGCCAACAGGACCGCCGGCCGCGGGCTGCTGCCGGTGGTGAAGAACGAGGTGTCCAGCTGGACCTGCTGAGCGCTACCGGGGGTCTCCGGCATGCTGAGGAAACGATCCTCCTGGTAGACCGCCTGCTCGCCGCCCGACGCCACCGTACCGATCCCGGCGACCGCCACCAGGGCCACCGCCCCGGCCAGCACCTTGCGCCGCACCGACCTGCCGCGGCCGCGCCAGCGACGCCATGCCCCACCGAACTCCATGGGGGCTGATCGTATCCGCCGCCCGGGTAGGCGTCCGATAAAGCCACCATCCCTTTTCGTCCGGTTCAGCCCGGTAAGCGACGGTATCGTACGGCTCACCTGGCTCTCCCCACCCCGAGAAGGTCCCGTGTTCTGGCCGCTGATCACCCTGCTCGCCACAGTCGCCGCCACCCTGGCGATCGGCTGGATCGTCGACCAGGCCCTCCAACGGATCAGCGCCGGCCACCCCGACGCCCCGCTCTGGTCACTGCTCCGCCGCTGCCGGATCCCGCTCCAGCTCACCGTCGTCACAACCCTGCTGCTCGCCGCCGACCCGCTCAAGCGGATCCTCCACTTCAAGGACGACGAGGGCGCACACCACCTGGTCCTGCTGCTCCTGCTCGCCTCGCTCGGCTGGCTCACCGTCCGGGTGGTGGCCGCCGTCCTGGAGGCCGTACTCAGCCGCTACGAGACGGTCACCGGCGACCCGGCCCGGGTGCAGCGGGTGCACACCCAGATCAGCATGCTGCGCCGGGTGGTCAGCGCGGCGATCGTCGTGGTCACCGCCGCCGTGATGCTGCTGACCTTCTCCGCCATGCGCACCGTCGGCGCCAGCCTGCTCGCCTCGGCCGGCATCATCGGCATCGTGGCCGGCATCGCCGCCCAGAGCACCCTGGGCAACTTCTTCGCCGGCCTGCAGATCGCCTTCGGCGACACCGTCCGGATCGGCGACACCGTGGTGGTGGACGGCCAGCAGGGCACCGTCGAGGAGATCACCCTCTCCTACCTGGTGGTCCGGCTCTGGGACTACCGCCGGCTGATCGTCCCGGTCTCCTACTTCGTCAACAAGCCCTTCGAGAACTGGACCCGCCGCGACCCCGGCCTGCTCGCCGCCGTGCTGCTCCACCTCGACCACACCACCCCGGTCGACGAGCTGCGCACCGCCCTGCACACCCAGCTGGAGCGGCACCCCCTCTGGGACGGCACCGAGTGGGCCCTCAACGTCACCGACACCACCCCCAGCACCATCGTCGTCCGCGCCACCATGACCGCCCGCACCCCCGACGACGCCGCCCAACTCCGCTTCGACATCCGCGAACACCTCATCGCCCACCTACGCGACCACCGCCCCCAGGCGCTCCCCCGCCTGCGCACCACCGACAGCTGACACCCCGCGCACCCCTCCCCCCTCTCCCCGGAAAAAGAATTCCCCGCGCCCCGAAAGGGGCGCGGGGAACCGCGCGAAGCGGAAGGCCGAGGCCCGCACGAGCCCCCCGACCGCCTACAGAACCCGAGTCATCGTCCGATGCGGGATCCCCGCGTCGTCGTACACCGGCCCCTCCGCCACGTACCCCAGCCGCTCGTAGAACCCGAGCGCCTGCACCTGCGCGTGCAGCTCGACCTCGACGGCCCCACGCTCAAGCCCCGCCGCCTCGATCGCCCGCACCAGCTCGGCCCCGAGCCCGGTCCCCCGCGCGGCGGCGAGGACCGCGAGCCGCCCGAGCAGCACCCGCCCCTCGACGCCCCCGGTCAGCTTCAGCGCGTGCTCACCGAAGATCAGCCGCCCGGTCCCCATCGCGACCCCGTCGGCCCCGACAGCCAGCAGGTGCACCGAGGTCCCGTCGTACTCGTCGTACTCCAGCTCCTCCGGCACGTTCTGCTCGACGATGAACACCTCACGCCGGACCTCCCGCACCAGCGCCAGGTCCGCCTCCCCCTCGGCGACCCGGATCGAGGCCGGCACGTCAGCTCTCCGCCGCGATGATGTCCAGCGCCTTCCGCAGGTCCTCCGGGTACTCGCTGCTGAACTCGACCCACTGCCCGTCCGCCGGGTGCTCGAAGCCGAGCGAGACGGCGTGCAGCCACTGCCGGGTCAGCCCGAGCCGCTTCGCCAGCGTCGGGTCGGCGCCGTACGTCAGGTCACCGACGCAGGGGTGCCGCAGCGCGGACATGTGGACGCGGATCTGGTGAGTGCGGCCGGTCTCCAGCTTGATGGCGAGCAGCGAGGCCGCCCGGTACGCCTCGATCAGGTCGTAGTGGGTGATCGACGCCTTGCCGTCACGCGTCACGGCCCACTTCCAGTCCGAGCTGGGGTGCCGCCCGATCGGCGCGTCCACCGTGCCGCTCATCGGGTCCGGGTGCCCCTGGACCAGGGTGTGGTACCGCTTCTCGGTGATCCGGTCGTGGAACTGCCGCTTGAGGTCGGTGTACGCCCGCTCGGACTTGGCGACCACCATCAGCCCCGAGGTGCCGACGTCGAGCCGGTGCACGATGCCCTGCCGCTCGGCGGCACCCGAGGTGGAGATCCGGTAGCCCGCCGCGGCGAGCCCGCCGATGACGGTGGGCCCGGTCCAGCCGGGGCTCGGGTGCGCGGCGACGCCGACCGGCTTGTCGACCAGCACGATGTCCTCGTCGTCGTGGACGATCCGCATGCCCTCGACCGGCTCGGCCACGATCTGCACCGGGGCGGCGGGGGCGGGGATCTCGACCTCCAGCCAGGAGCCGGCGGTCACCCGGTCCGACTTGCCGGCCACGGCGCCGTCGAGCGTCACCTTGCCCTCGGCGGCCAACTCGGCGGCCTTGGTCCGGGAGAAGCCGAACATCCGGGCGAGGGCGGCGTCGAGGCGCTCACCCTCCAGGCCGTCGGGTACGGGGAGGCTGCGGATCTGCGCTGCGGTACTCACCCGTACGAGTATGCCGGAAACGCGGCCCAGCCCCTCCCGCCGGCGGTCCCGACCGGGAGGGGCAGGTCCCTACTCGTCGCCCTTGCCCGTCTGCTGGTGGACGGTCCCGTCCGGGTTGCTGCCCTTGAACGAGAGCAGCACCACGAGGATCCCGCCGCAGACGATCGCCGAGTCGGCGAGGTTGAACACCGCGAAGTGCTGGACGGAGATGAAGTCCACGACGTGCCCGCGGAAGACGCCCGGCGCACGGAACAGCCGGTCGGTGAGGTTGCCGAGCGCCCCGCCGAGCAGCAGCCCGAGGGCGATCGCCCACGGGAGGCTGTACAGCCGGCGGGCGATCCGCCAGATCACCACGATGACGGCCGAGGCGATCATCGTGAAGACGACGGTCAGCGCCTGCCCCATGCCGAAGGCCGCGCCGGAGTTGCGGATCACCTGGAGGGTGACGACGTCGCCGATCACCTTGATCGCGGCGTGGTTCTCCAGCTTGGCGACGACCAGCAGCTTGCTGCCGAGGTCGATCAGGAAGGCGAGCACCGCGACGACCAGCAGCACGCCGACCCGTCGCCGGCCCTTGGGCTTCTCGACCGCCGTCCCGCCGTCGGACGAAGCCGCCTCCGCGGGGTCGGTGGGATCGGCCACGGCCACCTCCACGGCATCGGCGGGGTTCGGGACGGCCTCGTCCCGGGTCTGGGGGGAACCTTGCGTACTGATGATCCGCTCCGCTGCCGATGGAGCTCCCCCGGGCAGGAGGCGGGGGAGGGTGGTGGGCCGATGCCGCCCTGGAATCCGTCGAGGAACCGCTCCGGACACGTCAGGCGACGTTACGGGGTCGAGCGTACGGCAAGCCCGACCCCCCGCGTCGCCCCGGCGGCCCGGTTCAGCGGCGTTCCTGCTTGGCCTTGCACTGGACGCAGAGCGTCGCCCGGGGGAACGCCTGCATCCGGGCCTTGCCGATGGCCTGGCCGCAGGATTCGCAGATGCCGAAGCCGACGCCTTCGAGCCGCTCCAGGGCGCGCTCCGTCTGGGCGAGGCTGTCCCGGGCGTTGTTGGCGAGCGCCAGCTCGCTCTCCCGCGAGATGTTCTTCGTACCGGCGTCCACCTGGTCGTCACCGGCTCCGTCGTTGGAGTCACGCATCAGGCCGGCGATGGCGGCGTCGGCGGCGTCGATCTCGCCGCGCAGCCGCTCCAGGTCGCTGATCAGCTCGTCGTGGAGCTCGTGGACCTCCGCCGAGGTCCACGGTTCCTCGCCGGGTCGGACCGGCAGGGTGGCCGGGTCGACGGATTCGGCTCCGCGCGGCGCGGTGACGATGTCGGTGCTGTTCTGAGGTGCGGTAGTGGTCACGGTCCCCTCCCCTGGATCGGCCGCCAAGGCCTTGCGTGCCCGCTTGGTGGCGGTACCCGCGCCGGATGCCTTCTCAGCCATGGCTTCGACCCCATCTACGAACGAATCGAGCCGCCGGTTCCCGGCGGCTTCCAGTGCCGGAACGATAATCCCGATCAAAACCGGTCACAACATGACATACCGGCGCCTCGCGATGATCCCACCCAGGCAGCCGCCCCAACCGCCACGCCCCGCGCGCTGACAGACTTGTGCCCACCTCACCCCCGCCTAACCACCCCCGCCGACCAGCCCGTCCATGCCCGAAACCACCCCTGCGGAAACGGTTTGGACAAACCGACTCGCCCGGCCGATACACTGGGCCTGCAAGGCGCAGATGGGACGAGTACCGACGTACGCAGCCACCAGCGACCCGGGGACGGTGCGAGCCCGGGGGTGTGCACGACGGGAAGATCACCCCGGAGCCGCCGGAAGAACGGCCACCGCACAGTCCGCGGCGGTCCACTAGACCCGGCAGCAAGCCCAAACAAGAGGGCCGCAACGCAGCACCGCGGCCAAGGAGGGTGGTACCGCGGGGCGGCCAGGCCGTCTCGTCCCTCCGGAGGATCCAGTCCCAGCATCCGCCGGAGGTAGACGCCCGCGATGAGCAGCTCCTACAACCCCGTCCCGGCGCAGGTGGACCTGCCTGCCCTGGAGCACCAGATCCTGTCGTTCTGGCAGGACAACAAGATCTTCCAGCGCAGCCTGGAGCAGTCCGAGGGCCGCCCCGAGTGGGTGTTCTACGAGGGCCCGCCGACCGCCAACGGCATGCCCGGCGCCCACCACATCGAGGCCCGCGTCTTCAAGGACGTCTTCCCGCGCTACCGGACGATGAAGGGCTACCACGTCGCCCGCAAGGCCGGCTGGGACTGCCACGGCCTGCCGGTCGAGCTGGCCGTCGAGAAGGAGCTGGGCTTCTCCGGCAAGCAGGACATCGAGAAGTACGGCATCGCCGAGTTCAACGCCAAGTGCCGCGAGTCGGTGACCCGCCACACCGACGAGTTCTCCAGGCTCACCACCCGCATGGGGTACTGGGTCGACCTCGACGAGGCCTACCGGACGATGGACCCGTCGTACGTCCAGTCCGTGTGGTGGTCGCTCAAGCAGATCTTCGACAAGGGCCTGCTGGTCCAGGACCACCGGGTCGCCCCCTGGTGTCCGCGCTGCGGCACCGGCCTGTCCGACCACGAGCTGGCCCAGGGCTACGAGACCGTGGTCGACCCCTCGGTCTACGTCCGCTTCCCGCTCACCGGCGGCCCGCTGGCCGGCCAGGCGGCCCTGCTCGCCTGGACCACCACCCCGTGGACCCTGGTCTCCAACACCGCCCTCGCGGTCAACCCGACGGTCACCTACGTGGTGGCCACCGACGGCAACGAGAAGCTGGTCGTCGCCGAGCCGCTGCTCGCCAAGGCCCTCGGCGAGGGCTGGGAGCCCACCGGCGAGTCCTTCACCGGCATCGAGATGGAGCACTGGAACTACCAGCGCCCGTTCGAACTGGTCGAGATGGAGAACGCCAACTTCGTCCTCAACGCCGACTACGTCACCACCGAGGACGGCACCGGTGTCGTCCACCAGGCGCCCGCCTTCGGTGCGGACGACCTCGCGACCTGCCGCAAGTACGGCCTGCCGGTGGTCAACCCGGTGCTCGCCGACGGCACCTTCGCCCCCGAGGTCCCGCTGGTCGGCGGCCAGTTCTTCAAGAAGGCCGACGAGGCCCTGGTCGCGGACCTGAAGGAGCGCGGCCTGCTCTTCCGCCACGTGCCGTACGAGCACAGCTACCCGCACTGCTGGCGCTGCCACACCGCGCTGCTCTACTACGCGCAGCCGTCCTGGTACATCCGGACCACCGCCGTCAAGGACGCGCTGATCCGCGAGAACGAGGCCACCAACTGGTTCCCGGAGACGGTCAAGCACGGCCGCTTCGGCGACTGGCTGAACAACAACATCGACTGGGCGCTCAGCCGCAACCGCTACTGGGGCACCCCGCTGCCGATCTGGCGCTGTGAGGAGGGCCACCTGACCTGCGTCGGCTCGCTGGCCGAGCTGACCGAGCTCACCGGCACCGACCAGAGCGGCCTCGACCCGCACCGCCCGTTCATCGACGAGGTGACCTTCGCCTGCCGCGACTGCGGCGGCACCGCCACCCGCGTGCCCGAGGTCATCGACGCCTGGTACGACTCGGGTTCGATGCCCTTCGCCCAGTACGGCTACCCGTACCAGAACAAGGAGCTGTTCGAGAAGCGCTACCCGGCGCAGTTCATCTCCGAGGCGATCGACCAGACCCGCGGCTGGTTCTACACGCTGATGGCGGTCGGCACCCTGGTGTTCGACAAGAACAGCTACGAGAACGTCGTCTGCCTGGGCCACATCCTGGCCGAGGACGGCCGCAAGATGTCCAAGCACCTGGGCAACACCCTGGAGCCGATCCCGTTGATGGACCAGCACGGCGCCGACGCCGTGCGCTGGTTCATGGCGGCCGGCGGCTCGCCCTGGTCGGCCCGCCGGGTCGGCCACGGCACCATCCAGGAGGTGGTCCGCAAGACCCTCCTCACCTACTGGAACACCGTCGCCTTCCAGGCCCTGTACGCCCGCACCTCGAACTGGGCCCCCTCGGCGAGCGACCCGGCCCCGGCCGACCGCCCGCAGCTGGACCGCTGGGTGCTCTCCGAGTTGAACACCCTGGTCCGCGAGGTCGACGCGGCCCTCGAGGCGTACGACACCCAGCGCGCCGGCAAGCTGCTCTCCGGCTTCGTCGACGACCTCTCCAACTGGTACGTCCGCCGCGGCCGCCGCCGCTTCTGGCAGGGCGACGCCGCCGCGCTCGCCACCCTGCACGAGGCGCTGGAGACGGTCACCCGCCTGATGGCCCCGCTCACCCCGTTCATCACCGAGCGGGTCTGGCAGGACCTGGTCGTCCCGGTCACCCCGGACGCCCCGGCCTCGATCCACCTGGCCACCTGGCCGGAGGCCGACGAGAGCCTGATCGACACCGAGCTCTCCCGGCACATGGCGCTGGTCCGCCGCCTGGTCGAGCTGGGCCGGGCCACGCGCGCCGAGTCCGGCGTCAAGACCCGTCAGCCGCTCTCCCGCGCGCTGGTCGCCGCCCAGGGCTGGGAGGAGCTGCCCGCCGACCTGCGCGCGCAGATCGCCGAGGAGCTCAACGTCTCCACCCTGGAGTCGCTGGCCGAAGTCGGGGGCTCGCTGGTCGACACCACCGCCAAGGCCAACTTCCGCGCGCTGGGCAAGCGCTTCGGCAAGGGCGTGCAGGACGTCGCCAAGGCGGTCGCCGCCACCGACGCCGCCCGCCTGGCCGCCGAACTGCGCGCCGACGGCACGACCAGCGTCGAGCTCGACGGCGAGACGATCACCCTGTCGCCCGACGAGGTGATCATCACCGAGACCCCGCGCGAGGGCTGGGCCGTCGCCAACGAGTCCGGCGCCACCGTCGCCCTCGACCTGGCCATCACCCCGGAGCTCAAGCGCCTCGGCATCGCCCGCGACGCCATCCGCCAGATCCAGGAGGCCCGCAAGAACTCCGGCCTCGACGTCGCCGACCGCATCGTCCTCCGCTGGCGCGCCACCGCCGAGGAGACCGCCGAGGCCATCGCCGAACACGGCCCCCTCGTCGCCGAGGAGGTCCTCGCCACCGACTTCGCCGCCGGCACGGCCGACTGGGCCTCCGAAACCTTCACCGACGAATCCCTCGGCCTCGCCTTCCAACTCCGCAAGGCCTGACCCCCACCCGGAACCGCCGCCCCGCTCCCGAGCCGGGCGGCGGTTCCGCTTTGTCCGCCCTCAACACCCCCGGCACCCTCCCCGCACCCCACGCCTCCCCCGCACCCCGCGCGCCCCGCGCGCCCTCCGTCCCCCTCCTCCCCCGCGCGCTCCCCATCTCCCGTCCCCGCGCCCCGACAGGGGCGCGGGGAACTGCGCGCAGCGGAAGCCCCCCTCCCGCACCCTCAAGCCCCTCCCCCGCTCCGGCCCTCCCCGTCCCCCGTCCCAACGCAAAAAGGGCGCCCCCTCCCCGACCCGAAGGTCAGAAAGGGGACGCCCTCGAAGAGCCCTGCTACAACCTCAGTTGTCGCCGTCCTCGTCGATCAGGAAGCCCCGCATCGGCGCCGGAGCCTGCTGCATCGGCTGCGGCGGCTGCGGCCGGACGGCCGCCATCGGCTGGGTCATCCCGGCCGGCTGCATCTGCGGAGCCCCGCTGTTGCCACCGGCAGCCTGCCCGCCGAAGCTCGGCGCCGGCGGGTTCCCGCCGAAGGAGCTCTGCCCGCCGAACGACGGCGAGCTGCCACCGAAGGCCGGCTGGTTCCCACCGAACGACGGTGCACCGGAGGTCATCGCACCGGCACCGGCCGGAGCCATCGACGACGCCGCCGGCGGCAGCGAAGCGGTGGCGGGGATCCGCGGCGGGGCGAGCGAGTCGTCGGCCTGCGACTCCAGCTGACGCAGCTGGGTCTCCAGGTACGACTTCAGACGCGTCCGGTACTCACGCTCGAACGCCCGCAGGTCCTCGACCTTGCGCTCCAGCGTGGCCCGCGCGGACTCCAGCGACCCCATCGCGACGCGGTGCTTCTCCTGCGCGTCCCGTTCCAGGGCGTCGGCCTTGGCCCGGGCGTCGCGCTCGAGGCCCTCGGCCCGGCTGCGCGCCTCGCCGACGATCTTGTTGGCCTCGGAACGGGCCTCGGAGATCGCCTGGTCGGCGGTCTGCTGGGCGAGCGCCAGCACGCGGGCGGCGCTGTCGCCGCCGGGGCCCTGCTGCTGCATCGGGCCGCCCATCGGGCCACCCATCTGCTGCGGCGGGCCGCCCATGGGGCCGCCCATCGGCTGCATCTGCTGCTGGCCCATGCCCTGGCCCATCGGGTTGCCCATCTGCTGCGGGCCACCGGGACCGCCCATGGGCTGGAGCATCTGACCGCCCATCGGCTGGACCAGCTGCTGCTGGCCGCCCATGGTCTGGTTCATCTGCTGCTGCGGGCCGCCCATCTGATGGGGGCCACCCGGACCGGCCGGGAGCTGCGGGGCGCCGGAGGGCAGGCCGAGGGGCTGGTTGCCCATCTGCTGCTGCTGGGGACCACCCGGGCCCATCTGCTGCGGGCCACCGGGACCCATCTGCTGCGGGCCGCCCGGGCCCTGCTGGCCGGGGATCGGCGGGCCGGATATGGCGGCCGGGACGGGAGCGGCCGGACGCTGCGCGTCCTGCGGCGGCTCCTTCCGCATGTTGGCCTGGTTCTGCGCGGCGGCGCGAGTCGCGGCGGCCAGCTTGGCCCGCAGGTCCTCGTTCTCCCGGAGGAGGCGGGTCAGCTCCGCCTCGACCTCGTCGAGGAAGGCATCGACCTCGTCCTCGTCATAGCCTTCACGCAGGCGGACGGTCGTGAACTGCTTGTTCCGAACGTCCTCGGGGGTCAATGGCATCTCTTCACCTCAACGTGATCGTCGGCACACCGGCATCCTGTCGCATCGCTCACCTACGACTAGGGGTGCACAAGCGAGATCAGGACATACACAATGATCATCAGTACGAAGAAGGACAGGTCGAGCGCCACGCCCCCGAAACGCAACGGCGGGATGAACCGCCGAAGAAGCTTGAGCGGCGGATCCGTGACAGTGTACGTGGCCTCCAGGACCAGGACCATGGCCTTGCCGGGCCGCCACGAACGCGCGAACTGGAAGACCCAGTCCATGACCAGTCGCACGAGCAGGAACACCAAGAAGACGGTCAGGGCGTAGTAGAGCACCGCCCACACGATGTCCATCGCGTTTCCCTCTCCCCGGTCCCGGGCCCTAGGGCCTGCCGCTCGTCACCTGTCGCCAACCACTGTCGATCAGATCCACACGTAAAGTCGTGGCCGGGTCAGCTCTGGTTGAAGAACCCACCCTCGGCGATCCGAGCCTTGTCCTCCGCCGTGACATCGACGTTAGCAGGCGACAGCAGGAACACCTTCTGTGTCACGCGCTCGATACTGCCGTGCAGACCGAAGACGAGTCCAGCGGCGAAGTCTACGAGCCGCTTCGCATCGGTGTCGTCCATCTCGGTCAGATTCATGATCACGGGGGTACCGCCACGGAACTGTTCCCCGATGGTACGGGCCTCGTTGTAGGTCCGCGGGTGCAGCGTGGTGATGCGGTAGGGCTCTCGTTCGTTCACTACCTTGGGCATGATCACCGGGGCGCTCTTCTCCAGATTGTGGCGGCGTTCGGGTGTGATGGACGACACGGGAGCCATCCTCGGGGTCTCCTGCCGGATCGGCACCGCCGCCGGGACCGGTTGCGGGGTGATCGAGGAGACCGCGGCGGGTGCTGCTGCGGGGGCGGCCGGCCGGGGAATATCCTCGGTCCGCTGCCCGGTACGGATCGGCTCGGGGTCCGCGTCGTAGTCGTCGTCGGGGTCGTACCCCTGGCCGTCGTACGTCTCGTCCTCCACGAGGCCGAGGTAGACCGCCATCTTGCGCATCGCGCCGGCCATGCTCCTGTCTCCTCCGCTCATGGCCACCTCGCTGACGCTCGGTGGCTGCTTCGCGAAACGCGCACCTTCCGATGGTCGCTCGCTTCGCTCGCTCCATGCGGACCACCGGCTCCGACTCGACGGCCGGGCCACGGCCCTGCCTGCGGATTCCGCAGTCCGCCCACGACGGCCCGTCAAGGCGACGCGCCGTCAGAGTTCGTGGGTAGGGGCCGCGGAGCTGCGATCCACGGTTCGCTAGCGCTCCGGAGAGCTGCTAGATTCTGTCCTATTTTGTCCTGCAGTCTGATCTACTACCCGGTGACGTTACCCGAGGGGTGACCTCACTCCGAGTACCGCCGTTCCGACGCGCACATGTGTCGCCCCGGCGGCAATCGCCTGCTCAAGGTCGCCGCTCATCCCTGCGGAGACCATGGTGGCAGCCGGATGGGCCGCCCGTACGGCGGTTGCGATTTCCGCCAGCCGGTCGAAGGCGCGCACCGGGTCGCCGGCCAGTGGACCGGCCAGCGGAGCGACGGTCATCACACCGTCCAGTCGCAACCCGGGCGTGTCGGCGATCGCGTCGGTGAGTTCCGCGACGTCCTCCGGGGCGACCCCGGCGCGGTGCGCGCCCTCACCGTGCTCCTTGTCCAGCGCCACCTGCACCAGGCAACCCAGCTCCGGGCGCTCGGACTTCAGCACCGCCGCCGAGAGCGACCCGACCAGCCGCAGCCGGTCCACCGAGTGCACGTGGTTCGCGTACCCGACGACCGAGCGGACCTTGTTGGTCTGCAACTGTCCGACGAAGTGCCAGTCAAGAGGAAGGTTTCTGCACTGCTCCGCCTTGGGTGCGGCGTCCTGGTCGCGGTTCTCCGCGACGTCCGTCACCCCCAGTCCGGCCAGCAGCGCGGTGTCCTCGGCCGGGTAGGTCTTGGTGACGACGATCAGGGTGACGTCCTCGCGCGGGCGCCCGGCGGCCGCACAGGCGTCCACGATCCGACGCTCGACCACGTCGAGGTTGGTCCCCAGTTCCTCGAACCGGGCCCGCTGACCGTCCGTCAGGGCCTCCAGCCAGCTACTGCCCGGAAAGAAGGGGCCAGGACCCCCCGGGAACGGCCCGTAGATGTCGTTCGTCATCAGTGATCAGAGCCCAACCAGACGTAGCTCGCGAGCCGGCCCGTGCGCTGGTCGCGGCGATAGGAGAAGTGATCGGCGGATTCGAGGGTGCAGACCGGTGATCGCACCAGCTCGGCGACCCCCACCGCGGCCAGCTGGGCCGCGACCCCCTCCGGCACGTCCAGGGCCGGAGTGCCCCACGAGGTCTCGGCGAAGGCCGCCGGGACCGCCTCGGCGACCTCGGCGCGCAGCCGGGCCGGCACCTCGTAGCAGCGGCCGCAGACCGCGGGGCCGGTGGCGGCGGTGATCCGCGCCGGCTCGGCCCCCAGTTCGACCATCGCCTTGACGACCGCGGGCACCACCCCGGCCGCCAGCCCGGGCCGGCCCGCGTGGGCCGCGCCCACCACACCCGCCACCGGGTCGGCCAGCAGCACCGGGGTGCAGTCCGCGGTCAGCACCGCGAGCGCGAGCGGCCGGTCGGTGACCACCGCGTCCACCGTGGGGGCCTCCCCCAGCGGCTGGCGCCCCGTCACCACGGCCACCTCGGCGCCGTGCACCTGGTTCATCCACACCACGTCGGCCGGGTTCAACCCCAGCTCCCGGGCGGCGATCGCCCGGTTCTCCCGGACGGCCTCCGGGTCGTCCCCCACGGCACCGCCGAGGTTGAGCTCCCCGTACGGCGAAGTGCTCACCCCGCCCCACCTGTCGGTGAAGGCGAAGTGAGCACCCGCGTGTACCGCGTGATCGATCACTTAAGGAAGTCCGGGACGTCGAGCTCCTCGGCCGGGCTCTCCACGAACGGCTGCCGGACCGGCTGCACCTGCGGCGGCACCGGGGCGGCGGCGGTCGTGGTGGCCTGGGTCTCGGCCGGACGCGACGGGGTGGCCGGGGTCTCCCCCTCCGAACGGGACGTCACCGAACCGATGCTCCCGTAGGAGGGACGGCCGGCCGGGCGCTCCGGGGCGGCCGGCGGGGTGGCCGGGGCCGCGGGGGTGGTGGACTTGACCACCGGGTCGCGGACGATGGCCGGCGGCTGGCCACCGTCGAAGCCGGCCGCGATGACGGTGACCCGCACCTCGTCGCCGAGCGCGTCGTCGATGACCGCACCGAAGATGATGTTGGCCTCGGGGTGGGCGGCCTCACTGACCAGCTGGGCCGACTCGTTGATCTCGAACAGGCCGAGGTCGGAGCCGCCCGAGATGGACAGCAGCACGCCGCGGGCACCGTCGATCGAGGCCTCCAGCAGTGGCGAGGAGATCGCCATCACGGCGGCCGCCTTGGCGCGGTCCTCACCTCGGGCCGAGCCGATGCCCATGAGCGCCGAACCGGCGTCCGACATGACGGACTTGACGTCGGCGAAGTCGAGGTTGATCAGACCCGGGGTGGTGATCAGGTCGGTGATGCCCTGGACACCCGAGAGCAGGACCTGGTCCGCGGACCGGAACGCGTCGAGCACGCTGACCTGGCGGTCCGAGATGGACAGCAGTCGGTCGTTGGGGATCACGATGAGGGTGTCGACCTCTTCGCGCAGGGCGGCGATGCCGTCCTCGGCCTGGTTGGCCCGGCGACGTCCCTCGAAGGTGAAGGGGCGGGTGACCACGCCGATGGTCAGGGCGCCCAGCGAGCGGGCGATGTTGGCGACGACGGGCGCGCCGCCCGTGCCCGTGCCACCACCCTCACCGGCGGTCACGAAGACCATGTCGGCCCCCTTGAGGACCTCCTCGATCTCCTCACGGTGGTCCTCGGCGGCCTTGCGGCCGACCTCGGGATTGGCGCCGGCGCCGAGGCCCCGGGTGAGTTCACGGCCCACATCGAGCTTGACGTCGGCGTCGCTCATGAGGAGGGCCTGCGCATCGGTGTTGATCGCGATGAACTCGACGCCCTTGAGACCGACCTCGATCATCCGGTTGATGGCGTTGACACCACCGCCGCCGATACCGACGACCTTGATGACTGCGAGGTAGTTCTGCGGTGCTGCCACGTCGAAGGCCTCTCGCCTCGAGATTCCGGGTCGGCCCGGCCCGGGCGAGGGGCCGTACCGACGGATGTCGATGGGTAGGGAGCCTGGTTTCTGACTGAATGTCCGAAATGCCGACCGCCGACCCCAACCCTAAACTTGACCTTTAGGGTTAGTCCTGTGCCTCCGTCACATCACCAAGGGACACAGTCTGGTGACACAGGACACTAGGTGGCTCCGGGCACGCGTTTCAACGAACACGCCGAGCTTCCCTTTTTCTTTTGAGCCTATGTGATCATCGGCCGGCAATGGAAACCGGGGTGACCACCAAGGGTCGGGCCGACACTTCGAGGCGTCAACCCCTCCCTCGGGCACAGAATCTAGCGGATCACCCGGACACCGCCGGCGCCGCCGGCGCACTCACGTCGAAGTTGGCGCCCTTCTGGGCCATCAGCGCCTGCAGCACCCGGGCCTTGCGGTCGTTCTGCTCCGGGCTCCCCCAACGCACCGTCGCACCCCCGCTGAGCTGCAGTTCGATGTCGTCGTAGGAGTGCACGAGAACCGATCCGGCCCGCTTGGCGATCTCCGGCGGAAGCCCGGCGGCCACCGCCACCGCGCCCTGCACCAGCTGCGCGCGGGAGATCACCCCGGCCACGTCCTTCGCCTGCTGACTGAGCCGCAGCTCCACCACCGGCACGCCCTCCGGCGGGGCCGCCTCGGTGGCGAAGCTCACGCCGGTGACATCCACCTGGGTGAACTGGCCGTCCTCCCCCTTGACGGCGGCCACGGCGGTCCGCTGCACCACCTTGACCTGCAGGGTGTGCGGCCAGCCCCGCCACACCTCGGCCTTGGCCACCCGGGGGATCGCCTCCACCCGGTGCCTGACCTCGTCCAGGTCCACCCGGGCCAGCGGGCCGCCGGCCAGCCCGCCGACCGCGTCACGGACCTGGTCCGACGTCAGCTTCTCGTCCTTCGTGCCCTGGACGGCGACATCGCGCACGTCCAGCACCGGGGAGTAGAACACCAGCCAGGCCAGCCCGCCCAGCACCGCGGCGACGAGCACGCTCAGCACCACGATGCCCCGCCGGGAGAGCCGGAGGCGGGGAGCGGACTCCTCCCCCTCCAGCTCCTCGTCCAGAGGGTCGGCTAGCCGACCGTCAGCCACGGCGCCGGCCGCCCCGATGGGCCTGGATCGCCTCGTACACCATGCCGACCAGCAGGTCGTCGGCGTCCCGGCGGCCGAACTCGGCCGCGGCCCGGCTCATGTCCCACAGCCGCTGGGGGTCGGTGAGCACCGGCAGCACGTTCTGCAGCACCCAGTCCGCGGTCAGCTCGGCGTCGTCCACCAGCAGACCGCCGCCGGCCTTGACCATCGGCTGGGCGTTCAGCCGCTGCTCGCCGTTGCCGATCGGCAGCGGCACGAAGGCGGCGGGCAGGCCGACCGCGGCCAGCTCGGCCACCGTCATGGCGCCGGCCCGGCAGAGCATCAGGTCGGCGGCCGCGTAGGCGAGGTCCATCCGGTCGATGTACGGCACCGGGCGGTACGGCGGCATCCCGGGGACGTCCGCGACCTGCGGCAGCTCGTTCTTCGGGCCGACCGCGTGCAGGATCTGCACGCCGTACTGCTGGAGCCGCGGGGCGATCGCGGTGACCGTTTCGTTCAGCCGGCGCGCGCCCTGGGAGCCGCCGGAGACCAACAGGGTGGGCAGCCGCTGGTCGAGGCCGAAGTACTGGCGGGCCTCCGGCCGGGTGGCGTTGCGGTCCAGGGTGGCGATGGTCCGGCGCAGCGGGATGCCGATGTACCGGGAGTCGCGCAGCTTGCTGTCCGGGGTGGAGACGGCGACGAAGTCGGTGTAGCGGGCACCGATCTTGTTGGCCAGGCCCGGGCGGGCGTTGGCCTCGTGCACCACGATCGGCACGCCGGCCCGCTTGGCGGCCAGGTAGGCGGGCATCGCGACGTAACCGCCGAAGCCGACGACGGCGTCGGCGTTGACCCGCTCGATGATCTCCTGGGCGGCCCGGACGGTGCCGCGCAGCCGGCCGGGGACGGTGATCAGCTCGGGGGTGGGCTTGCGGGGCAGCGGGACGGCCGGAATGAGCTCCAGCTGGTAGCCGCGCTCGGGCACCAGCCGGGTCTCCAGACCCTTCTCGGTGCCCAGGGCGGTGATCCCGATGGACGGGTCGTGCCTGCGGAGGGCGTCCGCGAGGGCCATGGCCGGCTCGATGTGACCGGCGGTCCCCCCGCCGGCGAGTACGACATGCACCGAAATTCACCGCTCCCTGCGTGCCGGCCCGGGGGCCGGGCGCGCTGTGGTTCGTCGTCGTGGCAGCACCCGGGCCAGTCGCTTCCTGATCCGGGAGTTCTTGCTCCGGGCGGCCAGGGCCGCCTTCGCGCCCGAGGAGCTGCGTGCCAGGCACAGCAGCACTCCGATCGCGGACATGGCCGACAGCATGGCGGAACCGCCGTAGGAGAACAGCGGGAGCGGGACGCCCGCGATGGGCAGCAGTCCCAGCGCCGACCCCAGGTTGATCATGGCCTGCGCCATGATCCAGGTGGTGGCGGCTCCCGCGGCGTACCTGACGAAGGGGTCCTTCGTACCGATGGCCACACGGATACCCGCGTAGCCTAGTGCCGCGAAGAGACCGATCACCGACAGCGTCCCCACCAGGCCCAGTTCCTCGCCGGTCGCGGCGAAGATGAAGTCGGTGTGCGCCTCTGGCAGCTGGCCCCACTTCTCCACGCCGGCGCCGAGGCCGGTGCCGAAGCCGCCGCCGAGCGCGAACGAGTACACGCCGTGCAGGGCCTGGAAGCAGGCGCCCTCCGGATCGAGCTTGGTGACGCCGATGCAGCCCAGGCGCTCGGCCCGGTGCGGGACGGTGATCACCAGCGCGGTGCAGACCACGACCGCCACCCCGAGGGTGGCCACGAACAGCCGCAGCGGCGCGCCGACCATCCAGAGCAGCGCGAACACCATGGCCACCAGGATCATCGAGGTGCCCATGTCGCCGCCGATCATGATCAGCGCGAGCAGCAGCAGGGCCCCCGGCACCAGCGGCACCAGCAGGTGCTTCCACGAGGTGAGGGTGCCGGCCTTCTGCTTGCGGGCGAGCAGGTCGGCGCCCCAGAGCACCAGCGCGAGCTTGGCGAACTCGGAGGGCTGGAACTGGAAGAACCCGAAGTCCAGCCAGTTCTGGTTGCCGTTGATCCGCACCCCGACGCCGGGCACGGCGACCAGCGCGAGCGCGCCGATCACCCCGAACATCACGGGATAGACGATCACCCGCAGCACCGCCACCGGGACGGAGGCGAAGCCGACCAGCAGGACCAGGCCGAGGATGGCCGCGATCAGCTGCTTGAGGAAGTAGTACTGCGCCGTGTGGTGCTGGTTCAGGGCCAGGATCTGCGAGGCCGAGAAGACCATCATCAGGCCCAGCACCACCAGCAGCAGCGTGGTGCCGACGGTCAGCAGGTACGGCGTGAGCGGCCGGTCCAGCCAGTACCGTACGCGGGCCCGGAAGGCCTGCAGGCGGCCCAGCGGACCGGCCGACTTGTACTTGGTCGTGGTGGCGGAGATCACTCGCCACGGCTCGGCGGCATCCTGCTTGGAAACGCCGGAATCCGCCCTGCCCTGCCCCGCCACCGCTCCCCGCTCTCCTTCGACTGCGGCTCCTTCGCCTCCGGGCCGCTCGGACCCGACGCCGACGGTCGTCGCTCCGATGCCCCTCGTTTCCTCGGGGCCTCCTCGCTCCTCCCTTTCGGCGTCGGCGCGGCCCTTCGGCTCACTCGCCGAGGTTCGCCAGCTCCCGGACGGCCGCCGCGAACAGGTCGCCGCGCTCGCCGTAGTTGGTGAACATGTCCATCGAGGCGCAGGCCGGGGCCAGCAAGACCGTGTCACCCGATCGGGCGAGCGACGCGGCCGTGCGGACCACCTCGGTCATCGCCATCGCGCCAGTGTGGCCCTCGGCCGCCTCGATCACCGGCACATCCGGAGCGTGTCGCTCCAGCGCCTCGCGGATCAGCGCCCGGTCCTGGCCGATCAGCACGACCGCGCGCAGCCGCTCGGCCGCGCCCTGGACCAGGTCGTCGAAGGTCGCGCCCTTGGCCAGGCCGCCGGCGATCCAGACGATCGGCCGGTAGGCGGCCAGCGAGGCCGCCGCGGCGTGGGTGTTGGTGGCCTTGGAGTCGTCGATGTACGTGACCTCGCGGACCACGCCGACCTCGGCGATCCGGTGGGCGTCCGGGCGGAAGGCCCGCAGGCCCTCCCGGACGGCCTTCGGCTCGACCCCGTAGGCCCGGGCCAGCGCCGCCGCGGCGAGCGCGTTGGCGATGTTGTGCGGGGCCGGCGGGTTGACGTCCTCGACGGAGCCCAGCTCGGCCGCGTTCTTGGTCCGGTCCTCGACGAAGGCGCGGTCCACCAGCAGGCCGTCCACCACGCCGAAGTTCGACGGGCCCGGCGCGCCGAGGCCGAAGCCGATCGCCCGGCAGCCCTCCTCGACGTCGGCCTCGCGGACCAGCGCCTCGGTGGCCGGGTCGGCCAGGTTGTACACGCAGGCGACCACGTTGCCCTCGTAGATCCGGCCCTTGTCGGCGGCGTACGCCTCCATCGAGCCGTGCCAGTCGAGGTGGTCGGGTGCCAGGTTGAGCACCGCCGCCGAGTACGGGCGCAGCGAGGGCGCCCAGTGCAGCTGGTAGCTGGAGAGCTCGACGGCGAGCACGTCGTACGGCTCCTCGGCGAGCACCGCGTCCAGCACCGAGACCCCGACGTTGCCGACGGCGGCGGTGCGCTTGCCGGCCGCGGTGAGGATCGAGGCGAGCATCTGGACGGTGGTGGTCTTGCCGTTGGTGCCGGTGACGGCCAGCCAGGGGGCGGGCTCCCCGGTGCCCGGCAGCGGCTTGCGCAGCCGCCAGGCCAGCTCGACGTCGCCCCAGACCGGGACGCCAGCCGCCTCGGCGGCGGCGAACAGCGGGCTGTCGGGGGCCCAGCCGGGCGAAGTGACGATCAGCCGGGTGCCCTCGGGCAGGCTCGCGCCGTCGCCCAGGCGCACCGTGACGCCCAGCGCCTCCAGCTCGGCGGCACGGGCCTTGAGGCCCTCGCCGCTGCCGCCGTCCACCACGGTGACGCTCGCGCCGAGCCCGTTCAGGACGCGCGCGGCGCTGATGCCCGAGACGCCGAGGCCGGCGACCACCACGGGCAGGTCATTGAACTGCGACTCGATCATCTGGGGATTCATCATCCGGTCCGGTATCCCGCGTAGAAGAGGCCGAGGCCGACGGCCACGCACAGGCCCTGGATGATCCAGAAGCGGACCACGACCAGGACCTCGCTCCAGCCCTTGAGTTCGAAGTGGTGTTGCAGTGGTGCCATCTTGAAGACGCGCTTGCCGGTCATCCGGAAGGAGCCGACCTGGATGATCACCGACAGGGTGATGATCATGAAGAGGCCGCCGAGCAGGATCAGCAGCAGCTCGGTGCGGGAGCAGATCGCCAGGCCGGCCAGGGCGCCGCCGAGGGCGAGCGAGCCGGTGTCACCCATGAAGATCTTGGCGGGCGAGGTGTTCCACCACAGGAAGCCGAAGCAGGAGCCCATCAGAGCGGCGGCCACCACCGCGAGGTCCAGTGGGTCGCGGACGTCGTAGCAGGCGCCGGTGGCGGAGATGAAGTAGGCACAGCTCTGGGTGTACTCCCAGACGCCGATGAAGGTGTAGGCGCCGAAGGCCATCACCGAGGCGCCGGTGGCGAGGCCGTCCAGGCCGTCCGTCAGGTTCACGCCGTTGGAGGTCGCCGCGATCATGAAGTACGCGAAGATGACGAACAGCACCGGGCCGATCGCCCACTTGAAGTCGCGCACGAAGGACAGCGACTGGGAGGCCGGGCTGAGCCCGCGGTCGTCGTGGAACTGCAGCGCCAGGACGGCGAACACCAGACCGACGATGGACTGTCCGGCCAGCTTCGCCTTGGCCCGCAGGCCCAGCGAGCGGCGCTTGACCACCTTGATGTAGTCGTCCAGGAAGCCGACCAGGCCGAGGCCCGTGGTCAGGAAGAGCACCAGCAGCCCGGAGGCGGTCGGGGTGTCGCCCGTTATCGCCTTCGTCCCGAAGTACGCGATCAGGGTCGCCAGGATGAAGGCGATGCCGCCCATGGTGGGCGTGCCCTTCTTGCTGTGGTGCGCCTTGGGGCCGTCGTCACGGATGTACTGGCCGTAACCCTGCCGGGCGAGCAGCTTGATCAGGGCGGGCGTGCCGACCAGCGAGAGGATCAGGCCGATCATCCCGGAGAAGAGGATCTGCTTCATCATCGGGCAGCACCGTCCGTAAGGAGCGCCTCGGCCACCTTCTCCAACCCCACCGAACGGGACGCCTTCACCAGGACCACATCCCCCGGCCGCAGCTGACTGCGCAGCAGCTCGACCGCCGCGTCCGCGTCGGACACCAGCACCGACTCCTCACCCCACGAACCTTCGTTCCTCGCGCCGAGTTCCATGCAGGCCGCCTCGCGTCCGCCGACCGCCACCAGCTTGGTGACGTCCAGCCGGACGGCGAGCCGCCCGATGGCGTCGTGCTCGGCCAGGCTGTCCTCGCCGAGCTCCCGCATCTCGCCGAGCACCGCCCAGGTGCGGCGGCGCTCCGGACCGCGGCCACCCATCGAGACCAGCGCCCGCAGCGCGGCCCGCATCGAGTCGGGGTTCGCGTTGTAGGCGTCGTTGACGACGGTGACACCATCGGCCCGGTCGACGACCTCCATGCGCCAGCGGGACAGCGCACCCGCCTCGCCCAGGGCTGCCGCGGTGTCGTCGACGGTCATCCCGAGCTCCATCGCCACCGCGGCGGCGGCGAGGGCGTTCGAGACGTGGTGCTCACCGTACAGGCGCAGCTGCACGGGAGCGGAACCGGCCGGGGTGGTGAGCGTGAACGATGGCCGTCCGGTGGCGTCCAGGCGAACGTCGGTCGCCCGGACGTGGGCCTCCGGGGACTCCCCGAAGAAGACCACCTTCGCCCTGGTCCGGGAGGCCATCGCGCGCACCAGCCGGTCGTCCGCGTTGAGGATCGCGGCACCCTCGGCGGGCAGCGCCTCGACCAGCTCGCCCTTGGCCTCGGCGATCGCCTCCTGGGAGCCGAACTCGCCGACGTGGGCGGTGCCGACGTTGAGGACCAGGCCGATCCGGGGCGGGGTGATCGAGGTGAGGTACTCGATGTCGCCCTTGTGCCGGGCCCCCATCTCCATGACCAGGTGCCGGGTGCCGGCCTCGACCCGCAGCGCGGTCATCGGGTGGCCGATCTCGTTGTTGAGCGAGCCGGGCGGGAAGACGGTCTCGCCGTGGCGCTGGAGCAGCTGGGCGATCAGGTCCTTGGTGCTGGTCTTGCCGGCCGAGCCGGTCAGCGCGACCACGGCGGTGCCCTCGGCGCGGGCGACCACGGTGCGGGCCAGCTTGCCGAGGGCGTCCACCACACTGTCGACCAGGACGGCGGGCACGCCGACCGGGCGGGAGGCCAGCACCGCGACGGCGCCGGCCCCGACCGCCGTGGCGGCGTAGTCGTGGCCGTCCACCTGCTCGCCGACGAAGGCCGCGAACAGGCCGCCGGGGCACACCTTCCGCGAGTCGACCTCGACCGGGCCGGTGACCAGGACGTCCGGGTCCGCGCCGTCCAGGGTGCCGCCGACCGCGGCGGCCACCTCGGCGAGGGTCAGTGCGATCACTGCTGCTCTACTCCTCGGTCGCCCCCGGCGGCCGTGGTCCGCGCGATGGATTCGCGCAGCACCTCCCGGTCGTCGAAGGGGCGGATCTCGTCTCGTACGTACTGGCCGAGCTCGTGGCCCTTGCCGGCCACCAGCACGGTGTCCCCCGCCCGGGCGCGGGCGACGGCGAGCTGGATCGCCTCGGCCCGGTCGGGGACGACCAGGACGGCCCCGCGCTCGGCCTCGGGCACCGCGGCGGCGCCGGTCAGCATGGTGGCGAGGATCGCCAGCGGGTCCTCGCTGCGCGGGTTATCGCTGGTCAGCAGGGCGGTGTCGGCGAGGCGGGCGGCGATGGCGCCCATCGGGCCGCGCTTGTGCGGGTCGCGGTCGCCGCCGCAGCCGACGACCACGTGCAGGCGGCCCTTGGTGACCTCGCGCAGCGAGGCGAGGACGGCCTGCAGGGCGTCCGGCTTGTGGGCGTAGTCCACGACCGCGACGAACGGCTGTCCGGCGTCCACCCGCTCCAGTCGGCCCGGCACGCCGGGGACGGCGGCGACGCCGGCCACGGCCCGCTCCAGCGGCAGTCCGGCGGCGACCAGCACGGTGATCGCGGCGACCGCGTTGGAGACGTTGAACGGGCCGGGCAGCGGCGCGACCGCGTCGGCCTCGGCACCGTCCGGGCCGAGCAGCCGGAAGGTGGAGCTCACCGGGCCGAGCTGGACGTCCACGGCCCGCCAGTCGGCCTCGGCGGCGCCGGCGGCCGAGAAGGTCGTCACCGGGATCTTGGCCTCGGCAGCGAGCCGGCGGCCGTACTCGTCGTCCAGGTTGACCACGCCGTGGCGGGACTTGCCGGGCTGGAAGAGTCGGGCCTTCGCCTGGAAGTAGTCCTCCATGTCCGGGTGGAAGTCGAGGTGCTCGGGGGTGAGGTTGTTGAACAGCGCGACGTCGTACGCCACCCCGTCGGTGCGGCCGAAGACCAGGGCGTGGCTGGAGACCTCCATGGTCACCGCGTCCGCGCCGCGCTCGGCCATCACGCCGAGGATCGCGTGCAGGTCGGTGGCCTCGGGGGTGGTGCGCTCGCTCTTGATCCGCTCCTCGCCGACCCGCATCTCCACGGTGCCGATCACGCCGGGGCTGCGCCCGGCGCCGCGCAGACCGCCCTCGACCAGGTACGAGGTGGTGGTCTTGCCGTTGGTGCCGGTCAGCCCGATCATCAGCAGCCGCTCGGACGGGCGGCCGTAGACGATCGCGGCCAGCTCGCCCATCCGGGCCCGCGGCCGGTCGACGACCAGCAGCGGCAGACCGGTGGGGGCGGCCAGCTCGGCGCCCGCGGGGTCGGTGAGCACGGCCACCGCGCCGGCGTCCGCGGCCTTGGCCGCGAAGGCCGCGCCGTGGTGGTTGGCGCCCGGGAAGGCCACGTACACGTCGCCCGGGCGCACCGCGCGGGAGTCGTGGGTGACGCCGGTGACGGCGCCGCCCTCGACGGGCGGCAGGCCCAGCTGAGCGGCCAGCTCGGCGAGCGACAGGGCGGCGGTCCCGGTCGGGCGGGGCGGACTCACGGTGGTTTGATCGGGTTTCGGCACGCCGGGAAGGCTATCCGCCGAAGGGTGCCCAGGGCCAAACCGGGCCTTCTCGGCGTCGCCGGCCGCACCGGCCCGCTGGTTGCTCATCCGCGCTCACGGCTTCCACTCGACGGGCAGGTTGGGCGCCTGGCTGCCGCTCGGCGGGACCTGCATGGTCTTCAGGGTGAACTCCATCACCTGCTTGAACACCGGCCCGCACAGCTGGCCGCCGAAGTGGCCGTTGACCGGGCCCTGGAGGGTGCAGGAGACGGTGTAGCGGGGGGCGTCGGCGGGGGCGAAGCCGATGAAGGAGGCGGTGTAGCCGTCGTAGCCGACCCCGTTGGCGGCCCCCCGGTTGGCGGTACCGGTCTTGCCGGCGACCCGGTAGCCGGGGATGGCGGCCTTGCCGCCGGTGCCCTGCTCGTCGTCGACGACCGACTCCAACATCGAGGTGAGGGTCTTGGCGGTCTGCTCGCTGACCACCCGGGTCTGCTCGCCCGGCGGGGTCGGGGTGAACTTGCCGTCCGGCCCGGTGGTGCCCTGGACGATGCTGGGCGCGACCCGCACCCCGCCGTTGGCGATGGTCGAGTACACCGAGGTGGCCTGCAGCGCGTTCATCTGCAGCGGGCCCTGGCCGAAGGAGATGTTGTACTTCTCCGAGGCGACCAGGTCCTCCGGCTTCTTGAGCATCCCCGGGGTCTCCCCGGGGAAGTTCAGGCCGGTCGGCTGGGCCACGCCGAACTTGCGCATGTAGCCGTCCAGTACCTGGTTGGCCTTCAGCTGGTCGCCGTCGCCGAGGGTCTCGATCGCCTCGATGGTGCCGATGTTGGAGGACTTGGCCAGCACCCCGGCCAGGGTCAGGTACCAGTCGCCGTGCTCGATGTCGTCCTTGAACTGCTGGCCGGCCCGGACCAGCCGGTTCGGCACGGTGACCTTGGTGTCCCAGTTGGCCTTGCCGGAGTCCAGGACGGCGGCCAGGCTCATCAGCTTGGCGGTGCTGCCCGGCTCGTACGCGTCGACCAGGGCCGGGTTGCCCATCTGGGACTGCTTGGAGAGGCTCAGGTCGTTCGGGTTGAAGCCGGGCGCGGTGGCCATCGCGAGGACCTGACCGGTCTTCACGTCCTGGACCACCACGTAGCCCTTCTCCGCGCCGGAGTTGGCCACCTGGTCGGTGATCGCCCGCTGGGCGGCCCACTGGATGTCCCGGTTGATGGTCAGCTTGACGTCGCTGCCGGGCACCGCCTCGTCCATCGAGCCCCCGGCGGTGGGCACCAGCCGCCCGCCCGCCTGGGCGTAGCTGCTGTGGCCGTCCTTGCCGGCCAGCAGCTTCTGGTACTGCAGCTCCAGGCCGCCCGCGCCTGCGCCCTCGCCGTTGACGAAGCCGACCAGGTTGGCGGCCAGGCCGTCCGCCGGGTAGACCCGCTTCTGGGTCTCCTGGTTGAACACCCCGGCCAGCGGGTTGGCGCACTCGTTGTCCACCCGGGTGCGTCCGCCCTGGTCGGCGGGCTTGCCGAGCAGCTTCTTCTGGGCCAGGCAGGTGCGCGAGCCGGCCTGCTTCTCCAGGGTCGACTTCAGGTCGCTGATCTGGTTCTTGGCGGCCGGGGTCTGCTGGGCGGCGAGCCGCTTGTAGCGGGTCTTGGGTGCGTGCAGGTCGGCGGCGAGCTTCTCCTTGGACACACCGATGATCGGCGACAGCAGGGCGGCCGCCTGCTCCGGCGCGTCCGGGATGCCGGTCGCCCCCGGGGTGAACATCGCCGGGTCGGCGGTGATGTCGTACGCGTCGACGGTGGCCGCCAGCGCGACCCCGTCGGAGGACGTTATCGAACCGCGCTCGGCGGTGATCGGGATGTTCAGGTAGCGGTTGGTGTTGGCGTCGGCGGCCAGCGCGTCGGCGTCCACCAGCTGGAGCTGCACCAGACGCCCGGCGAAGACCGAGAACACCAGGGACAGCGCCACGGTGATCACCCGCAGCCGGCGCTTCGGCTCGGCCAGCTTCAGCGCCTTGGGGCGCTGCGGCGGGCGGGTCTTCGGACGCGGCCGCACCGCCGCCTGGCTACGGGCCGGCGGACGGCCCTCGGGGCGGCGCTGCTGCGGCGCGCGCGGGGTACGGGCGGCAGCGGCCTTGGCGGGCTGGGCCTTGGCCGACTGGCCGCGCGCGGGCTGGCCCTTGACGGGCTGCGGCTTCGCGGCCTGCGGCTTGACGGGCTGCGACTTCGCGGCCTGGCCCTTCGCCGGCTGGCTGCGGCCCGCGGCGGGCCGGGGCGCACCGCTGCGCGGCGGCTGACGACGGCCCGAACCTGAGCCGGAGCCCGACGGCTGACGAGGAGTGGTCACCGGTTGCCACCCCCGTGCGGCGCGGGCGAGACCGGGTTGAGCTGGATCACCGAGTCACCGGCCGAGGCCGCCGGGGTCGGCGTCGGCGGGGCCGTAGCCGGGGTGGTCGGCTGGGCGCTCGGCTGCGCCGTGGGCCGCGCCGAAGGCGCCGGGGCGCCCTGCGCAGCCGGGGAGGCCTTCACCGGCCACGGATCGACCGTCGACTTCTTCACCGGCGGGCTGTCCTGCGCCGGTCCGGGCGTGCCGATCACCTTGCCTCCGTTCGGCACGTCCAGGAAGGCCATCCCCCCGGCCGGGACCATGCCCAGCTCGCCGGCCCGCTTGGCCAGCGCGTCCGGGGCCGAGCTCTGGTCGATCTCGTGCTGGAGGCTCTGCTGCTCGTCGGTCGCCTTGGTGGTCTGCTTCTGCAGCCGGGACAGCTCGAAGGACCCTTCGTTGAGCGCGGTGTTCAGCGCCAGCAGCCCGAACAGACCGCCGGCCAGCAACACCACCACGAGCACCGCGAACGGCGTGCGCCCCCGCACGGGGCGCCGCCCCGGCCGGACCGTGATGCGTGCCCTGCCCTGTCCGGGGAGTCCTCCCCGCCCCGCCCGGACCTCACCGGCCACCGGCCCCACCGCTTTCCTCCGCCCTTCGGACCCCGCCGGGGCTCAGCCCCGCTTGCTTCGGTCCCTGATCCTCTCCGCCACCCGCAGTCGCACGGGCGCGGCGCGCCGGTTCTCCTCGATCTCCTGCTCGGTGGCCAGCTCGGCACCTCGGGTGATCAGTTTGAGCCAGGGCTGGTGCTCCTCCGGGATGAACGGGAGCCCCGGCGGGGCGGTGCTGGTCGCCCCGGCGGCGAAGTACTGCTTCACCAGCCGGTCCTCCAGCGACTGGTACGACATCACGACCATCCGGCCGCCGAGCGCCAGGACGTCCAGCGCCCCCGGGATCGCCCGGTCCAGGACCTCCAGCTCGCCGTTGACCTCGATCCGCAGTGCCTGGAACGTCCGCTTGGCCGGGTTCCCGCCGGTCCGACGGGTCGCCGCCGGAATGGCGTTGCGCACCAACTCGACCAGACGCGCGCTGTTGGTGAACGGTTCCTTGGCCCGCTCCCGCAGGATGACCGAGGCGATCTTCCCGGCGAACCGCTCCTCGCCGTACACCTTGAGGATCCGGGCGAGGTCGCCGTGGCTGTAGGTGTTCAGCACCTCCGCCGCGCTGATCCCCCGGGTCTGGTCCATCCGCATGTCCAGCGGCGCGTCCTGGGCGTACGCGAAACCGCGGTCCGCTTCGTCCAACTGCATCGAGGAGACGCCGAGGTCGAACAGGATGCCGTCCACCTCGTCGATGCCCAGGCGCTCCAGCACCTCGGGGATCTCGTCGTACACCGCGTGTACCAGGGTGGCCCGGTCACCGAACGGGGCCAGCCGCTCGCCGGACAGCTTCAGCGCCTGCGGGTCGCGGTCCACCGCGATCAGCCGGACCTCCGGGAACTGGGTGAGCAGCGCCTCACTGTGCCCGCCGAGTCCGAGGGTGGCGTCCACCACCACGGCACCGGGGCGCGAGATCGCGGGGGCGAGGGCGTCCATGCACCGCTGCAGCATCACCGGAACGTGCTTGGGACCCGGTTCGTTGGTGGTCATGCGCGGTGGCGCCCTTCCTCGGTGCGGAGCAGCCCGATCTCCGGGAGCTCCGACCATTCTCGCCCACCGTCCCCCGGCACGACGACGCGGCCCGTGGTCCCCGCCCGCTCAAGGGGAAGGTCGTGACCGCCCGGCGCCGGGGAAGGTGCGCCAGGTGGGCACGGAGCGGGTGGAGGCCACGAGCCGCATCGACCGGGCCACACCGGCCGACAAGGCCCGGTTGACGGGCTCCGGCGGGTGTGCTCCACTGCGCCGCAACTCTATCGCGCGGGCCCCGGCAGTCAATGGTCCGCTCCGGCGCACCACCCGGGCGGCGGTACGGATCACCGCAGGTCGCGGCCGTCGGGGCGGTCCGGTGGAGGCCCCGGCTGGCGAGCCGCGACGAGCGCCGCGCGCCCCCGTCGAGCGACCGGGTACGAACCCACTCCGGGACCAGCCCGGACAAACCCTCCCGTTGTCGCTATGCACTCGATCACAGCGGCCGGTTCTGTAGCTCTCGACCCCACCGCGGGGCCCGGAATCGCACTAACGTCGCCACCATGACAGTGACCCCCGACCGGCCCACGCCGAACGCCGCTGCCGACACCACCCGACCCGTCATCATCGACCGTTTCGTGACGGCCAACCGCGAGTACGCGGTGACCTTCCGGGACGGCGGCATGGACGCCCGCCCGGTGCAGAAGATCGCCGTGGTGGCCTGTATGGACGCCCGCCTCGACCTGTTCGCGGCGCTCGGCCTCGAACTGGGCGACGCACACGTCATCCGCAACGCGGGCGGCGTCGTCACCGACGACACCATCCGCTCCCTGACCATCAGCCAGCGCGCCCTCGGCACCCGCTCGATCGCGCTGATCCACCACACCGGCTGCGGCCTGCTCGGACTCACCGAGGACTTTCGCCGCGAGCTGGAGCTGGAGGTCGGCCAGCGCCCGCAGTGGGCGGTGGAGTCCTTCGTCGACCTGGACGGCGACGTCCGCCAGTCCATGCAGCGGGTGCGTACCTCCCCGTTCCTGCTGCACACCGACGACGTGCGCGGCTTCGTCTTCGACGTCCACACCGGACTGCTGCGCGAGATCGTCTGATACCCGCGCTCTCTCGGGCCCCCGCCCCGAGCCGAAGGGGCGCGCCGGTGCCGAAAGGGAGAAGCGACCAGCGAGGTACGAGCGCCGGAGCGCCGACCGTCGGCACCGGGTCAGAGCGCCCCGGAGGCGAGCGGGCGAGTCACAGGGCATTCGGGGACAGCCGAATGGTGACTTCGGGCCACCGCCCGGGGGAGAATGCGCCTGCCGGTCGGACCCCGAACCACCTGGGGCGGCCGGGCCGCAGGCCGCTACCCCGGCGCCGGATCCGCCGTCGGAACCGCCCCCGGGACGGCCGCGTCAAGCATGGGGTGGGGGTCCGGCCTCGGGTGAGGCGGGCACAGGGTGCCAGGGAGCGTAAACGGGTGACGAGCTACAACGACCAGGCCGGTCTCGGCAGTCCTGCGGGGGGCGAACAGAGGGCGAACGGGTACCGCCAGGTCGGACTCCCCGAGCTCGCCGCAGTCGTGGACCGCGTCCGCGCCAACATCGAGAGCGTGATCGAGGGCAAGCCGGAGGCCGTCCGGATCGCCCTGACCGTCCTGCTCGCCGAGGGCCACCTGCTGCTGGAGGACGTGCCCGGCGTCGGCAAGACCATGCTGGCCAAGGCACTCGCCCGCTCGGTCGACTGCACCGTGCGCCGCATCCAGTTCACGCCCGACCTGCTGCCCTCGGACGTCACCGGCACCAACATCTACGACCAGCAGCGGCACGACTTCGAGTTCCGCCCGGGGGCGATCTTCGCCCAGATCGTGGTCGGCGACGAGATCAACCGCGCCTCGCCCAAGACCCAGTCCGCGCTGCTGGAGTCCATGGAGGAGCGCCAGGTCACCATCGACGGCACCAGCTACGAGCTGCCCTCGCCGTTCATGGTCGTGGCCACCCAGAACCCGGTCGAGATGGAGGGCACCTACCCCCTCCCGGAGGCCCAGCGGGACCGCTTCATGGCCCGGATCTCGATCGGCTACCCCAGCCCCGAGGCCGAGTTCGCGATGCTCGACGTGCACGCCGGCGCCAGCCCGCTGGCCGACCTCCAGCCGGTCGCGCACGCCACCGACATCCTCAAGCTGGTCGACCTGGTCCGCACCGTGCACATCGCCGACCCGGTCCGCCGCTACGCCGTCGACCTGGTCGCCGCCACCCGCACCAGCCCCGAGCTGCGCCTGGGCGCCTCGCCGCGCGCCACCCTGCACCTGGTCCGGGCCGCCCGCGCCGCCGCCGCGCTGGACGGACGCGACTACGTCACCCCGGACGACATCCAGCGCCTGGCCGTCCCGGTCCTCGCGCACCGCCTGATGCCGACCGCCGAGACCCAGCTCAGCCGCCGTACCTCCGAGCAGATCGTGGCCGACCTGGTCGCCCGGCTGCCGCTGCCGCGTCCGCAGGGCGGCCCGGCCGTCCGGAGGGGCTGAGGTGGCCTCATCCGATCAGACGGGTGGACTGCGGGCCGGACTGCGCGGCCTCACCACCCGCGGCCGCTCCTTCCTCGCGGCCGGACTGACCGCGGTGGTCTGCGCCTACCTGCTCAACCAGGACGCCCTGCTGCGGGTCGGCGTGCTGCTCGCCGCGCTGCCGCTGGCCGCCGCCCTGGTGGTCGCCAACACCCGCTACCGGGTGGCCAGCGGCCGCCGACTCAGCCCGCACCGGGCGATCGCCGGCCAGGAGGCCCGGGTCCACCTGCGGGTCGACAACGTCTCCCGGGTGCCCACCGGCCTGCTGCTCCTGGAGGACACGGTCCCGTACGTGCTCGGGCCGCGCCCGCGCTTCGTGCTGGACCGGGTCGAGCCGCGCGGCTTCCGCGAGGTCTCCTACCGGGTCCGCTCCGACCTGCGCGGCCGCTACCCGCTCGGGCCGCTGCAGCTGCGGCTGTCCGACCCGTTCGGGATGTGCGAGGTCAACCGTGCCTTCACCGCCTCCGACGTGCTCACCGTCGTCCCGCAGGTCCAGGCGCTGCCACAGGTGCGGCTCAGCGGCGAGTGGATCGGCCAGGGCGAGAGCCACACCCGCACCCTCGCGCTGGCCGGCGACGACGACGTGATCCTGCGCGAGTACCGGCCCGGAGACGACCTGCGCCGGGTGCACTGGCGCTCCACCGCCCGGTACGGCGAGCTGATGGTGCGCCGAGAGGAACAGCCGCAGAAGGCCCGGGCCACCGTCCTGCTGGACACCCGCGAGGTAGGCCACCGCGGCAGCGGCCCGGCCTCCTCCTTCGAGTGGGCGGTCAGCTGCGCCGCCTCCGTCGCCGTGCACCTGCTGGAGCGCGGCTACCAGACCCAACTGCTGACCGACACCGGCCAGTGGGTGCCCGGCCCCGGCACCGGCGGCAACAACGTCGCCGCCGACACCTCCGGGCTGATCCTGGACGCCCTCGCGGTCGCCGACCTCTCCGACGGCGGCGGGCTCTCCCGCGCCGAGGAGCCGCTGCGGGCCGGCGGCGAGGGCCTGCTGGTCGCCGTCATCGGCGCGCTGGACGAGGCGCAGACCGCCCGACTGGCACGGCTGCGCAGCCGTACCGGCGGGGCGATCGCCTTCCTGCTCGACACCGACACCTGGGCCGGCCTGCGGATGCTCGCCCCGAACACCGGCGGCGACGAGTTCCGCAAGCGGGTCCGGCAGCTGCGCGAGGCCGGCTGGACGGTCCTGCCGGTGCGCGCCGGGGACTCCGTACCGGACCTGTGGCGGGCCTCCGAGGGCGCCAAGACCACCGCCCCCTACCGAGAAGAGGCCGGCGCGTGACCACCCGGGCCAAACTGACCGTGTACTCGGCGCTGGCCACCACCCTCGCCGCGCTGTGCATGCTCCCGCTGCTCACCACCCGGAGCTGGCTCACCCACGCCGTCCTGGTGATCGCCGTGATCGCGGCGGTCGGAGCGGGCCTGCGCCGCTCCCCGCTGTTCCGCTGGACGGTGCCGGTCGCGCAGCTGCTGGTACTGCTCCTGCTGATGCTGATCGGATTCGCCGGCTCCGGGATGACCGGCGGCGTGCTGCCCGGCCCGAACGCGATGCGGGTGCTGAGCCGGGTCCTCTCCTCCGGCATCGACGACATCACGCAGTACGCCATCCCGGCGCCTCCGACGGCCGGACTGCGGCTGATCCTGGTTTCCTCGGTCGGCCTGATCGCCGTCCTGGTGGACACCGTCGCGGTGACCTACCGGCGCTCCGCGCTGGCCGGGCTGCCGCTGCTGGCGCTGTACTCGATCGGCAACGGCCTGGCCGGGGACCACGGCAGCTGGGTCTGGTTCGGTCTGGCCGCGGCCGGATACCTGATGCTGCTGTTCGCCGAGGGCCAGGACCGGGTCTCCCGCTGGGGCCGGGTCTTCCGCGGCGGCGCGCGCGGCACGGTCGGCTCCAGCCGGGTCAGCCCGGGCGGCCAGCAGGTCGGCGTCCTGGCGCTGGCCCTGGCGATACTGCTGCCGGTCTTCCTGCCGCGCTGGGACTTGGGGCTGCTGGACTCCAACTCCGGCGGGTCCTCCGGCAAGGGCACCTCTGGCAGCGTGACGACCAGCCTCGACCCGCTGGTCAGCCTGGAGGCCGCGGTCACCAAACCGACCGACAACGAGCTGCTCAGCTACACCCTGGACAGCGACCTGGCCGACCAGATCTACCTGCGCACCGGCTCCCTGGACCAGTTCGACGGCACCAACTGGAAGCTCAGCAGCCCCGTCGTCAGCGACCTCCCGGCCACCCTGCCCTCCCCCGAGGGCCTGCGCAGCACCGACGTCCCCCGGATCGAGGGCGACTTCCAGGTGAGCGACCGGTTGGAGAAGAGCTGGCTGCCGATGCCGTACCCGGCCGCCTCCGTCCAGCTCCCCAACCGCGGCGACTGGAAGCTCGACCCGATGACCCGCACCGTGGTGCCGACCAACGACAAGGCGATCCGCGGCCTGCACTACCAGGTCACCTCGCTGGACCTGCGGCCCACCGCCGCCGAGCTGCGCGCCGCGCCGCTCGCCCCGCAGGACATCCGGGACCACTACACCGCCCTGCCCACCGACCTGCCACCGGTGGTCGCCGAGCAGGCCAAGTCCGTCACCGCCAAGGCTCAGAACGACTACGACCGGGCGACGGCGCTGGTGAGCTGGTTCACCGGCCCGCAGTTCAAGTACGACACCAACGTCGCGGGCGGCACCGGCAGCGACGCGATCGCGGTCTTCCTGCGCGACCGCCGGGGCTTCTGCGTGCACTTCGCCTCCACCATGGCGGCGATGGCCCGGGTGCTGAAGATCCCGTCCCGGGTCGCGGTCGGCTTCACCCCCGGCGACAGCAAGGGCGGCAACGTCTACTCGGTCACCGGCCGGATGTACCACGCCTGGCCCGAGTTGTACTTCTCCGGCTACGGCTGGATGCGCTTCGAGCCGACCCCGAGCCGCGGTGTCCCGACCCACTACCAGGAGGCGTCCAGCGCCCCGACCACGGCGCCCACCCAGCAGCCGACCGCCGCCGCGTCGAGTGCGGCCGCCCTCCCGGCGCCGACCAGCAGCTCGGGCTGCACCGCCAAGCAGCGCCAGCTGGGTGACTGCGGCGCCAAGAACAAGGCCGTCGACAAGGCCGACGAGCAGTCCTGGCTGCTCTCCCCGCAGGTGCTCGGCGCCCTGGCCGCGGTACTGGTGGTGATCGCACTGCTGCTCGCCCCGATGCTCTGGCGCACGGCCCTGCGCCGCCGCCGGCTCGGCGGCGGCGGACGGCGCCGCCCCGGCGGGGACGGTCCGCTCGAACTGACCGACGCCCAGGTGCTGGCCGCCTGGGACGAGCTGGTCGACTCCGCCTGGGACCTCGGAATTCCCCCGGACGAGTCACGCACCCCGCGCTCGGCCGCCCGGAGGATCACCGAGACGGCGGAGCTGGACGCGGACGCGGCGGCGGCCGCCGGGCGCCTGGCGCTGGCCACCGAGCGGGTGCTCTACGCCCCGGCCGGGCAGGTCACCACGGCTGCGCTGGCCGCCGACGTCCGCACCGCCCGGCACGGCCTGTGGGTCGGCGCCGGCCGGATGGACCGGGCCCGGGCGCTGCTGCTGCCGCCGTCCTCGGCGCAGCTGTGGTGGCGGATCTCCGACGCGGTGCGGGCGGCCCGTACGGGCGTCGGCACCCGGGTCGGCCGGGCCGTCGAGGCGGTCACCGGGCCGGTGCGGCGGGTGTTCACCCGGCGCAAGCGGTCCACCCCTCGGTCCTGAGCCGTCCTGAACCGGCAATGAGCCGGGGCGGGGGGGGGGACGGACGCCCCCCCCGCCCGACCTTCCTTTTCTCCTTCTTCTCCTTCCACCTT
>NZ_JBHTTU010000003.1:93074-198475 GCF_042794375.1 Kitasatospora sp. NPDC056531 | reverse complement strand
CGGAAACCGAAGAGAAGCGGTGGCGGGCGTCCGCCCCCCTCCCTCCCCCGGCTCATTTCGTTCTACGTCGTCTGCGTTCCACGTTGTCGTCGAGCGGCTCAGAAGCCGCCGGTCTGCTCGTCCCGGCGGCGCTGCCAGCGCTGCTCCACGCGGTCCATCATCCCGGCCTTGCGGCGCGGGGCGGCGGCCTGACGGGGGCCGGAGCCCTGGCCCGCGGGCCCGCGGCGCCAGCCGGTCACGGCGAACACCGCGCACCCGAGCATCACCAGGAAGCCCACGACACTGACCCAGATCTGGTCCGGAACGACCATGCCGCCCATCAGCAGGCCGATCCCCACCACGAAGCCGGCGATGGCCAGATAGACCCGCCGACGGGTGTAGGTGCGCAGCCCGGTTCCCTCAAGCGCTGACGCGAATTTGGGATCTTCGGCATACAGCGCTCGCTCCATCTGGTCGAGCAGTTGCTGCTCGTGCTCCGAGAGCGGCACGGAGTCCTCCTACTCGTCGGTCGCGGGTGCGACCGGTCCGCCACCCCGGTCGGGGAGGCAAGTCCAATCAGCCTTGGGCACACGGTCGGACGCCTGTGCGGGGGGACCCGGCCCGTGTCGTCCATATGCCCCACGCATCCGGCTGTCATGCTTTCCGGCTTTACCCAGATCATACGGTCCGTGAGCCCGTTACGGGGTGGTCTGCGCCGCGTGGGACGGGCCACTTCGACCGGGCGGGGCCGCACCCGTCTCAACGCGGGACGGCTCGGACAAGTGCCCGATGCGGTGGAATCGGCCCGGAGCCGGGGAGGATTCGCGAGCGCACCGAGGCGAGGCGCGGGAGACCGGCACCCGTCCGGGAAGCGAACCGCCGCCGCACGGTGTGCGAACCCTACGGCGGCGGGCAGGCCCCAGGGCTTGGACCGAGGGCTCCGCGGGGGCTCCGCGGTTGGCTCCGCAGGGGCTCAGGCCAGGGTGGCCAGCAGGTGCAGCTGGGTGGCCACGGCGTGGAAGGCGGGCTGCGCGGCGGCGGCCTCCTCCAGCTTCAACAGCGCCTCCATCGCGCCCGGCTCGGTGTCCACCAGCACGCCGGGCACCAGGTCGGCGAAGACCCGGACGCCGTGCACCGACTCGACCCGCAGGCCCGCGCCCTCGGCCAGTCGACCAAGCTCCTCGCCGGTGAAGCGGCGCGGCATCGGGTCCTGCTCGCCCCAGCGGCCGTCGACGGCGGAGAGCACCGCCCGGGCCTCGTTGAAGTGGCCGGCCAGCGCGCGGGCCAGGACGGCGCCGTTGCGGTTGGCGGCCAGCAGGCTGACCAGGCCGCCCTTGCGCAGGGTGGCGGCCAGGCTGCCGAGCGACTCGGCCGGGTCGTCCACGACCTCCAGCACGCCGTGGCAGAGCACCGCGTCCACGGTGCCGGGGGCGACCAGCTCGGGCAGCGTCTGGGTGTCGCCCTGGACGGCGCGCACCAGATCCGTCACGCCGGCCTCGGCGGCCCGGCGCTCCAGCGCGAACAGCGCGTCCGGGCTCGGGTCGACCACGGTGACCCGGTGGCCGAGCTTGGCCACCGGCACGGCGAAGTTACCGGTGCCGCCGCCGGTGTCGACCACGTCGAGCACCGGCTGGTCCAGCTCGGCCGCCCGCTTCTCCAGGGCTGCCCGCACCACCTCCCACACCACGGCGGTACGCAGGGCACTGCGGGGACGCGTCGGGTACAAGGTCGGGCTCCTTGGCACGTGCAGTTCGATCAGGATGCCTCCACCTTAAGCCTGCCCGGCGGCCGCCCACCCCTGCCGGGTGGCCGCGCCGTTCACGGCAGGGGGCTCGTCGTCGCCCAGCGGGAGCCTGGGGGCGGGCGGGGTCGGGTGGAGGCCGAGCAGGCGCTCGACCAGACGCAGGAACAGGGCGGAGTTGCGGATCAGGTCGTCGGCGTCGCGGGCCGAGGCTGCTCCCCGGATCCCGGCCTCGGCGGCGGCCCGGCGGCGGGCGCCGGCGCCGTAGTAGAGCGCCCACTCGGCGAGTTCGGGGGCCACCTCGGGCAGCACCTCCCAGGCGCTGCGGATGGCCTTGCGCCTTCGCGGGCTCTTCTCCGGCCGCCCGCGCACGGCCAGCACGGCCGCCACCGTGCGCAGCGCGGCCAGGTGGGCGGTGGCGTAGCGCTCCAGCGGGTCCTCCAGCGCGCGGGCGCGGGCGAGGGTGCGGTGGGCGTCGGCGAGCAGGTCGAGGGCGGCGGGCGGCGCGGCCGTCCGGCGCAGCACGGGATGGACGTCCCGCCCGGCGGGGCGCCCCCCGGAGGAACCCGGGGATCCCGGGAAGCCCTGGGAGTGCGGCAGGGCGGCGGAGTGGAGGCGGGCGGTGACGGGCTCAGGACGGCTGATGGTCATGGTCTCCCCCGTTCCGAGGCAGCGCGCGGACCGGGTGGTCCGTGCTCCCCCATCGTGAACGGCACCACTGACAATCCTCACCCGGTCGGCGTACCGGCGGCGGGCGCGGGCCCTCCCCCGTGCCGCGCCGCCGCCGTTTGCCGTCGCTCCGCCGTCCCCCCACCGGGAGGCGGGGCGCGGTTCCCCCCTCGGTGGCCGGTCTCCCCCCGGCCCGCTCCGCCGCCCCGTGTCGGCGGTGCGGGGTCCGTGACCGGCACCTGTGCGGACTTCCGCCGCCGCCCCCGGGCCCTCCCGGCCGGGGGACGGACGGATCCGCCACCCGGGCGGTCCGGCGCCCGACGCGCCGACCCTCCCGGGTGCCACTACTTTCCCGTCTCGGCAGGTCGGAGGCCATCCGCTGACGTACTCAACCCTGGATCTGAGTATCCGTACTCAGTCCGCCGTCCTCCGCCCGGTCCGGAACCGCGGCGGTGGGCCGCGACGTCCCGGGTCCCGGTACGGTACGCGGGGCCGGAGCTGCCCGGTCGGCCGGGGCGAATCATGGAGTCTCGGATCCCGGGACTGCGAGGAGGGGGACACGATGACGATCCTGCCGCTGATCTTCACCAGCGGTCTGGCCAGCGGCATCAACGCGTACGCGGTGGTGCTGCTGCTCGGTCTGCTGGGCCGCTTCGCCGACGCCCAGTCGGTGCCGCACGCACTGGAGCGCACCGATGTGCTGATCGCGGCGGCGGTGCTGTTCCTGCTCGAGGCGGTCGCGGACAAGATCCCGTACGTGGACACCGTCTGGGACGCCGTGCACACGGTGATCCGGCCGATCGCGGGCGCCGTGGTGGGCGTGCTGATCGCGAGCACCGACCCGGGTTCGCTCAGCGAGGTCGTGGCCGGTGCGATGGGCGGGACCACGGCGCTGGTCAGCCACCTGGTGAAGGCCTCGCTGCGGATGGCCGTCAACACCTCGCCCGAGCCGGCCAGCAACATCGTGGTCAGCCTGCTGGAGGACCTGTCGGTGGCCGGCCTGGTCATCCTGGCGATCTTCCACCCCTGGCTGGCGGCCTCGATCGCCGCCGTGCTCCTGGCCGTCGGCCTGCTGCTGGTCTGGCTCGCGATCAGTAAGATCCGTGCCTTCCGGGCCCGCCGCCGCGAACGCAGGGCCGCCCGGGCGGCCGGGGCGGGTGCGCTCTCCCGACAGGCCTAGGATCGGGTGCCATGGCAAAGATCGTCATCATCGGTGCAGGAATGAGCGGGCTCGCGGCGGCCTCCCGGCTGGCGACCCTCGGCCACCGGGTGACGGTCTGCGAGGCCGGCGGCACGTACGGCGGCATGGTCGGCCGGTACGAGCGCGACGGCTTCGCCTTCGACACCGGGCCCGGCCTGCTCCCGCTGCCCGCCGTCTACCGCGACCTCGCCCTGAAGACCGGCAAGGAGCCGCTGGAGCAGCTGGTCGAGCTGGCCCCGGTGGACCCGGAGAGCCGACACCTGTTCGCCGACGGCACCGCCGTCACGCTGCCCAACGCCTCGCGCGGCGGCGTCAGCCAGGCCCTGGACGCCGCCTTCGGCGCGGGCTCCGGCGCCCGCTGGAGCGCGGTGATGAACCACGGCCGGACGGTCTGGGAGGCCACCCGCCGCCCGCTGCTGGAGGAGCCGCTCCCGACCGACCGGGGCTTCCTGGGCACCGACCCGTACCCCGTCCCGGCGCGCGGCGGACTGGCCCGGCTGCGCCGTCCGCGGCCGTGGACGCTGGCGGACGTGGCACGGCGCGAGCTCGGCGGCCACCCCGGCCTGTCCGCCCTGCTGTTCGAGGCCGCGGTGCGGTACGGCTTCACCCCGGGGCAGGCGCCGGCCGGGGCCACCGTGCTGCCGTACATGGAGCAGTCCTTCGGCGTCTGGTACGTCCGGGGCGGCCTGCGGGCCCTCGCGGAGGCGGTGTTCCGGCGCTGCGAGCTGCGCCGGGTCGAGTTCCGCTTCGACACCCCGGTCACCCGGGTGGTCGTCGAGGACGGCCGGGCGAGCGGGGTCGAGACGGCGGCCGGCCGGATCGACGCGGACCTGGTGGTCTCGGCGATGGACGTCAACGCCCTCTACCGCCACGGCCTCGCCGAGTGTCCGGGCCTGCCGGTCGAGCGCTGGGAGCCCCAGGAGGTGCCCGGCCGGTTCAGCGTGCTGCTGGCGCTGCGCGGTCCGCGCCCGGAGGGCACCGCGCACCGGACGGTGGTGCACGCGGCCGACCCGGCCGCCGAGGAGAACGCCCTGACCCTCTCGGCGCCGCCCTGCGAGCGCCCCACCGTCCAGGTGCTGCGCCCGGACGACCCGGCGCTGCGCCCCGACGACGCCCACGAGAGCGTGGTGCTGACCGCGACCGTCCCGGCCCAGGGCGAGTTCGACTGGACCGCCCCGGGCGTGGCCGACCGCTACGCCGACCAGTTGCTGGCCCACGTGGACGCGGCTGGCCTCGGCCTGCGCGAGCGGGTGCTGTGGCGGGTCGTGCGGACCCCGGAGGACACCCGCCGGGAGACCGGCGCGCTGGGCGGCGCGATCGCCCGGCCGGTCCTGGCCGGATCCTCGGGAGCGTGGCTGAAGGCCGCCAACGAGTCCCCCGTCCCCGGGCTCTACCTGGTCGGCGGCAACGCCCACCCCGGCGGCGGGCTCTCCCGGGTCGGTATGTCGGCCTGCATCGCGGCTGGCCTCATCGGCCCGGCGTAACCGGGGAGCCGCCGTCCGTCAGCCCTGGTGCCAGGTGCTCTGCTGCTGGTAGCCGTAGCCGCCCTGGTCGTACATCGGCTGCTGCGGGACGCCCTGGCCGTGCTGGTCCAGGTGGGGCTGCTCGGGCTGGGGCTGCCACTGCTGCTGGGCGTTCGGGTCCCAGGCCTGCTGCTGCTGTTGCTGCTGGTAGCCGGCGTACTGGTCCTGCTGCTGGACGTAACCGCCGTACGGGTCCTGCTGCTGGACGTAACCGCCGTAGGCCTGCTGGTCGTAGGCGAAGGCGGGCTGCTGCTGGGTCTGCCACTGCTGCTGGTCGTAGCCGGACTGGTAGGCCGCGGCGTACGGGTCCTGGGGCTGCTGCTGGGCCTGCTGCTGCTCGTAGTACGCGGGGGCGTAGACGCCGTCCTGGGCCAGCTCCTGCATCTCGAAGGCGGCGGTCTGCTCGACCTCCGGGACGTCCTCGGTGACCGGTTCCGGGGCCGGGGTCTCCTCGACCGCACTGACCTCGCCGACCAGGTCCTCGGTCGCCGCGACGGCCGCGACCGTCGCCGCACCGCCGGTGAGGGCGCCGAGCAGCGGCACCTTGGCGAGCGGACCGGGCAGGCTGCCGTCGGCCTTCCGCAGGGACCAGCCGGTCCGGTAGCCGCGCTTGACCGACAGGGTGACGAAGGTCTGGCCGACCGCGAACAGTCCGGCGCCGGCGCCGATCACCACGACCGAGCCGAGGGCCATCCCCGCGGCGACGCCGAGGAAGCCGACCAGGGCGAGCACCCGCCAGTGCAGCGGCGCCCGGTTCTGCAGCAGGACCTCGGCGATCAGCCAGAGCGCCACCACCGCCAACGCGACGTACAGCAGCAGGAATCCGATGCCCATCCGCGCGCTACCTCCAGTCGCGTGCCCGCGCGCGCCGCGCGTGTGCGGCGACTGTACCGGTTCAACGGCCGGGGTACCGCATCGCGTTCCCGCCGCCGGCGGCTCCGGCCGCACACGACCGAGCCCGCCACCGTCGAGACGGTGACGGGCTCGTGAACACCCACCGAAGAACGCGCGTGACCGGAGCACCAGGCGCTTCTCCGGAGCGCCATGCGCTTCTAACGCCGGTGCAACCCCAGGTTCTGGTAGATCTCCAGCGTCGCCGTCGAGTGGTTGAGCGTGATGAAGTGCAGGCCGGGCGCGCCCTCGGCGAGCAGGCGTTCGGCCATCGCGGTGGCGTGCTCCATGCCGATCGCCCGCAGCGCCGCCGGGTCGTCGATGGCCGCCCGCAGCCGGGCCTCCAGCTCCGCCGGAAAGGCCGAGCCGCTGAGCTGCGGGAAGCGCTCCAGCTGCTTGGCGTTGGTCACCGGCATGATCTCCGGGATGATCGGCGTCTCGCAGCCCGCGGCGGTCACCCGGTCGCGGAACCGCAGGTAGTCGTCCACCTCGAAGAACATCTGGGTGATCGCGTAGTCCGCGCCGGAGCGGATCTTCGCGACGAAGTGCCGGATGTCCTCGTCCCAGTCGTCCGAGCGCGGGTGCCGGTTCGGCGAGGCCGCGACGCCGACGCAGAAGTCGCCGATGCCCTTGATCAGCTCCACCAGCTCGTACGCGTAGGTGACGCCGTCCGGGTGCCGGACCCAGTCGCCCATCGGGTCGCCGGGCGGGTCGCCGCGGACCGCGAGGATGTTCCGCACCCCCTGGTCGGCGTACTGGCCGATGATGTTGCGCAGCTCGGCGACCGAGTGGTCCACCGCGGTCAGGTGGGCGACCGGGGTGAGCGTGGTCTCGGTGGCGATCCGGCCGACCATGTTGACGGTGCGCTCGCGGGAGGAGCCGCCGGCGCCGTACGTCATGCAGACGAAGTTGGGGTCCAGCGGTTCGAGTCGACGGATGGCGTCCCAGAGCTTCTGCTCGCCGACCTCGCTGCGGGGCGGCATGAACTCGAAGGAGAAGGAGCGCTTTCCGGCCGCCAGGAGCTCGCGGACCGTCTGCGCGCGATCCGGTCTCGTGGAAGCGATGCCGAGTGCCATGCTGGCAGGTTATCCGGCGTTCGAAGGGGCCGGACAACTCGATTCCACCATGTGGGACAAGAGGTGGACCCTCCTCCGCTTGCCTTCCGGGCGCCCCCGGGAGCCCGCTCGCACGCCCGTTCCCAGCTCCCCCGCTACGCTTGCTGCACCCCAGCGAACCAGCGGAGCATCATCGTGACCTCGTCCAGCAACCGGCCGGCCAACCCCATTGACGTGGAGGACGTCCGCGCGCGCGTCAACGCCGCCCTCACCACGTTCATGGACGGCCAGTCCGCGCTGCTCGGCAAGATCTCGCCGCAGCTGGTGCCCGCCTCCGACGCGCTGCGCGACTTCCTGCTGGACGGCGGCAAGCGGCTGCGCCCGGCCTTCTGCTACTGGGGCTGGCGCGGCGCCGGCGGCCCGGCCGCCGGCGAGGGGATCGCCAACGCGGCGGCCGCGCTGGAGCTGCTGCAGGCCAGCGCCCTGGTGCACGACGACCTGATGGACCGCAGCGACACCCGCCGCGGCCTGCCCTCCGTCCACCGCCGCTTCGAGGCCCTGCACCGGGACAGCGGCTGGCGCGGCGACCGCGAGCAGTACGGCACCTCGGCCGCGGTGCTGCTCGGCGACCTGCTGCTGATCTGGTGCGACGAGCTGTTCCTGCGCTCCGGACTGGACCCGGCCGCCGTGCTGGCCGCCAAGCCGGTGTTCGACCTGATGCGCACCGAGGTCATGGTCGGCCAGTACCTGGACGTGCTGGAGCCGGTGGCCGGCGACTCGACCGACGAGGGCGCGCTGGACCGCGCGCAGACCGTCCTGCACTACAAGTCGGCGAAGTACACGATCGAACGACCGCTGCAGGTCGGCGCCCTGCTCGCCGGGGCCGGGTCGGAGCTGGTCGAGGCCTTCGGGGCGTTCGGGCTGCCGCTGGGCGAGGCCTTCCAGCTGCGGGACGACCTGCTCGGGGTCTTCGGGGACCCGGCCGTCACCGGCAAGCCGGCCGGGGACGACCTGCGCGAGGGCAAGCGCACCCTGCTGGTCGCGCACGCGATGCGCGCCCTGCCGCCCGCCGACGCCCGGCACCTGGACGCCCGGCTCGGCGCGCCGGACCTGGCCGCCGAGGAGGTCGTCGAGCTGCGCGAGCTGGTCGCCCGCAGCGGCGCGCCCGAGCTGGTGGAGCGCCGGATCGAGGAGCTGATGCGACAGTCGCTGGCCGCGCTGGAGGCGGCGCCGCTCGCCGACGAGCGGGCCCGCACGGTGCTGCTGGCGCTGGCCGAGGCCGCCACCGTCCGCAAGTACTGACGGACGGCGGCGGCCCCGGAGGCGGTCAGAGCGCCCCGCGCACCCGGCGGGACAGCTCGGCGGCGGCCGCCTGCGGGTCCTGCGCCGCGGTGATGGCCCGGACCACGACGATCCGGCGGGCCCCGGCGGCCAGCACCTCGTCCAGGTTGCCGAGGTCGATCCCGCCGATCGCGAACCACGGCCGGTCGGTCGGCTGCTTCGCCGCGTACGACACCAGGCCGATGCCCGGCGCCGGGCGGCCCGGCTTGGTCGGGGTCGGCCAGACCGGGCCGGTGCAGAAGTAGTCCACGCCCGGATCGGCGATCGCCGCGTCCACCTCGGACTCGGCGTGGCAGGACCGTCCGATCAGCACGTCCTCGCCGAGGATCGCCCGGGCGGCCATTACCGGCAGGTCGTCCTGGCCGAGGTGCAGCACGTCCGGCCGGGCCGCGTGGGCGACGTCGGCGCGGTCGTTGACGGCCAGCAGCTTTCCGTGGCGGCGGCAGGCGTCGGCGAAGACCTCCAGGGCCGCCAACTCCTGCTTGGCCTCCAGGCCCTTGTCGCGGAGCTGGACGATGTCCACCCCGCCGGCCAGCGCCGCGTCCAGGAACTCGGCGAGGTCGCCCTGCTCGCGGCGGGCGTCCGTGCACAGGTACAGCCGGGCGTCGGCCAGGCGTCCGCGCAGGCCGGTCATCACAGCGCCATGGCCTGGGCGCGGCGCTTGACCTCGGTGGCGCGGTTCTCCCACAGCGCCTGCACCGGGGTGCCGGGCAGCGACGGGTCCTCGGTGAACATCCACTCGATGATCTCCGCGTCGGAGAACCCGCTGTCCCGCAGCACGGTCAGCAGTCCGACCAGGTGCTTGACCGGGCCGGTCTCGTCGATGAACGCCGCCGGGACCTGCAGCGACTTGTTGGGACCGCGGCGGACCGCGATCAGGTCACCCTGCTTGACCATGTTGCGGACCTCGGTGACCACCACACCCCACCGCTCGGAGATGTCGGGGAGGTACAGCCACTCGGGGACCAGGGCTTCAGTCTTGGCATCGATCTCACTCACGGCACCAGACTGCCACCTCAGCCCCCCGCCACGCACACGCCCCCCAAGGGCCCGTCCTCAAACCCTCGCCTGCGGGGCGGCCCCGGGGCACGCACCTCGCACCCCAACGCCGCTCCGCCCGCCCTTCGGGCGGACGACGGGGCTTTGAAGACGGGCCCTAGCCGACGGCAGCCTTCAGCGGCACCGACGGGTCCGCCGCGCGGACCGGGTCCAGCACCGCACCGCGCTCGATCAGCTTCCGCCCCTGGGTCAGGTCCCGCGGCCGGTCCACCGCCAGCAGCGCGCTCGGCACCCCGTCGCGCAGCCAGAGCACCGACCAGGCGGCATCCCGCGGGCTGCCGCGCCACAGCAGCTCGTCGCCCTCGGCGTGCCGGCCGGCGTACTGGACCATCCGGCCGAACTGCTCGGACCAGAAGTACGGCACCGGGTCGTACGGCACGTGCGCCCCCAGCACGGCGGCGGCCGCGGCCTCGCCGGACTGCAGCGCGTGGTCCCAGTGCTGCACGGCCAGCCGGGCACCGGAGCGGGCCGACGGGTAGCTGACGCAGTCCCCGGCCGCGAAGACCCCGGGCAGGCTGGTGCGCAGCCGCTCGTCCACCAGGACCGCCCCGGCCTCGTCCAGCTCGACGCCCGAGCCGGCCAGCCAGCCGGTCGCGGGCCGGGCGCCGACGCCGACCACCACCTCGTCGGCGGGCAGGTGCGAGCCGTCCGCCAGCAGTACCGCGCCCGGCTCGACGGCGGCCACGCCGACCCCGCAGCGCAGCTCGACCCCGGCCTCGGCGTACCAGGCGGCCATCGCCGAGCCGACCCCGGTCGGCAGCGCGCCCGGCACCGGCGCCGGGCCGGCCTCCACCACGGTCACCTCGCAGCCGGCCTGCCGCGCGGCGGTGGACACCTCGGCTCCGATCCAGCCCGCGCCGACCAGCACCAGCCGCAGCCCGGGGCGCAGCAGCGCGCGCAGCGCCAGGGCGTCGTCCAGGGTGTGCAGCAGGTGGGCGCGCTCGGCGCCGGGCAGGGCGCGCGGGGTGGCGCCGGTGGCGATCACCAGCGAGTCGTACGGGAGGTCGCCGTCGTCGGTGTGCAGCACGCCCGGGGTGAGGCCGGTGGCGCGCCGGCCGGTGAGCAGCTCGATGCCGAGCTGCCCGTAGTCGATGTCCAGGGTGGTGGCGTCGGCCTTGCCGAGCAGCACGTCCTTGGAGAGCGGCGGCCGGTCGTACGGCGCGTGCGGCTCCTCGCCGACCAGGGTGATCCGCCCCCGCCAGCCGCCCTGCCGCAGCTTCAGGGCGCACTGCGCCCCGGCCAGCCCGGCCCCGACGACGACCACCTGATCCGTTCCGCTCAGCTCTGCCACGCCCGTCACTGTACTCAGCGCCGCGGCGGCACCCGGCGGCCGTCCACCCCTCGGGCGGGCCCGGCGGCAACCGTCCTGCTCACCCGTCCCACCCCTCACACGGCCCTTCGGCCGGGCCGACCCCCGGCGTTAAGGTGGGTGCACCACACGGGAGCCCGGCGTACCGGGCTGAGAGGCGGGCTGGCACGGCCCGCGACCGTCCGAACCTGATCCGGGTCATACCGGCGAAGGGAGAAGAGCAGCTTTGTCACGCTTGCCATCAGGCGCCCGCGCCGACGTGCTGGTGATCGGCGGGGGCATCGTCGGCCTCGCCGTCGCGTGGCGCGCCGCGCAGCGCGGGCTGAGGAACGTGATCGTGGTCGACCCCTCCCCCGGCGGCGGGGCGGCCTCAGTCGCGGCCGGGATGCTCGCCCCGGTCACCGAGCTGCAGTACGGCGAGGAGCCGCTGCTGCGCCTCGGCATGGCCTCGAACGAGCGGTACGCGGCCTTCGCGGCCGAACTCACCGAGGCGAGTGGCGGGGAGGACACCGGCTACCGCCGGTGCGGCACGATCGCCGTCGCGCTGGACTCCGACGACCGCGAGGAACTGCGCGAACTGCACGCCTTCCACCAGCGGCTCGGCCTGGAGTCGAGCTGGCTGACCGGCCGGGAGGCCCGCAGGCTGGAGCCGATGCTGGCCCCCGGCGTGCGCGGCGGCCTGCACGTCGCGAACGACCACCAGGTGGATCCCCGGCGGCTGCTCACCGCACTGCTGCTGGCCGGTGAGCGCGCGGGCGTCGTCGGTCGGCGCGCCGAGGCCGTCGAGCTGCTCGTGGAGGACGGCCGGGCGGTCGGCGCCCGGCTCAGCACCGGGGAGACGGTGGCCGCCGATCAGATCGTGCTCGCCGCGGGCCCGCACAGCCACCGGCTGCCCGGCCTGCCCGAGGGCGTGCTGCCCGCGATCCGCCCGGTGAAGGGGCAGGTGCTGCGGCTCCACATCCCGGAGGCCTACCGGCCGTTCCTCTCCCGCAACGTCCGCGCGGTCGTGCGCGGGCAGCACCTGTACCTGGTGCCGCGCGAGAACGGCGAGCTGGTGATCGGCGCGACCACCGAGGAGCAGGGCTACGACACCACCGTCACCGCCGGCGGCGTGTACGAACTCCTGCGCGACGCCCACGAGTTGGTCCCGGGCATCACCGAACTGCCGCTGCTGGAGACCTCCGCCGGACTGCGCCCCGGCTCACCGGACAACGCCCCGCTGCTGGGCCCGACCCCGCTGCCCGGACTGGTCGCCGCCACCGGCCACTACCGCAACGGCGTGCTGCTCACCCCGGTGACCGCCGACCTGGTCGCCGAGTACCTGGTGACCGGCGAAGTCCCGGATCTCGCAAGGCCGTTCACGCCCGCCCGGTTCTCCCCCGACCACTCCACGACGAAGGCCTCCGCATGACCGAGATCGCCCTGACCGTCAACGGCGAGCCCCGCCGGACGCCCGCCACCACGACCCTCGCCGAGCTGGTGGCCACCGTCAGCAAGGCCAACACCGGCGTCGCCGCCGCCCTCAACGAGGCCGTGGTGCCCCGCAGTTCGTGGTCCGAGACGCCGCTGAGCACCGGCGACCGGGTCGAGATCCTCACCGCCGTCCAGGGAGGCTGAGCCATGGCCGACGACCTTCTCACCATCGCCGGGACGACCTTCTCCTCCCGGCTCATCATGGGCACCGGCGGCGCGCCCAGCCTGGAGGTCCTGGAGCGCGCGCTGCTCGCCTCCGGCACCGAGCTGACCACGGTGGCCATGCGCCGGGTCGACGCCACCACCCAGGGCTCCGTCCTGGACGTGCTGACCCGCAACGGCATCCGGGTGCTGCCCAACACGGCCGGCTGCTTCACCGCCGGCGAGGCCGTGCTGACCGCCCGGCTGGCCCGCGAGGCGCTCGGCACCGACTGGGTGAAGCTGGAGGTGATCGCCGACGAGCGCACCCTGCTGCCCGACCCGATCGAGCTGCTGGACGCCGCCGAGATCCTGGTCGACGACGGCTTCACCGTGCTCCCGTACACCAACGACGACCCGGTGCTGGCGCGCAAGTTGGAGGACGTCGGCTGCGCGGCGATCATGCCGCTGGGCTCGCCGATCGGCTCCGGTCTGGGCATCCGCAACCCGCACAACTTCCAGCTGATCGTGGAGGACGCGGGCGTCCCGGTGATCCTGGACGCGGGCGCCGGCACCGCCTCCGACGTCGCGCTGGCGATGGAGCTGGGCTGCGCGGCGGTGATGCTGGCCTCCGCGGTGACGCGCGCTCAGGACCCGGTGCTGATGGCCGAGGCGATGCGGCACGCCGCCGAGGCCGGCCGGCTCGCCCACCGGGCCGGCCGGATCCCGCGCCGCTTCCACGCCGAGGCCTCCTCCGCGATGGCCGGCCGCGCCGCCCTGGACACCCGGGAGCGGCCGGCCTTCTGAGACCGGGTGTCCCGTGTCACAAGCCGGGCACAGCCGGGCCCGGAGGAGGTGTCCTCCGGGTCCGGCGCGCGGCTTCACCACTAGACTCGCCCGGGTGGACATGGCTTTGCACGACCCCCTGATCGGTACCCTGCTCGACAACAGGTACCGGGTCGAGCAGCGCATCGCGACCGGCGGGATGTCCACCGTGTACCAGGGCACCGACACCCGGCTGGACCGGGTGGTCGCCCTCAAGGTGATGCACCCCCAACTGGCCGGGGACGAGGGCTTCACCGCCCGCTTCATCCGCGAGGCCAAGGCGGTCGCCAAGCTCACCCACCCCAATGTGGTCAACGTCTTCGACCAGGGCGCGGACGGCGGAAACGTTTTCCTCGCCATGGAGTACGTCCCCGGCCGCACCCTGCGCGACCTGCTGCGCGACCGCGGCGCCCTGTCGGTGCGGGCCGCGCTGGACGTCCTGGAGCCGGTGCTCGCCGCCCTCGGCGCCGCCCACCGGGCCGGGCTGGTCCACCGGGACGTCAAGCCGGAGAACGTGCTGATCACCGAGAGCGGCCTGGTCAAGGTCGCCGACTTCGGCCTGGTCCGGGTGCTCGGCAGCGCCGACGGCGCGCCCACCTCGACCAGCACCGCCACCGGCGGCACCGTGATGGGCACCGTCTCCTACCTGGCCCCCGAGCAGATCCTCCCGGACGCCCCCACCGACCAGCGGGTCGACGTCTACGCGGCCGGCATCCTGCTGTACGAGATGCTCACCGGCCGCCGCCCGCACACCGGCGACAACCCCGTCCAGGTCATGTACAAGCACCTGCACGAGGACGTCCCCGCCCCCTCGCTGGTCGCCCCCGCCGTCGCCCCGGCGCTGGACGCCATCGTGGCCGGCGCCTGCTCCCGGGCCGCCGACGCCCGCCCGTACGATGCGGTCGAGCTGCTCGCCGCCGTCCAGCGGGTCCGCCGCACCCTCGCCCCGGCCGAGCTGGACGCCGAACCGCCGGCCTCCACCCGGCCCAGCCCGCGCTACCCGACCAGCGAGCCGACCTCGGTGATCCAGCCGCTGCCCCGGACCGCCGACGCCCCGCCGCCGGAGCGCACCAGCGTGCTGGACGTCCCGGCGGAGCTGATGGACCAGCTGCTGGTCGAGCCGCGCCCGTACGACGAGCCGACCCCGGTGCGGACCCGCCGGCCGGGCCGGCCGCGTCGCCTCCCGCGCAAGCCGATGATCTGGGCGGCCGCACTGACCGCCCTGGTGCTGGCGGTCGGCGGCGCCACGTACGGCATCTCCGAGGGACTGTACGGCTCGGTGCCGGGCGTGCTCGGCAAGGACCGGGGCGAGGCGCAGCGGATCCTGGACAAGGAGGGCATGCACGGCAGGTTCGTCGAGGTGTACAGCGAGTCCGTCCCGACCGGGCAGGTGATCTCCACCGACCCCGGGGTGGGCGCGCGCACCCGCAAGAGCGACTCGGTGACGGTCACCGTCTCCAAGGGCCCCAAGCGGATCGCGGTGCCGGACGTCACCGGCAAGAGCGCGGATGACGCGGCCGCCGCGCTGGCCGCCGCCCAGCTGACCAGGGGCACCGTGACCGGGACCTACGACGACGGGGTGCCGGAGGGCTCGGTGATCAGCAGCTCGCCCGCCGCCGGGCAGCTCCTGCAGGAGAACGCCGCGGTCTCGCTGGTGGTCAGCAAGGGCATGGTGGCGATCCCGAACGTCACCGGGATGAGCCGGGACGACGCGCAGAAGGCGCTGCAGGCGGCGGGCTTCACGATGAAGGCCGCCACCGACTGGACCCTCGGCATCGGCAAGGTGAGCGGCCAGTCCCCGGCGGCCGGCGAGCGGCGCCCGCAGAAGACCGCGGTGACGGTCACCTTCTCGTTCTTCTGACCGGGCCGGGCCTCAGCGCAGCGGCCCGTCGCCGGGCTCCTCCTGGTAGGAGTAGCGCTGCTCGCGCCAGGGGTCGGCCAGGTTGTGGTAGCCGCGCTCCTCCCAGAAGCCGCGCCGGTCGGCCCGCATGTACTCCACCGCCCGCACCCACTTGGGGCCCTTCCACGCGTACAGCCGCGGGACCACCAGCCGGACCGGGAAGCCGTGCTCGGCGGTCAGCGCCTCGCCGTTGCGGTGGGTGGCGAGCAGGGTGTGCTCGTCGGCGAAGTCGGCCAGCCGCAGGTTGGCGCTGTAGCCGTACTCGGCCCAGACCATGACGTGGGTGACGCCGGGCGCCGGGGGAACGAGGTCGAGCAGGGTGGCGGCGGGCACGCCCGTCCACTCGTTGCCGAGCAGTGAGAACTTGGTGACGCAGTGCAGGTCCGCGACCACGGTGGCGCGCGGCAGGGCGGTGAAGGCCTCGAAGTCCCAGCTGTGCTTCTCCGCCGAGGCGGTGGCGCCGAACACCTGCAGGTCCCAGGTCAGCGGTTTGAAGCGGGGCACCGGCCCGTAGTGCAGGGCGGGCCAGCCGCGCTGCGCGCGCTGGCCCGGGGGGAGCCTCGGGTCAGACGGCGGAAACGGTTCTTGTTCGGACTGACCCATGGCTCCATGGTGACAGACGGCGGACAGGCCATGGCGCGCGCCCCTTCACGCGCGGTTCACGCCCTGCCCGTACGGACCAATGGTCGATCACCCACCCTCCGACTTCACCCCAAATCAGACATTCCGCCACATGTCCTAGTGAGTGTGAACTTACTGGAATTTCCTCCCAATACGGTGCCAGGATGCGCAGCGCAGGACTCACCGCAGGACGTAGCGCAGGGAGGCAGCACCATGCAGGGCGACCCGGAGGTCATCGAGTTCCTCAACGAGCAGCTCACGGCCGAGCTCACCGCGATCAACCAGTACTTCCTGCACGCCAAGATGCAGGAGAACTTCGGGTGGACGAAGCTCGCCAAGTACACCCGGCACGAGTCGTTCGACGAGATGAAGCACGCCGAGACGCTCACCGACCGGATCCTGTTCCTGGAGGGGCTGCCCAACTACCAGCGACTGTTCCACGTCCGGATCGGCCAGACGGTCAAGGAGATGTTCGAGGCCGACCGCCAGATCGAGGTCGAGGCGATCGACCGGCTCAAGCGCGGGGTCGTGGTGATGCGGGCCAAGAACGACATCACCTCGGCGAACATCTTCGAGGACATCCTGGCGGACGAGGAGCATCACATCGACTACCTCGACACCCAGCTGGAGCTGCTGGAGAAACTCGGCGAGGCGCTCTACATCGCCCAGGTGATCGAGCAGCCGGAGTCCTAGGCCACCCGCAGCGGGACCACCGGGGCGATCGGGGCTGCCAGGCCCGGCTTCGGGGCGGTCGGCGCGGGAACGTCCTGGACCTCCGGGTCGGCGAGGCCGAGCTTCGCGGCCAGCCTGGCGGTCGGGCAGGGCCGGGCGCCGTGCTCACCGAGCAGCGCCTGGATGCGGCGGACGCAGGACCCGCAGTCCGTGCCCGCCTTGCAGCCCTTGGCTATCTGGCGCGGGGTGCTGGCGCCCCCGTCGATCGCCTTCTTCACCTGGTCCTCGGTGACCGCATGGCACATACACACGTACATCGCGGTCTCTCCCTGGGTGAAGCGCGGGCGAAGCGCACAGAGTGGATCTTGACTAAGGCTTGCCTTAGCTCACTAAGCCTCACCTTACCCGGCGATCCGGGCACGAAAAAGCCCCTCCGGGCTCGGGAATCCCGAATCCGGAGGGGCCTTCGTCACAGTTGTTCGCCCGCCCGCCTCCGAGCAGCGGCTCGGGGCGACAGCCCACTCGTTACTGGCCGCGGTACATCTCCGCCACCAGGAACGCCAGGTCCAGCGACTGGCTGCGGTTGAGCCGCGGGTCGCAGGCCGTCTCGTAGCGCTGGTGCAGGTCGTCCACCAGGACCTCGTCGCCGCCGCCGACGCACTCGGTGACGTCGTCGCCGGTCAGCTCCACGTGGATGCCGCCCGGGTGGGTGCCGAGCGCGCGGTGCACCTCGAAGAAGCCCTTGACCTCGTCCAGCACGTCGTCGAAGCGGCGGGTCTTGTGACCGCTGGACGCCTCGAAGGTGTTGCCGTGCATCGGGTCGCAGATCCACACCGGCTGGGCGCCGGAGGCGGTGACCTTCTCCACCAGGCCGGGCAGGTGGTCGCGGATCTTGCCCGCGCCCATCCGGGTGATGAAGGTGAGGCGGCCGGGCTCGCGCTCCGGGTCCAGCTTCTCGATCAGGGTGAGCGCCTCGTCCACCGAGGTGGTCGGGCCCAGCTTGACCCCGATCGGGTTGCGGATCCTGGAGGCGAACTCGATGTGCGCGTGGTCCAGCTGGCGGGTGCGCTCACCGATCCACACCATGTGGCCGGAGACGTCGTACAGCTCGCCGGTGCGCGAGTCCACGCGGGTCAGCGCGGTCTCGTAGTCGAGGATCAGCGCCTCGTGCGAGGAGAAGAACTCGACGGTCTTGAACTCCTCCGGCGCCACACCACAGGCGTTCATGAACGCCAGGGCGTTGTCGATCTCCCGGGCGAGCTGCTCGTAGCGCTGGCCGGCCGGCGAGTTGCGCACGAAGTCCTGGTTCCAGGCGTGCACCTGGCGCAGGTCGGCGTAACCACCGGTGGTGAAGGCGCGCACCAGGTTGAGCGTCGCGGCGGAGGCGTTGTACATCCGCTTCAGGCGCTCCGGGTCCGGGATGCGGGACTCGGGGGTGAACTCGAAGCCGTTCACCGAGTCGCCGCGGTAGACCGGCAGGGTCACGCCGTCACGGGTCTCGGTCGACTTGGAGCGCGGCTTGGAGTACTGCCCAGCGATCCGGCCGACCTTGACGACCGGGACCGAGGCCGCGTACGTCAGCACGGCGGCCATCTGCAGCAGGGTCTTCAGCTTGTTGCGGATGTGCTCGGCCGAGACGCCGTCGAAGGCCTCGGCGCAGTCGCCGCCCTGGAGGAGGAACGCCTCCCCACGCGCCACGGCAGCGAGCCGGGCGCGCAGCTGGTCACACTCGCCGGCGAAGACGAGGGGCGGATAGGAGGCGAGCTCAGCAAGGGTCTTGCGCAGAGCCTCTTGGTCCGGCCATTCAGGCTGCTGCGCCGCGGGCAGGGACTGCCAGGAGTGGAGATTCGTCACGGTCACAAGGCCAAGGCTACGGGGTGGCACGAGCGATTCGTGCCGATTGCCCGAGGGATGAGACACATCTCGGACGAAGCCGCGTGCACCCTCACCCGCTCGGCAGTGTCCGATACGCTCGACCCATGCACGCGCCCCACACCCACTCCTGGTGGTGGGCCTCCTCCATGGGTGGCCCACAGATCGCGCGTTCCTAGACGAACACGACGGCCGCCCCTCGGGGCGGCCGTCGACGTCTGAGGCAGAGACGGCCCTCCGGGAGCGGAACCCAGCACCGCCCTCGACACTCCTCCCGGAAGGAAGCCGTACTCGTGACCACCCCTGCCGAGCTGCTCGCCCGCCTCACCGCCCCCGGCGCACCCGCCTTCGCCCTGCTGCACCGCCGCACCCCCCGGCACGCCCCGGACACCGTCGAGGTGCTGTTGGGCACCGTCGGCAGCTACGACCGCCTCGCCGACCTGCCGGTCCGCGCCGGCATCCCGTCCGCCGGCCCGGTCCACGACCTGCTCGCCCTCGTCCCGTACCGCCAGATCCGCGAGCGCGGCTTCGAGGCGCACGACGACGGCACCCCGCTACAGGCCCTCTCGGTGACCGAGCAGCACGCCCTGCCGCTGGCCGAGTTCACCGCCGCCCTGCCGCAGCTACCGGTGTCGCTGACCGGCGGCGCCTTCGACGTGGACGACGCGGAGTACGCGGCCATCGTCCGCCGGGTGATCGAGGACGAGATCGGCAACGGCGAGGGCGCCAACTTCGTGATCCGACGCGACTTCCACGCCACGCTGGACGCCCCCGGCGGAGCCGGAAACGGACACTGTTCCCCCGAGCTGGCCCTCTCCCTGTTCCGGCGACTGCTGGACCAGGAGCGCGGCGCGTACTGGACCTTCCTGGTCCACACCGGCGAGCGCGTGCTGGTCGGCGCCTCCCCCGAGGTGCACGTCCGGCAGAGCGGCGGCACCGTCGTGATGAACCCGATCTCCGGCACCTACCGCTATCCGGCCGGCGGCGCCGACCTCGACTCACTGCTCCAGTTCCTGCACGACCCGAAGGAGTTGGAGGAGCTGACCATGGTGGTCGACGAAGAGCTCAAGATGATGTGCACGGTCGGCGACCTCGGCGGCCAGGTGCTCGGGCCCCGACTCAAGGAGATGTCCCACCTCGCCCACACCGAGTACGAGCTGCGCGGGCAGACCTCGATGGACGTCCGCGAGGTGCTGCGCGAGACGATGTTCGCCGCCACCGTCACCGGCAGCCCGGTGCAGAACGCCACCCGGGTGATCAAGCGCTACGAGCCCACCGGGCGCGGCTACTACTCCGGCGCGCTCGCCCTGATCGGCCGCTCCGCCAGCGGCGGGCAGCTGCTGGACTCGCCGATCTGCATCCGCACCGCCGACATCGACCCGGCCACCGGGCAGCTGGTCGTCCGGGTCGGCGCCACCCTGGTGCGCCACTCCGTCCCGGAGTCCGAGGTGGCCGAGACCCACGCCAAGGCCGCCGGGGTGCTCACCGCCATCGGCGCCCGGCCCGCCCCCGTCCGGCTGCCCAGCCCCACCGGGCCCCGGCTCGCCGACGACCACCGGGTGCAGGCCGCGCTCGACGCCCGCCGGGCCGACCTCGCCCCGTTCTGGCTGCGGATGCAGTCGCCGTCCGAGGTCACCGAGGCCGAGCCGACCCTGGTCGTGGACGGCGAGGACACCTTCACCTCGATGCTCGCCCACCTGCTGACCTCGCTCGGCCACCGGGTCACCGTGGTCCGCTTCGACGAGCCGGGCCTGCGCGACCTGGTCGCGGCGCACCGCGGCCCGCTGGTGCTCGGCCCCGGCCCGGGCGACCCGGCGCTCGCCGACGACCCCAAGATGGCGCTGCTGCGCCCGATCGTCGCGGACGCCCTGGCCGCCGTCCGCTCCGGCGCCCGCACCGCGCCGCTGCTCGCGGTCTGCCTCAGCCACCAGCTGCTCTCCGCCGAGCTCGGTCTCGCGCTCGGCCGCAAGGCCGTCCCGTACCAGGGCGCGCAGGAGAGCATCGACCTGTTCGGCAGCAAGCGGACGGTCGGCTTCTACAACACCTTCACCGCGCGCTGCTCGGAGGCCGACGCGGCCCGGCTGGCCGCCGAGGGCATCGAGGTCGCCCGGGACGCCGTCACCGGCGACGTCCACGCCCTGCGCGGCCCCGGCTTCGCCGGCCTGCAGTTCCACCCGGAGTCGGTGCTCACCCGGGACGGCGTGGACATCGTGGCGGCCCTGCTGAAGCAGGCGGCGGCCGTACCGCGCTGAGGAAGTGGAAGGGTCCCGGGCACGCACCGGCCCGGGACCGCTTCACAGCTCCTCGTCCAGCCCCCGCTCGATCGCGTACCGCACCAGCTCCACCCGGTTGTGCAGCTGCAGCTTCCCCAGCGTGTTCTGCACGTGGTTCTGCACCGTCCGGTGCGACAGCACCAGCCGGTCGGCGATCTGCCGGTAGGACAGACCCTTGGCCACCAGCCGCAGCACCTCGGTCTCCCGGGCGGTCAGCTGGGGGACGGCGGGCGCCGAGGCCGGGGCCGGCTCGGCGGCCAGCCGGCGGAACTCGCCCAGCACCAGACCGGCCAGCCCCGGGGTGAACACCGCGTCGCCGACGGCCGTGCGGCGCACCGCGTCCAGCAGTTCGTCCCGCCCGGCCGACTTCACCAGGTACCCGGTCGCGCCGGACTTCACCGCCTCCAGCACGTCCTGGTGCTCACCGCTGGCCGACAGCACCAGCACCCGCACCGCCGGGTCGTGCGCGACCACCTGACGGCACACCTCGACGCCGGGCAGGCCGGGCAGGTTGAGGTCCAGCACGACGACCTGCGGCGAGCAGGCACGGGCCCGGCGCACGGCCTCCTCGCCGTCGCCCGCCGTGGCCACCACGTCCAGCCCGGCCTCGGCCAGGTCGCGGGAGACGGCGTCGCGCCACATCGGGTGGTCGTCCACCACCATCACCCGCACCGGCCGGTCGGTCGTCGGCTGATCGGTCATCAGAAACCTTCCCTCGGAACCCGCAGTTCGACCTCGACGCCCTCCCCGGGCGCCGAGTACAGCTCGGCCGTACCGCCGAGGTCCAGCAGCCGGCCGCGGATGGACTGGGAGACGCCGAGCCGCCCGGCCCGCTCCGCCTCGCCGAGTCGGCCGGGGGCGAAGCCGGGCCCGTCGTCGCGGATGCTGACGGTGACGGCCGCCGACTCGTCCTCCACCAGGATCCAGGCCCGGGTCTGCTCCCCCGCGTGCTTGCGCACGTTGTCCACGGCCGCGCCGACCGCCGCGGCGAGCTCCCGCGCCGCCGGGCCCGGCAGCAGCACCGGGGTGCCCGGGGCCGAGAGCGTGATCCGCTCGTCGGCGTACGGGCGCAGCAGCGCGGTGAGGTCGCACGGCTCGGCGGCGTCGGCCTCCGGCGGGTCCACGGCGCGCTGGGCCGGGAGCGGACCGCCGGTCATCAGCGCCCGCAGCGCGCGCTCCTGCTCGCCGGCGAGCCGGCCCAGCTCGGCGAAGTCCGCGCCGCCGCCGGCACCCTCGCCCAGCTCCGCGCCCCTGCGCTGGACCAGCGCGAGCACCTGCAGCACGCCGTCGTGGATGTCCCGGGAGAGCCGCTCGCGCTCCCGGGTGGCCGCCTCGACCTGGAGCGCCCGAGCCAGGGTGGCCTCGCTGGCGCGGGCCAACTCGATCACGTACCCGATCGCGATCCCGGCCACCAGCAGCAGCACGATGTTGTGGATGTTGTCGCCGGTCGGGCCGCCGTGCCCGAGGATGTTGGCGACCCCGATCACCGAGCCGGTCGCCGCCGCGGGACGCCAGCCGCCCTTGGCGGCGCAGCCGAGCACCGAGCCAGCGGCCCAGATGGTCGGCAGGGTGAGCGCGCCGTGGCTGATCCGGGCCGGGGCGTCGATCATGCCGCTCATCACGATGCCGGTCACGGCCAGGGCGAGGTCGAAGCCCAGCACGAACCAGGTGCAGCGCTGCGGGTTGGCGAAGGCCCGGGTGCTGGCGAGCGTCCAGAGGGTGAGCGCGCCGAGGAAGATCCAGCCGGAGACCGGGTGCAGGAAGTGCAGGTAGGCGTTGAAGTACCGCAGCAGGGCGTAGCAGAGGGCCAGCACCCGGAAGTAGGAGATCGCCTTCCACAGCGGGAGTTCGACGGACATCCCGCCGGCCGCCACCGTGCCGCCGAGTGCTCCGGCTCTCGCGCCCTCCGCCATCCCCAAGCCCTCCCCTGGACCCGACCGGGTCGGTCAGTCCGACCCGGTCCCCTTCTGCTCCGGCTTCCCGGTGTTCTCGCCCTTCTCGGCCTCGGCGGCCTTCTCGGCTTCCGCGGCCTTCTCCGCCTCGGCGGCCTCCGCCTTCTCGGCCTTGGCGGCCGCGCGGCGCTCGGCGTCGGCCTTCTTCTTCTCGTCGGCGATCTGCCGCTTGGCGGCGGTCGCGTAGATGTCCACGTACTCCTGGCCGGAGAGCCGCATGATCTCGTACATCACCTCGTCCGTCACCGAACGGAGGATGAAGCGGTCGTTCTCCATGCCGTGGTAGCGGGAGAAGTCCAGCGGACGGCCGATCCGGATGCCCGGGCGGATGCCGAAGTTCGGGACCACCTGGCCGGGCGGCTGCACCTTCTCGGTGTCGATCATGGCGACCGGGATGACCGGCGCGCCGGTGGCCAGCGCGACGCGGGCCAGACCGCCGACCTTGCCGCGGTAGAGCTTGCCGTCGGGCGAGCGGGTGCCCTCGGGGTAGACGCCGAACAGCTCGCCGCGGTCCAGCACCGCGATGGCGCTGCGGATCGCGGCCTCGCCGGCGCCGCGCACGCCCGAGCGGTCCACCGGCAGCTGGCCGACGCCCTTGAAGAAGGCGGCGGTCAGTCGGCCCTTGAGGCCCGGGGTGTTGAAGTACTCGGCCTTCGCGATGAAGGTGACCCGGCGCTTGATCAGCGCGGGGAAGAAGAAGGAGTCCGAGAAGGACAGGTGGTTGCTCGCGATGATGGCCGCGCCCTCGGTGGGGATGTTCTCCTCACCCTCGATCCACGGCCGGAAGAAGATCCGAAGCAGTGGCGCGACGATCATCTTCATCAGTCGGTAGAACAACCCGGGCCTCCTGTTATGCGGACCGGTCGATCCTAATGCCCCGCGGCCGTCCGCTGTGCCCGGCCCCGCCGAAGGGGGTGTACGTCCCGGCGCGGGGCGTGGGACGATGCGGAAACCCGCAGCTCTCCCGTTCCGCGTCCCCTCCCCCAGCGCCACCAGTCCGCGAAGGAGTCCGCCATGCCGCTGCTGCCCGGTGCCGAACCGTACCGCCACCGCGGCGGACCGGTGGGAGTACTGCTGTGCCACGGCTTCACCGGCTCGCCGCAGTCGCTGCGGCCGTGGGCCGAGGAGCTGGCGGCGGCCGGGTACACCGTCTCGCTGCCGCTGCTGCCGGGGCACGGCACCCGGTGGCAGGACATGCAGGTCACCCGGTGGGAGGACTGGTACGCCGAGGTCGAGCGCGAACTGCTGGCCCTGGCCGGGGAGTGCGAGCAGGTCTTCGTCTGCGCGCTGTCGATGGGCGGCGCGCTGGCGCTGCGGCTGGCCGCGCTGCACGGCCCGGAGGTGGCCGGACTGGTCCTGGTCAACCCGTCGGTGCGCTCGGACAACCCCGCGAGTGTGCTGCTTCCGGTGCTCCGTCACCTCGTCCCGAGCCTGCCCGGGATCGTCGACGACATCCAGAAGCCGGACGTGAGGGAACTCGGCTACGACCGCACCCCGCTGCACGCCGCATGGTCACTGGCCCGACTGTGGCAGGAGGTCCAGCGGCGGCTGCCGCAGGTGACCCAGCCGGTGCTGCTCTTCCACAGTCCGCAGGACCACGTCGTCTCGCCGGCCAACTCGGAACTCGTGCTGGCCCGGATATCCTCGACCGACGTGACGGAGCGGCTGTGCCAGCGCAGCTTCCACGTCGCGACGCTGGACCACGACGCGGCGGAAATATTCTCGGCGAGCCTGGACTTCATCCGACGGCTGGCCCCCGCGCACGCGGCGGGGGCGGGCAGGGCCGAATCCGACGATCACCAGGGCTGAAGGGCCGGAAGTGCACGAGAGCAGCACGGCGGGCGGCGGGGACGAGAAGCCCCGCGAGGACGGCGCGCGGACGGACGGCGCGCCCAAGGACAGCACCGTCCAGGGGGACGGCACCATGGGCGGCCCGACGGGCGGTACGGAGGCGGACGGTACGGAGGCGGACGCAGCCGCGCCCACCGTGCCCGCCGCCGAACCGGACGCCGCCCCGGCCTCCGCGGAGTCCCGCGCGCGCCGCACCCCCGAGCGCAGCCAGGCCGAGCAGGACGCGATCTTCGCCGCGCTGGTGGCCCAGTTCGACGACCCGGTGGACCTCACCAACCCCAACTGGCCCGAGATCGAGAACCTCCGGGCGCAGAACGAGCTCAAGGGCGGCTTCAAGGACGGCGTCGGCCCCGAAGCCGACCCGGACGACCTCGCCGACCTGGCCCCGCAGCCCCGTTCCCGCTCCGGCCGGCCCGTCCTCCCGGCCGCCGCGTCCGGCCCGCGCGACTTCGAGCTGGACGAGGAGACCGACGAGGGCCACTACATCCCGCCGGAGCCCCCGCCGCTGCCCGCCGCCGACGTGACCGCCAAGTTCGCCTGGCTGGCCGTGCTCGGCGGCCCGGCGCTGCTGCTGATCGACGCGGTGGTGTGGCGGGAGATCTCCGGCTGGCCGGCCTGGGTCGGGGTCACCGCCTTCCTCGGCGGCTTCGTCACCCTGGTCGCCCGGATGAAGGACCGCGACGAGGACGAGCCGGAGGACCCGGACCACGGCGCGGTCGTCTGACCTTTCAGCCCTCGGGAAGCTCCAGGAACGCCAGCACCGGCAAGTGGTCGGTCGCGGCCCGCAGGTCGGCCCCGGTGACGCCGGGCAGCCCGTGCGGCACCCCGCAGCCGAGGACGGTGATCCCGGGCGTGGCGAAGACGGCGTCGATCCGCTGGTACGGGTTCTCGGGCACGGAGGTGAACTCCCCGCCCCAGGGCGCGGTCGGGTAGCCGTCCCACAGTCGCGAGGCCAGCAGCCGCCAGCCCGACCCGTCCGGGTGCTCGTTGAAGTCCCCGGCCACGATGCCCTGTTCGGCGACGGCGAGCTGGTCGAGCAGCAGCTCGAACTGCCCGTACCGCTCCTCGGCGTCCAGGCTGAGGTGGCAGCTGGTGACGGTGAACGGCGCCGCGCCGGGCAGCCGCAGCAGTGCGGTGGCGAAGCCGCGCGCGTGCAGGCCGCGGGTCTTGGGCAGCAGCCGGTCGTGCACGCCGAGCACCTCCACCGCGCCGGGCCTGCCGAGCAGCAGCGGCCCCGCGGCGGTGCGGCCGCCCCCGGCCAGCACCACCGTCCCGGTGCTCCGGGCCAGCCGGGCGGCCTGCCCTTCGGGCCGCCAGTAGCGCGGCGATTCCTGGATGCAGACCAGGTCGGGCGCGCAGGCCCGGATGACCCGCACCAGTGCCCGCCGGTCGTCGCGCAGCGAGCGGATGTTGTAGCTGAGCAGGCGCAGCCGGCGCGGGCCGGGCGGCGGCGGTTCGACGGGTGCGGCGGTCATGGTCCCCCCTGTGCGTGCGTCACTGGGTCCGACCGTAATGCGACGACGGCGGCGCGTCCGGGATTGGTCGGGGCCCGGTCGCACCGCCGTCGGCGGGCTTCAGAGAACGGTCAGGCGGTACGGGCGAGGTCCGCCGCGCCGACGATGCCGGCCGCGGAGCCCATCGAGGCGAGCACGACCTCGGCGCGCGGGCGGTGCACGCCGCCGGTCAGGTAGTGCTCGAAGGCCTTGGCGACCGGGTCGAGCAGCAGGCGGCCCGAGTCCGAGACGCCGCCGCCGAGGACGAAGACGCCCGGGTCGAACAGCGCGGCGAGGTCGGCCATGCCGCGGCCCAGCCAGTCGGCCAGCTCGGCGTAGCACTCCAGGGCGAGCGGGTCGCCCGCCTCGGCGGCCTCGGTGATGTGGATGCCGCGGATCGTCTCGGCGACGCCGTCGTTGAGCTCCAGCATCCGCCGGCCGCGCACCGGGTCGGCCGCCGCCTTCTCCCGGCCGTAGCGGCGCAGCGCGCGCCCGGAGCCGTACTGCTCCCAGCAGCCCTTGCCTCCGCAGCCGCACTGCAGGCCGTCCGGGACCATGTTGAGGTGGCCGATCTCGCCGGCCACGCCGAAGCGGCCGCGGTGCAGTCGGCTGTCCAGGACGATGCCGCCGCCGATGCCGGTGCCGACGGTGATCAGCACCATGTCGTGGTGGTCGGCGGCCGCGCCGAAGCGGAACTCGGCCCAGGCGGCGCAGTTGGCGTCGTTCTCGACCACCGTGGACAGGCCGGTGAGCTCCTCGATCCGGCCGCGCAGCGGCTCGTTCTCCCAGTCGATGTTGGGCGCGAAGATCACCGTGGAGCGGTTGCTGTCGACGAAGCCGGGGGCGCCGACGCCGACCGCGGTGACGTCGGGGTGCTGCTCCTTGAGTTCGCGCACGGCCTGCGCGATGGCGTCGACCGCCCACTGCGGGTCGGCCGGGGTGGGCACCCGGGTCCGGGCCAGGATCGCACCCGCATCGTCGACCACGCCTGCCGCGATCTTGGTCCCGCCGACATCGACGCCGATGGTCAGAGCCATGTGTCCCTCAGCTATTCACTCGTTCCCGCCGGACGGAACGGTACCGCCCAACCCTGTCCCCGTACATAGCCTCGCATACATTATCCGAAGACATTTCTGGGACAGCCGGGCCGAGAGACTTCAAAAGTCGTATCTAATCTCCTTCTTCGTGACGTACGAGAGCAGCGCGTTCACGCTGCGCGATTTACGGATTCACTGCTTGGCGGACGTCTCGTCAGCCCCGTCGGGCCCCTCGGCCCCGCCCGGCGCGTCGAGGTCGATCTTCTCCGCCGACGCCCCGTCCCCCGCCGTCCAGCGCCGCTCGTGCCCGGCCACCGCGGCGCGGTAGGCGGCCAGCAGCTCGGCACCCGCGGCGGCGATCCCGGAGCCGGCGGCGGCCAGGTGGGAGTAGACCTCCGGCTGCTGGGAGCGCAGGCGGTCGGCCAGCCCGGAAAGGGTGATCAGGGTGGTGGCGCTGGTCTCCTGCGCCTTCTCGCCGAGGGCGGTGGCGAACCGGCGCACCTCGTCCACCAGCGGGCCCAGCTCGGGCCCGAAGGGGTGGGACTGCCCGTCGGCCGACTCGGTGCGGTCGGCGCCGGGCTCGGTGCGGTCGTCGGTGCTGGTCATCGCGGGCGCCTCCTCGGCCGTGGCCGCACCCCGCGGCCCTCGGGCCCGACGCTACCGGACGGCCCCGCGCCCGAAGAAAAGTCGGAAGACCCGTCAGCCGTGCGGCCAGAGCGAAGGATCGGGTGCGAACCGCACCGAGAGCAGCCCCTCGTGCAGCCCGGCCCCGGCCACCGTGCAGCGGCGCAGCGCGGAGGGCAGGGCGAGCACCCGGCGGTGGGCGCCGAGGCCGACCACCAGGTCGTCGCCCCGGCGGACCAGGTCGAGTTCGGCGCGGTCGGCGCCGGGCAGGTCGAGGTGCCAGACCAGCAGGCCCTCCTCGGCGAGCCGGTCCTCGACCGTCCAGGGCACCGGGTCGAGCCGCTCGGGGCCGGGCCCGTCCCCGTACAGGTGGTCGGCGACCGCCTCCAGGGTGCCCTCGGCCTGGCTGGAGACCAGCACCGGGGCGTCGGTGTCGGCGGTGAGCCGGTCCAGCTCCTCCTGGCGGCGGCGGGCCAGTGCGGCCAGCCAGGGGTCGGGCGAGGCGAGGGCGGCCGGTGGCAGGGCGCCGTGCACGACGACGGCGTCCGGCCGGTGCCCGTGCAGCGCGAGCCCGGCCCGGATCCGGCGCAGCTCCCCGTACGGGTGGCCGTCGGCCGGGACGACCAGGCGCACGCTGGTGCCGGGGTCGTCGATCGCGGCGCGGGACTCGGCGAGCGCCGCGGCGGCCTTGGCGCGTCCCCCGTACAGCCACTCGGCGGGCATCGGGACGCCGGCCAGCCCGGCCAGCAGCGGGCGCAGCGCCCGGGCGGCCTGCCGCTGCTCGGGGACCAGCCGGTCCAGGTAGCGGGTCAGCTGCTCGGGCAGGGCGAGGGTGGCGATCAGCTCGGCGGGCGGCGGGGCGAGCACCACCAGGACGTCCTGGTCGGCGGCCGGCAGGGCGCGCAGCAGGGCGAGCCTGGCGATGCCGGGGAGGGCGGTCAGCTCCTCGGGGTCGAGCTGTTCGGCGCCGAGCAGGTCGAGGGCGGGCTTGAGCCGGCCGGTCAGCTCGCCGACGGCGTAGCGGAAGGCGGCCTGCTCGTCGATCCGGGAGACGGTCAGGCCCGGTGCGTAGCGCAGCGGTTCGGGTTCCAGTCGGGTGCCGAGGACGGAGTCCAGGGCGCGGTGCGGGTCGTCGGCGGCAAGCAGCCAGGTGCGGTGGCCGCGCCCGGCGGCGTGCAGGGCGGTGGCGGCGGCCACGGTGGGCGCGCCCGCGTCGCCGCTGACCAGGATGGTGCGCGTCGCCGTCATGCCGTCAGGCCCCGTTCCGCCGTGTCAGCCCTCGTCAGCCCTCGACGCGCTTCTTCAGACCGGCCAGCGCGCGGTCGATGATGACCTTCTCGGCCTTGCGCTTGATCATGCCGAGCATCGGGATCTTGACGTCCACGGCGAGCTGGTAGGTGACCTCGGTGCGGCCGCCGGCCAGCGCGGCGAGGGTGTAGGAGCCGTCCAGCGAGCGGAGCATCTGGCTGCGGACGAGGGTCCAGCCGACCTCGCGGTCGCCGTCCCAGGTGTAGGCGAGGACGTGCTCGTCGCGGATGGCGCCGGCGTCCAGCAGCAGCCGGACCTTGGCGGCGCGGCCGTCCTCACCGGTCTCCAGGACGTCGATCTCCTTGACCTCACCGGTCCAGGCCGGGTAGGCGGCGAAGTCGGCGATCACGGCCATGACCGTGGCCGGGGTCGCGTCGATGGTGATGCTCGACCTGGTGTGCTCCGCCATGGAATGGCCCTCCGTGTCGTCCCTCTGGCTGCCGGTCCGGTCGGGGCGCGCTCGACCCGATCCGCCCGGAGCAGGCTATCGCGACCGACGATCCACCCGGCCGCACGGGCACCGGCGCCGGGCGGTGCGGGCCGGGCGGCGGGGCATGCCACCGACCGGTCACCCGGGCCCTGCCGTAGGGTGCCAGTCGAACGACCCGGTCACCGCCTGGTCCGACCCGGCCGGGTGTGACACTTCGAACACCGGGGCCGACCCCCTGGTCGAAGCTGCCTACCGGGCAGTAACGTCCTGCCGTCCCGCAGCGTCGCGAACGAGGAGCAGTCTTGCTCGACTTCAGCCTTCCGGCCCTCTATCAGGTACCGAGCGGCGGTAACCTCTCCGACCCTGTGCACCGGAACGCCGAGGAGCACCCGGACGTCGCGGTGCTCAGCCGGAAGGTGGACGGCCGCTGGCAGGAGTTGACCGCGGTCCAGTTCCTCGCCGAGGTGCACGCAGCCGCGAAGGGCCTGATCGCCTCGGGCATCGAGCCGGGTGACCGGGTGGGCATCATGTCCCGCACCCGCTACGAGTGGACGCTGCTGGACTTCGCGATCTGGACGGCCGGCGCGATCACGGTGCCGGTGTACGAGACCTCCTCCGCCGAGCAGGTCGAGTGGATCCTCGGCGACTCGGGCGCGGTCGCCGTCCTCACCGAGACCGACCAGCACCACAAGGTGGTCGAGGAGGTCCGCGACCGGCTGCCGGAGCTGAAGCACCTCTGGCAGATCGAGGGCGGCGCGCTCGCCGCGCTGGCCGAGGCGGGCAAGGACGTCCCGGACGCGACGGTCCAGGAGCGCTGCTCGATCGCCGGCCCCGACTCGGTCGCCACCATCGTCTACACCTCGGGCACCACCGGCCGCCCGAAGGGCTGCCAGCTGACGCACGGCAACTTCCTCGCCGAGTGCGGCAACATCGTCGAGCGGCTGGCCCCGCTGTTCCGCACCGGCGAGAGCTCCATCCTGCTCTTCCTGCCGCTGGCCCACGTGCTCGCCCGGATCGCCGAGATCTGCCCGGCGATGGCGCCGATCAAGCTCGGACACGTCTCCGACATCAAGGACGTCACCGCCGAGCTGGCCGCCTTCAAGCCGACCATGATCCTGGGCGTGCCCAGAGTCTTCGAGAAGGTCTACAACACCGCCCGCGCCAAGGCCCAGGCCGACGGCAAGGGCAAGATCTTCGACAAGGCCGCCGAGACCGCGATCGCCTACAGCCGGGCGCTGGACACCGGCGGTGCGGGCCTGGTCCTGCGGCTCAAGCACGCGCTCTTCGACAAGCTGGTCTACAGCAAGCTGCGCGCGGCCCTCGGCGGCCGGGCCACCCACGCCCTCTCCGGCGGGGCTCCGCTCGGCGAGCGCCTGGGCCACTTCTACCGGGGCATCGGCTTCACCGTCCTGGAGGGCTACGGCCTGACCGAGACCTGCGCGGCCACCACCTTCAACCCGTGGGACAAGCCGAAGATCGGTACGGTCGGCCAGCCGGTGCCCGGTGCCTCGGTCCGGGTCGCCGAGGACGGCGAGGTGTTCTTCAAGGGCCCGCACGTCTTCACCGGCTACTGGAACAACCCGCAGGCCACCGCCGACACCCTCAAGGACGGCTGGATCGCCACCGGCGACCTCGGCTCGCTGGACTCCGAGGGCTACCTGACCATCACCGGCCGCAAGAAGGAGATCATCGTCACCGCGGGCGGCAAGAACGTCGCCCCGGCCGTGATCGAGGACCGGATCCGGGCCCACGCCCTGGTCGGCGAGGTCATGGTGGTCGGCGACCGCAAGCCCTTCATCGCCTGTCTGATCACCGTCGACTCGGACTTCTTCCCCAAGTGGAAGGAGCTCAACGGCAAGCCCGCCGCCGCCACCGTCGCCGAGCTCGCCGACGACCCGGACCTGCTGGCCGCCCTGCAGTCCGCGGTGGACGACGGCAACGCGGCCGTCTCGCACGCCGAGGCGGTCAAGAAGTTCCGCCTGCTGGACACCGAGTTCTCCGAGGAGAGCGGCTACCTGACGCCCTCGCTCAAGCTCAAGCGCAACGTCGTGCTGAAGGACTTCGCCGCCGAGATCGAGGCGCTCTACAAGAAGTAGGCACAGCGGGAAACAAGCAGACGCGGGGGGGGGGGAGGAGGAGGGGGGGGGTTTCTTCCCTTGTTTGGCGGAAGGGGTGGGACCGGCACCCACGGACTACTGCCTGGTCAGCCGATGGCTCAGCTGTTGGTGAAGATCAGGCAGGTCAGGATGAGACAGGTGTACTGGCAGCCGCTGCCGTGGCCGGTCAGCTCGACGGACTCGGTCTCCGGCAGGTCCTGCAGCGCCGCGAGGTCGGTCTCAAAGTCCACCATGTTCTCCATGATCGGGTCCTCCCCTTGGGTTCACGCCCGCCGCGATCTGCCTGCGGGCGTCGGGTGTTGCCCCCGGGTGGCCTCCATCCGCCGCACCGGGGGTGGTGCCCCGGACCGCTGTGGGTCCGGGAGTCTGTGGGAAGCCGGGATCAGCCCGGCATCGGGGTCGGTCCTGGGCCGGGATCAGCCCGGCCGGCCGGTCCGCAGGAAGCCGGCCAGCAGCTCGTGCAGCACGGCGGCGCCCTCCTCGGCGAGCACCTCGTGCCCGGATCCGGCCGCCTCGACATACCGGAAGTCCGCGCCCTCGACCCGGCCGATCCGCAGCAACTCGTGCCGCAGTGACCGGGATTGGCTGACCGGTACGACCTCGTCCCGGTTGCCGTGCACCACCAGCAGCGGTGCGCTCAGCCGGTGCGCCAGCTGTAGGACGTCGCGCGGGCCGCGGGCGTCGGCGATCGGCTCGCCGCCGCCCAGCCGGGTGGTCAACGCCCGTACGGGTGGCGCCGCTTCGGCCAGCAGTCGGGCGCCGGACAGGAACGGCGCGACCACCGCGCAGCGGGCGACCTGCTCGGCCGGCGCGTGCGCGGCCGCCAGCAGCGCCAGGAACGCGCCGTAGCTGACGCCGAACAGCGCGGGCGGTTCCAGGCCGAGTGCCGCGCGCTGGCCGGCGATGCCGTCCAGCAGGTACAGCACGTCGTCCAGGTCGGGTCCGCCCCAGGCGCCCCGGATGGCCAGCGCGTGCGGCACCCCGTAGCCGGTGGAGCCCCGTTGGTTGGGCGCGACCACCGCCAGGCCTTCGGCGGCCATCCGTTGCAGCGCCGGGTCGAACTCCAGCCGCCAGGCGTCCGCCGGGCCGCCGTGCAGCGCCAGCACCAGGTGCGGGCTGCTCAGCCAGGCGTCCCCGCCGTACACCACCGCCTCCAACGGGCCTGCCGGGCCGGCGAGTTCGAGGCTCTGCGCGGGCTGCCAGCGGCCGCCTTCGCCGGGCGGCGTGCTGCCGTCGAGGCGCCAGCCGACGGGCGGGGTGCGGGCGGCGCGCAGCCCGCCGGGCTGCCAGGGCAGTACGGTGTCCCGCCACGGGCCGGGCAACCCCGAACCCAGCGGCGCGAGTTGGAGCGGCAGCGGCATGGGGCTGGAACCGGCCGGGACCGGGCCGTGTGCCAGCAGTGCGTCCACGTCCAGGGTGGCCAGTGCCGTCGGGTGGTCGGGCGAGGAGTAGGGGAGCCGCAGCCCCGCCTCGCTCCAGTGCCCGACCGCGCCGAGCCGCCCGGGCGGCACCGGCAGCGGGTCCAGCCGGCCGACGCCGGGCCGCCACAGGGCTAGCGCCGACCCGGCGCCGTGGTCGATCTGTACGGCTACCCGGGGGCCGTCCGCCGCCTGCCGCAGCGCGACCGGCCGCAGGAACATGCCCGCGACGTGCAGACATTCCGGGAACCGCAGTGGTTCGCCGCCGCCCAGCACGCCCCAGCCGAGCCGGTCGGTGCCTGGCGCGTCGCTGCGCACCATCGCGAAGCGGGTGTCCGGGTCGAACAGCACCAGCCGGTCGTTGCTGTGCTCGCCGATCTCCAGCAGCGGGGTGGTGGTCCCGCTGCGCAGGTCCAGTACGACGGTGCGGACCAGTCCGCCGGCCACCCGGTCCAGTGCGAGCAGTACGCCAGCGCGGTCCAGCCAGACGCCGCCGCCGTGCAGGCCGGGGATCTCGGCGAGCTGCTCGGGCTCGCTGCCGTCCGCCCGGACCAGCCAGACGGTGGTCGCCGGACGGGTGTCCGTGCCGAGCGCGAGCGCCACCGGGGTGCGCGGGACGGCGTCGGGCGGCACCGGGAGCGGGAGCAGGCGTAGCCCGGGCATCCGGAGCGTGGCCAACTGCTGTTCCACGGCGGCGTTTTCACCTGGCAAGCCGGACGGGCCGGACCGGCCGGACGGGTCTGACGCGCCGGACGATCCGTGCGAGAGGCGGACCAGGTCGTGCCGCTCGCCGTCGTGCCGGCAGATCAGTGCCGAGCCGTCGGGCAGTGCGACCAGCTGTGAGCGCAGGTTCTCCGAGCGGTTGCCGGACAGCGGCAGTGCGGTCGGCGCGGCCGGTTCGCCGTTCGACGGAAGTCGCCAACTCTCCACGTACCAGCCGCTGTCGGCGGCCGCGGCGAGGCAGGCCGCGTGGCTGCCGTCGGCGGCGAAGGCGAAGCTGAGGCGCCGCAGGGCCCGGGTGGTGGTGCGGGTGGCCACGTTCATGCCTCGCTCACCCCGCCTGTGTCGGAGGGGAGTCGGCGTTCCACGGGCGGGACCGGATCGAGCCAGAGCCGCGGGCCGCTGTGGCGCAGCCGGAGCAGGAAGGCCAGCGGGCCCGCGGTGCCGGTGCCGTAGGCGGTGGCGCAGCCGGTACCGGTCTCGTCGGGGAGCGTCAGCAGGCCGTTGCGCAGGGCGGCTCGGGAGGCGATCAGCTGTCCCAACTCCAGTGCTCCGGTGTGGAATTCGGGATCGCCGGTGGCCTCGGCGAGGTCCAGCAGGTACTCGCCGTCGCCGGCCAGCCCGTGGCAGGCGCTCACCCCGCTGTGCCAGCGGCCGGCCAGTACGGCCCGCCCGGCGGCGTGGGCGAGGTCGAGGGGGGCGCGCTCGCCGGTGGCCCGCCAGAGCCGGAGCAGGAAGCTGCCCGCGCCGGAGGAGCCGCTGCACCAGTGGGAGAGCCGGATGTGGTCGGGGTCGGCCGCGCTCTGCGGCCACCAGGCGGTCCGTCGGTCGGAGCCCCACCGCACGGTCGCGGCTAGCGTCCGCCCGGCGTCGACGGCGGCAGCCAGAGCGTCGGAGGCGAGAGGGCCGTCGCGCAGGCCATCGACGGCGAGAGCTTCGGCGACGGCGAGGAGGAAGGCGCCCACGCCCGCCACCCCGTGCGCGAAGCCGAGATGGGTGATCCCCGCGAGCGCCGAGTCGAAGTCCGCCGGCACCGGCCAGACCGTGCCGTACGGCTCCTGCTGCGCGGCGGCGAGCAGGGTTCGGGCGCAGCCGGCGGCCCGGGAAAGGAAGTCGTCGTTGAGGTTCTCGCTGAAGTCCTCGCCGAAGTTCTCGGCAGCGAACCGCAGTTGGGCGAAGCCCGCGCCTGCCGCGCCGTGGCACACGTCGGGGTTGGGCCACTCGACGGCGACCCGGTGGGCGAGCGTGGCGGCCCGCTCGGCCAACTCGGCGTCGCCGAGTGCGCGGGCGGCGTCCAGCAGCGCCCACGCGGTGCCCGACCGCCCGAAGTGCAACCCGGGCAGCACCACCGGTTCGGCCGCGACGCGCCGCTCGATCCAGCTCGCGGCGGTACGGGCCGTGCGCGCGGCCTGCGCCCGGACGTCCTCCGGCAGCCCGTCGGCCGTCACGGCCCGCGCCAGGACGGCGAGTACGCCGGCCGCGCCGTGCTGGACGTTGCACGGGTCCGTCCGCTCCCCGGCGGGGACGACGGGCCAGAGCCGGTCGGCCCGCTCGGGCGTCGCGGTGGCGGCGAGGTGCCGCAGGCCGTCGCACAGCAGTCGGTCGAGCGGCGGGCCGTCGCCGCGCCGCGCGGCGGTGCCCGTGCTCTGCCGGGCGGCGGCCGCATGCCACAGCGGACTGACGGTGACCGAAGCGGCGCCGCCCAGCTCCGCCCGAGCCCTCGCCACCCCCCACCGCTGCCCCGGTTCCTCTGCGCGCAGCCCCAGCACCACCGGCGCCAGCCGTCGCGCCGTCGCACCCGTGCGGGCGGCGAGGGCGAGCCATCGCCCGAGGCACTCGGCGACCGGACGGGCCTGCGGCAGGTCCTCCGGCAGCAGCGGGTCGTGCCCGGTCGCGAGCAGGAAGAACAGCCCGCCGAGCGCGTACAGGTCGACGGCCGGATCGGCGATGCAGGAGCCGGCCAGGGCCAGTCGCCCCTGCTCCGGGGCCCGGTAGCCGGGGGTGCCGGCCGATCCGGCCAGGTGGCCGGTCTCGGCGGCGAGTTCGAGGTCGACCAGCCGCAGGCCGCCGTCCGGGCGGACCATCACATTGCCGGGAGAGAAGTCGCGCAGCACCAGCCCCTGGGCGTGCACCCGCTCGACCAGGTCGAGCAGCCCGTGCACCACCGGCTCGGCCTCGGCCCAGTCCACGTCCGGGCTGCCGTCGTGGCGCAGCCGGGTGGCGACCCAGGCGCCCAACGGCTGTCCGGCGATTCGTTCCTGCACCAGGAAGACGGAGTCGTCCTGCTCGATCAGTTCGACAGCGCGCGGCGCCAGCTCCTGCCCGTCCAGGCGGGCGAGCAACGCGGCCTCGTGCCGCAGCGCGTCGCGGGCGTCCGTCCCGGCGCGGTCGACCTCGATGTGCGCACGGGCCTGCTTGACCACGACCTCCGCGCCGCCGACCGCCTCCCGCCCGAGGAACACGCCCCCCTTCGCACCGTGCCGCACGGCGGCGGTCACCGCGTACCGCCCGGCCAGCAGTACTCCGCCCTTGCGCCGCCCGACAGCGGGAGAGGAGAACGGGTCCCGCACCCACCCCGGCGCCCGGTACGACCCCCCGCGCACGTCCTCGGCCCGCTCCCCGCCGGGCCCGCGCAACACGGAGCGGTACTCCCCGTCGTTGCCCAGCTCCGCCCGTGACGCGAACGCGCCGTACCGGTAGTGCACCCGGCTGCCCGGCCGGTACGGCCGGTCCGACAGCACCACCGGCCCCGGCAGCCCGGCCGTGACCCGGTCCAGCTCGGCCGCCAGCCGCTGGAACTGCGCATCGTCCGCCGGGTAGACGGTGATGAACTTGCCCGCCGAGCCCCGGTCGCTGTTACGGGAGTTGAGCTCGCGCAGGCGCTCCTCCCCGGCGGCGAACTTGAAGTCGCACGGGTCGGCGGCGAGCACCCGCACCACCGCCGCGAGCACCTCCCCGCCCACCACCGACGCCGCGCTGACGTGGAGCTTCCAGCCCTGCGTCGGTAAGGGCGATGACGCGGACGGCCTGGCCGTGCACCAGAAGCCGCCGACGGTGACGTCCCAGTCGCCGTCGCCTCCTCGGCCTGCGGCACCGGTCAGTGCCGCCCGCGTCGTCTCCGGCCACGAACCGGCCGCACCCGGCCCGTGCCCCGCCGACCCCCGGCCCCCGGCCGTACGCAGCGATGTGCCCGCCCCCATTCGCCACCACATCCCTTCGTCTCGACCGCCGTGTCCGGGTGCCACTGCTCGGCACCAGGACGCGGTGGCACGGCCTGATCGGTTTCCTCGGAAGGAGCGGGAGCGCCGCTCCGGCGCGGGAGTCCTCGCCCGGACCTCCGACCCACCGGTCGGGGCTACTGCCGGGGCAACTCCCGTTCGCAGGACTGAAGTTAGTTTCGAGAAAACCGGCGGCTCAACGCAGAGCCGGGTCACTTCACTCATAAGGGTGATCCAGGAGCGGTTTCGAATTCGTACGAGAACCCTGCTGTGAGTATCGGGCGCCGGGCGTACGGGAGCGCGCGGCCCGCGCGGGGCGCTTCCGACGCCTCCGCCGCAGGTTGACGCGCATCCGTACGCCCGCGGCACCGGCGTCCGAACACCCCGGGCTCCGGCGTCCGAACACCCCGGGTACCTACGCCCGGGCGCCCGGGGGCGCCGCCCCCCGAACGGCCGAGGCCCGACCGCCCCCGCGCGCACGGTAGTCTCGACAGGTGCCGAATCTGTCCGACGTCATCACCGCGCTCGAAGAGGTCTACCCCCCGCAGTGGGCGGAGTCCTGGGACGCCGTCGGCCTGGTCTGCGGAGACCCTCAGGCCGAGGTCAGCCGCGTGCTGTTCGCCGTCGACCCCGTCCAGGCGGTCGTCGACGAGGCCGTGGAGTGGGGCGCAGACCTCGTCGTCACCCACCACCCCCTCTACCTGCGCGGCACCACCAGCGTCGCCGCCACCACCTTCAAGGGCCGGGTGGTGCACACGCTGATCACCAACGGCATCGCGCTGCACGTCGCCCACACCAACGCCGACCACGCCGACCCCGGCGTCTCGGACGCGCTCGCCGAGGCGGTCGGCCTGCGGGTCACCGGCCCGCTGGTGCCGGACCCGACCGACCCGCTGGGCCGCCGGGGCACCGGCAGGATCGGCCTGCTGGAGCCCCCGCTGCCCCTGTCCGCCTTCGCCGCGCAGGTCGCCGCGGGCCTGCCCGCCACCGCCGCCGGGGTCCGTGTCTCCGGCGACCCGAACCGGCTGGTCAGCCGGGTCGCGGTGTGCGGCGGCTCGGGCGACAGCCTCTTCGCCGACGTACGGGCGGCCGGCGTGGACGCCTACGTGACCGCCGACCTGCGCCACCACCCGGCGTCCGAGGCCGCCGAGGCCGCGCCCGTCGCGCTGATCGACGCCGCCCACTGGGCCACCGAGTGGCCCTGGCTCGCGCTGGCCGAGCGCGCCCTGCGGGGCGCCGCCGACGAGCGCGGCTGGGCCCTGGAGACCAAGGTCTCCCACCGGGTCACCGACCCGTGGACCGCGCACGCCCCCATGTCCTTCACCGCCTGACCCGATTCACAGGAGCTTTCCGCTTGAACGCCGCGCCCGCTGACCAGATCCGCCTGCTCGACCTCCAGGCCTTCGACTCGAAGCTCGACCAGCTGGCCCACCGGCGCCGGAGCCTGCCGGAGCACGCCGAGATCGAGAAGGCCACCGCCGACCACACCGCCCTCAAGGACCTCGTCGTCGCCGCCGAGGCCCAGAAGGGCGACACCGCCCGCGAGCTGACCAAGGCCGAGCAGGACGTCGAGCAGGTCCGCTCCCGCGCCGCCCGCAACCAGCAGCGCCTGGACTCCGGCGCGATCACCTCGCCGAGGGACCTGGAGAACCTCCAGCACGAGATCGGCTCGCTGGCCAAGCGCCAGGGCGACCTGGAGGAGGTCGTGCTGGAGATCATGGAGCGCCAGGAGACCGCCAAGGCCCGGGTCGAGGAGCTGAGCGCCCGCCTGGAGCACTCCACCGTCGTCCTCACCGAGGCTGAGGGCCGCCGCGACGCCGCCTTCGCCGAGATCGACGGCGAGGCCGAGAAGGTCAAGCGCGACCGCGAGACCGTGGCCGCCGTCATCCCCGCCGACCTGCTGAAGGTCTACACCAAGCTGCGTGAGACCCAGGGCGGCGTCGGCGCGGCCCGTCTCTACCAGCGTCGCTGCGAGGGCTGCCGCACCGAGTTCTCGATCACCGAGCTGAACGCCATCAAGGCCGAGCCGGCCGACAAGGTCGTCCGCTGCGAGAACTGCTCGCGGATCCTGGTCCGCACCGCCGACTCGGGCGTCTGAGCCGGTGACGGCGCGCTTCATCGTCGAGGCCGACGGCGGGTCCCGGGGCAACCCGGGGCCGGCCGGTTACGGCGCGGTGGTCCGGGACGGCGACACCGGGCAGCTCGTCGCGGAAGCCGCCGAGTTCATCGGCCACGCCACCAACAACGTGGCCGAGTACCGGGGCCTGATCGCCGGCCTCAAGGCGGCCCGCGAGCTCGACCCGGACGCCTCGGTGGACGTCCGGATGGACTCCAAGCTGGTCGTCGAGCAGATGTCCGGACGCTGGAAGATCAAGCACCCCGACATGCAGCCGCTCGCCGCCGAGGCGCGCACGGTCTTCCCGCGCGGCCGGGTCACCTACACCTGGATCCCGCGCGAGCGGAACAAGGACGCCGACCGGCTGGCCAACGAGGCCATGGACGCCGGCCAGGCGGGCCGTCGGTGGGAGCCGAAGGCCAAGGCCGTGGTCGCCGACGAGCCGCCACTGGAGACCCCCGCCCCGAAGGCCGGCTGGGCCGCCCCCGCCGACCTCGGCACCCCCACCACCTTCGTCCTGCTGCGCCACGGCGAGACCCCGCTCACCCCGGAGAAGCGCTTCTCCGGCAGCGGCGGCACCGACCCGGAGCTCTCCGACAAGGGCCGCTGGCAGGCCGAACGGGCCGCCGAGGCGCTGGCCGCGCGCGGCAGCATCCAGGCGGTCGTCGCCTCCCCGATGCGCCGCACCCGGCAGACCGCCGAGACCGTCGCCGCCCGGCTCGGCCTGGAGGTCCGGCTCGAGGACGGGCTGCGCGAGGTCGACTTCGGTGACTGGGAGGGCCTGACCTTCGCGGAGGTCCAGGAGCGGTACCCGGACGACCTGTCGGCCTGGCTCGGCTCCGCCAAGGCCAAGCCGACCGGCAGCGGCGAGAGCTTCACCACGCTCACCCACCGGGCCGGCGTCGCCCGGGACAAGATCCTCGCCCGGTACGCGGGGAAGACCGTGCTGGTGGTCTCGCACGTCAGCCCGATCAAGACCCTGGTCCGGCTGGCGCTCGGCGCCCCGCCGGACTCGATGTACCGGATGGAGCTGTCCGCCGCCTCGATCTGCGCCGTCCAGTACTACGCGGACGGCAACGCCTCGCTGCGGCTGCTCAACGACACCTCGCACCTGCGCTGACGTCGGTGGGTGGGCGGGCCCCCGGGCCCGCCCACGCGCTCAGTGCACGTCCGTGACCACCACGTCCAGCTGCCACGGCTTGCGCGCCGTGCCCTCCGCCGCCAGCTCGACCCGGTGGCCCAGCCCCAGCAGCGCGTCCATCAGCTCGCCCGGCGTCTTCGGCTCGGCCCCGGCGACCAGCAGGTCCCGCACCAGCCGGCCCTTGGTCGCCTTGTTGAAGTGGCTGACCACCGTGCGCTTGCCGCCCCGCTCCTGCAGTACCCGGACGGTCGCGGTCCGGGCGGCCACCTCGCCGGCAGGCTTCCAGGCCGCCGCGTACGCGGAGCTGCGCAGGTCCAGCACCAGCCCGTCCGCCACCTCCGGCAGCACCGGGGCCATCGCGCCCCGCCAGTACGCGCCGAGCGCCCCCAGGCCGGGGAGTTTCACGCCCATCGAGCAGCGGTAGGACGGGATCCGGTCCGAGATCCGCACCGCGCCCCACAGCCCGGAGAACACCAGCAGCGAACGCTCGGCCCGGCCGTACGCGGCGGCGTCCAGGGTGGCCAGGCCCAGGTTGTCGAACAGCACCCCGGTGTACACCTCGGCCGCCGGACGGGCCCCCGCCGTCGGCAGGCCCGCGTTCTTGGCGATCTCGCCGCGCAGGCCGGGGGTGAGGCCCAGCACCTCGGCGGCGGTGTCCTCGTCACCCCGGCAGAGGCCGACCAGCGCGTCCAGCACCGCACCGCGTGCCGCCGTCAGCCCCGGCAGCGACAGCCGGTCGAGCGCGACCGGCTCGCCGTCCCCGGACCCGGCCTTGCCCTCCGAGGGTGGCAACAGCACCAGCACAGCGGACTCCTCAACAGTTTGTGGCGGACGAACCCCGCCACCCTACTGCGGCCGACGTCCGGCAACTCGGTGGGCTTCATGAGCGTTCACCGCTACGGTGAGTGGCGGAGGAGAGGGAATCCCCTGATCCCGCTCTACCCTGGCGTCCATGCCTCGCCGAAAACTGCGCGTCAAGGCCGCCGACTCCGCCCGGATCAACACCGAGCTGACCGAGCTCCGCACCCATCTGGAGATCCACACCGAGTGGCCGGAGGCGGTGCTCGCCGAGGCGGAGGAGGCGGCCGAGCGGCCCTGGCTGCCGGAGTACGACGCCACCGAGCTGCCGCTGTTCACCGTCGACCCGCCGGGCTCCCGGGACCTCGACCAGGCGATGCACCTCAGCCACCGTCCGGGCGGCGGCTACCGGGTGCACTACGCGATCGCCGACGTCGCCGCCTTCGTCCGCCCCGGCGGGGCGATCGACGTGGAGGCCCGGCGCCGGGTCGAGACGCTGTACTTCCCGGACCACCGCGTCCCGCTGCACCCCGCCCGGATCTCCGAGGACGCCGCCAGCCTGCTGCCCGGCGAGCCGCGTCCCGCCCTGCTCTGGCAGCTGGACCTGGACGCCGACGGCGCCGTCGTCCTGGCGGACGTCCGCCGCGCCGTGGTCCGCTCGCACCGCCGCCTGGACTACGCCGCCGTCCAGCGCGCCGTGGACCTCGGCGGCGCCGACGAGCCGCTCGCCCTGCTCGCCACCGTCGGCCGGCTGCGCGAGGAGCAGGAGCGCGTCCGGGGCGGGGTCAGCCTGCCGGTGCCCGAGCAGGAGGTCGAGGAGACCCTGCACGGCTACGTCCTCGGCTACCGCGCGCCGAGCCCCGCCGACGGCTGGAACGCGCAGATCTCGCTGCTCACCGGCATGGCCGCGGCCGAACTGATGCTGGACGCCGGCGTCGGCCTGCTGCGCACCCTGCCGGCCGCGCCCGCCGCAGCGTACGAGCGGTTGCGCCGGATCGCCGCCGCGCTGGACGTGGACTGGCCGCAGGCGCTCCCGTACCCGGAGCTGATCCGCTCGCTCGACCCGGAAGTGCCGCTGAACGCCGCCTTCCTCAACGCCTGCACCGGGCTGCTGCGCGGCGCCGGCTACCACGCCTTCGACGAGTCCCGCGGCCTGCCCGCCCCCGCCGAGCCGGGCCACGCCGCGCTGGCCGCCCCGTACGCGCACTGCACCGCGCCGCTGCGCCGGCTCGGCGACCGCTTCGCGCAGGAGGTGTGCGCGGCGGTGGCGGCGGGGGAGGACGTGCCGGACTGGGCACGGGAGGCGTTGCCGGCCGTACCGGCGCTGATGGCGAGCGGGGACCGCCGGGCGGCCGAGGTGGAACGGGCCTGCGTGGATCTGGTGGAGGCGGAGCTGCTGGTCGGCCGGGAGGGCGAGGACTTCTCCGCGGTGGTCATCGAGGTCGACGGGAAGCGCCCCGGCTCCGGCACCGTCCAGCTGCGCGAACCCGCCGTCCGGGCCCGCTGTGACCGCACCGGCCCAGCCGGTGGCGCAGGCGGACCAGGCGGAGCCGACCACGCGGACGGCACCGCCGACGGGCGACCGCTCCCGCTCGGCCGGGTGATCGACGTCCGCCTGACCAGGGCCGACCCGGCCACCCGGACGGTCCGCTTCGCCGCCGTCTGAGCGGCCACCCCCCCACACGGTCGCGGTCCGCGAACCGCGGAGCCCGCCACCCGGAAGGTCCGGTTCGTGCCCCCGCGCCCGCCTCGGGGGTGGGAGGATCGGTCCGTGTCCCACGCCGCCTCACTCGACGCCCCCGACTCCGGGCGACGCCGCCGCCTGCTCGTCCTCGCGATCTGCTGCATGAGCCTGTTCATCGTCGGCCTCGACAACACCGTGGTGAACATCGCCCTGCCGGCGATCCAGAAGGACCTGGACGCCCCGGCCTCCGGACTGCAGTGGATCATCGACGCCTACACCCTGGTGCTGGCCTCGCTGCTGATGCTGTTCGGTTCGGTGGCCGACCGCTTCGGCCGCCGCCGGGTGTTCCAGATCGGGCTGACCTGCTTCGCGCTCGGCTCGCTGCTGTGCAGCCTGGCGCCCGGCCTGGAGTGGCTGGTGGTGTTCCGGGCGGTGCAGGCGGTGGGCGGCTCGATGCTCAACCCGGTGGCGATGTCGATCATCACCAACACCTTCACCGACCCGAAGGAGCGGGCCCGGGCGATCGGCGTCTGGGGCGGCGTGGTCGGCATCTCGATGGCGCTCGGCCCGTTGCTGGGCGGCTTCCTGGTGGACGGCGCCGGCTGGCCCTCGATCTTCCTGATCAACGTCCCGGTGGCGCTGGCCGCCATACTGCTGACCGTCCGCTACGTCCCCGAGTCGCGCGCGCCGAGGCCGCGTCGGCTGGACCCGGTGGGCCAGCTGCTGATGATCGTCCTGCTGGGCTGCGGGACCGCCGCGATCATCGAGGGCCCTGACAACGGCTGGACCTCCCCGCTGATCCTCGCCCTGGCCGCCACGGCGGTGGCCGCGCTGGTCGCCTTCCCGCTCTGGGAGCGGCGGGTGGCCGAGCCGCTGGTGGACCCGCGGTTCTTCGCCAGCGCCCCGTTCACCGGCGCCACCGTCACCGCGGTCTGCGCCTTCGCCGCGCTCGGCGGCTTCCTCTTCCTCAACACCCTCTACCTGCAGGACGTCCGGCACTACGCTCCGGTCGTGGCGGGCCTGTGGACGCTGCCGATGGCCGGGATGATGCTGGTCTGCGCGCCGCTGTCCGGACGGATCGTCAGCAGCCGGGGTCCGCGCCTGCCGCTGGCCGTGGCCGGGCTCTGCCTCGCCGCGAGCGGCCTGCTGCTCACCCGACTGTCCGCCGGCTCGCCGCCGGCGCTGCTGCTGGTCGCGTACGCGCTGTTCGGCTTCGGCTTCGGCATGGTGAACCCGCCGATCACCAACGCGGCGGTCTCCGGCATGCCGCGCGCCCAGGCGGGCGTGGCCGCGGCGGTAGCCTCGACCAGCCGGCAGGTCGGCCAGTCGCTGGGTGTGGCGGTGATCGGCACGGTCGTCACCTCGGCCGTGGTCGGCCCGGTGGCCACCGGCTTCGCCCCGGCCAGCCACGCCGGTTGGTGGATCGTGGTCGGCCTGGGTGCCGTGATCCTCGCCCTCGGGCTGCTCGCCACCACCGCCTGGGCCACCGGCACCGCCGCCCGGGTGGCCGCCCGCCTCGGCGCCGAGCCGCCCGCGGTCCGGTCCGGTGTACGGGAGGCCCCGCCCGAGCGGCTACGATGACCACTACGGCGGAAGAGCCGGCCGGGCGGTCGCGACGGGTCCCTGACCCGCCGAGGAACGTCCGGGCTCCACAGAGCAGGGTGGTGGGTAACGCCCACCCGGGGTGACCCGCGGGACAGTGCCACAGAAAGCAGACCGCCCACCGCTACGGCGCGTGGGTAAGGGTGAAACGGTGGTGTAAGAGACCACCAGCGACCGGGGTGACCCGGCCGGCTAGGTAAACCCCACCTGGAGCAAGGTCAAGATCGGTGCCCTCGGGCACCGTGCGCGGACGTCTGAAGGCTGCTCGCCCGAGTCCGCGGGTGGACCGCACGAGGCTGTCGGCAACGGCAGCCCTAGATGGATGGCCGCCTCCCCGGGCCGCGTGAGCAACCCGGGAGACAGAACCCGGCGTACAGGCCGACTCTTCCGCCCCTGAACATCCGAAGGCCCTCCGGCCCGCGCGGGAAGCGCGGGTCGGAGGGCCTTCGTGCGTCGCGGGGACGGGGTTCAGGCGGGGTGGGAGCCGACGGCATCGCGGATCTGCTCGCCGAGGCCGCCGTTGACGCGGGCGCAGTTGGCGCAGCAGAAGAACAAGCCGGCCACTTCGACGCCGTGGCCGACGATGCGGACGTCGCACTGTTCGCAGCGGGGGGCGAGCTTCTCCATCGCGCACTCGAAGCTGTCGAAGGTGTAGGTGTCGCCGGTGACCGTCTTGATCTCGAAGGCGAGCCAGTAGTCGTTGCCGCAGGTGACGCAGATGGCCATGGCGGCCGTCTCCTTCCGGTGGGGCCGGCCCTGGCGGGGCGGCTGTTTCCAGTGTCGAAGGGTCGGTCGGCGGCGGCCACCCGGCGGGACCGTCAGACGGAGCGCGTGGAGAGTTCCTCCAGGGCCCGGACGGCCCGGTCGGCGTCGTCGGCGGCGACGAACAGGTGGTCGTGGTGGAAGCCGGCCACCACGTTGCAGCTGATGCCCTCCTCGGCGAGCCGCCCGGCCACGGCGGCGGTCAGCCCGACGGCCTCCAGCGCCGAGTGGATCTGCAGGGTGATCCAGGCCGCCACGTACTCGTAGCGCAGCCCGAGCGCGTCCGCCTCCTCCTGGGCGACCACCACGGTCACGCCTTCGGGTTCGGCGACGGTCACCACCGGCCGCATCCCGGCGGGCACCTTCGCGGGGAGGGTGCAGTAGACGTACCGCCCCGGGTTGAGCTGCGGTCGCATGCCGCGCAGCAGGGTCGCAAGGTCTCGTTCACCGGCCATGCCCGTCACCGTAGCCGCCGGCGGGCCCGCGCGCCCTGTGGCGCGGGCGTGTCGTCATCCGTTGACGAGCGACAGTCGCCGATATATCGTCGAGCTATCGAGACAGTAACTCGACTGTTTCGGCGAACAAGGAGGTGGGCGCGATGCGCTCAGGAATGCGATTTCGTGGAGAGGGCCCGCGCGGAGGCGGAAGGCGCCGCGGGCCGGGCCCGGAGTTCCGGGGGATGCCCGGGGAGGGCTTCGAGGGGCGGGAGGCCTTCGGCGGGTTCGGCCCGCAGCGCGGCGGCCCGTTCGGGCACGGCTTCGGCGGCCACGGCGCCCGACGCGGCGGCCCGCACGGGCGGCGCGGCGGCCGGGCCCGGCGCGGGGACGTCCGCGCGTCGCTGCTGGCCCTGCTCAAGGAGCGGCCGATGCACGGCTACGAGATGATCGCCGAGATCACCGAGCGGACCGGCGGGGCCTGGCGGCCCAGCCCGGGCTCGATCTACCCGAACCTCCAGCTACTGGAGGAGGAGGGCCTGATCACCGCGGAGGAGATCGGCGGCAAGCGACTGGTCTCGCTCACCGAGGCGGGCCGGGCCGAGGCCGAGGCCGGGCCGGCGGAGCCGTGGGCGGAGGCCGGCCGGGAGGCCGACTGGGAGGCGATCCAGGAGGTCGGCCAGGCGCTCGCCACGGTCGACCTGGCCGTCAACCAGGTCATGCGGACGGGCACCGAGGCGCAGCGCCTCAAGGGCCTGGCGGTGCTGACCGAGGCCCGCAAGAAGCTGTACCTGATCCTCGCCGAGGATGACTGACCGGCGCGGGGGGACGGACACGACGGGCGGTGCCGCTGCTCTCCGGCCCCTTGGAAGCTCAGGGCCGGACCGCGAACAGGGCCACACAGGCGAGCAGCAGCACCGCCCAGCCGATCCAGAGCCAGCCGTCGGGGCCGATCGTCGCGGTGTAGAGGGACACCATCAGCAGCAGCACCCCGGTGACCCCGGCGACCTGCCGGTTGTGGTGGGCGACCGCCTGCGAGCGGTTCCGGTGGTGTCGTGCGGGGTGCCGTACCGTCCTGGCCATGCCGACGCTCCCGGGGAGGCGATGGGGGAAGCGGAACGGGCGGCCCGTCAGCCGGAGGCCTTGGCGGTGGCCGCCTCGTCGTACTCGTAGCGCCAGAACCAGCTCAGGCCCCGAACCTGCTTGCTCCGGACGTACACCAGTGTGCGCGCGGGAGTCTCGCCGTGCGCGGGGACCGGGACCTTGTACTTCTTCGGCACGCCGAGCATCGGCCCCAGCGGGATCGGGAGGATCTTCCCGTCCAGGGGGCCGCCGACGAATTCGGTGTCCGCGCTCTTCACCCCTCCAGGGTCTCACCTCCACGTGGTGGCCACGCCCAGGGCATGGCCCGGGCACCCCGAGACGGAGGTCCGGTGAGGGCCGGGTGCCCGGAGTGTGACCGGAGAGGCACCGCCCCCGGTCATCCGGAGGCCCCGCGCACCCCTATCCTTTCCTGTACGCCCTCGGGGTTCACCCGGGTCAGCGGGCCCCGTACGGGCCGGGTGAGGCGCGGGTTCGCGCGCCCTCCGGTCGGAATCGGCGCGGACAGCGTGCTGCCGCGACTCCGTACCGTGACCCGGGCGTCGGCCGTCCGGTGACCCCGGGCCGCGGCCGGCAGGGCGCGGACAGCAGGGCCGAGCACCTACCTGGGAAGCAGCGGGGGGCGCTGTGCGTTGCGTCGGAGTGGTACGTCGAACGCTGTGTCACACCAGGCACAGCAGTGCGCGGAAGGGGCCCGATGGAAGCCGGCGGCAGGTGGACGACCTGGTGGCAGAGGCGTGATCGACAGCGGGCCCGCCCGGGGGGCGAGGACCCGTCCGCCGGACTGGATCAGCTGCTCGGCGCGGTGCGCGCCGGATTCCCGCTCGCACCCGCCGCCCACCCGGCCGGCTACCGATGTTCCTGTGACCGGGTGGCCTGCCCGGCCCCGGCCCAGCACCCGGTCTCCTTCGCCTGGCAGACCCAGGCGACCACCGATACCGAGCAGCTGTCCCGCTGGCTCTCCCGCGACCCGCAGGCCAACTTCATCACCGCCACCGGCCGGGTCCACGACGTGCTGGACGTCCCGGCCGAGGCCGGCCGGCTGGCGCTGGAGCGGCTGACCGCGCTGGGCGTCGAGGGGCCGGTCGCCGCCGTCGGCGAGGACCGCTACCTGTTCTTCACGGCCACCCGGGGCACCCCGCAGGACGAGGACGAGTGGTGGCCGAGCGCGCTCGACTCCACTCCCGACACCATGTCCGAGCACCCCGGCCTGCGCTGGCACTGCCGCGGCTCGTACACCCTGCTCCCGCCGGCCGCGCTGCCGGACGGCTCCCAGGTGCGGTGGCTGCGCGGGCCCGAGCAACCGCTGCCGGACCCGCTGCGCGTCCTGGACGTGCTCACCGACGCCTGCACCGAGGTGGGCGCGGTAGCCGAGGAGCAGTGGCTCATCGGCTGAGGCTGTTACTCGCCCACTCGCCTCCGGGGCGCTCTTGGCCCGGTGCCGACGGTCGGCGCTCCGGCGCTCCTTCGTCGCTTGTCGCTTCTCGCTTTCGGCACCGGCGCGCCCCTTCGGCTCGGGGCGGGGGCTCGCCCGCTCGCTGTGACTCGCCCGCTCGCCTCCGAGGTGCTCGGGGCGGCCGGGGTCACGGCAGGGTGAGGATCTCCGCGCCGTCCGCCGTGACCACCAGGGTGTGCTCGAACTGGGCGGTGCGCTTGCGGTCCTTGGTGACGACCGTCCAGCCGTCCGCCCAGATCTCGTAGTCGTACGTCCCCAGGGTCAGCATCGGCTCGATGGTGAACGTCATGCCCGGCTTGATCACCTCGGTGGCCCGCTCGCTGTCGTAGTGCGGGATGACCAGGCCGGAGTGGAACGACGTGTTGATGCCGTGTCCGGTGAAGTCCCGCACCACGCCGTAGTCGAAGCGCTTGGCGTAGGACTCGATCACCCGTCCGATGACGTTGATCTGACGACCCGGCTTGACCGTCTTGATCGCCCGGTTGAGGGACTCCCGGGTGCGCTCGACCAGCAGCCGGGACTCCTCGTCCACGTCGCCGACCAGGTAGGTGGCGTTGAGGTCGCCGTGCACCCCGTGGATGTACGCGGTGGCGTCGATGTTGACGATGTCGCCGTCCTGCAGCACGGTCGAGTCCGGGATGCCGTGGCAGATCACCTCGTTGATCGAGGTGCAGATCGACTTCGGGAAGCCCCGGTAGCCGAGGTCGGACGGGTAGGCGCCGTGGTCGCACATGTACTCGTGGGCCACGACGTCCAGAGCGTCGGTGGTGACGCCGGGGGCGATCAGCTTGGCCGCCTCCTCCATCGCCCGGGCCGCGATCCCGCCCGCGATCCGCATCTTCTCGATCGTCTCGGCGGTCTGCACCTCGGGCCCGGTGTACGGCGTCGGGGCGGGCCGCCCGACGTACTCGGGACGCGTGATGTGCGCCGGGACCTTGCGGGTGGGGGACTGGATGCCGGGTACGAGAGCCATGGCGGCGAGTCTAGCCGCCGGGCCCCGCCGTTCCCGGGTGGTGTGCGCAGCCGCCCGGGCCGGGGAATGATCGGTACCGACCCATCCGTCCGAACGGGAGAGCGTCATGCCCCTGGGATTCCACCGCAAGCCGACCGGCCAGCCCGGCGAGTGGTTCTACTGCATCAAGCACGGCAAGGTCGAGGAGGGCCCCGAGTGCCCGGCCAAGGACCGCCTCGGGCCGTACGCCACCCCCGAGGAGGCCGCCCACGCGCTGCAGACCGTGGACGAGCGCAACCGGGAGTGGCAGAACGACCCGCGCTGGAGGGACGAGCCGAAGGACAAGGGGGGCGAGTAGCACCGTGATCAGGCGCCGCGACAAGGAGGCCGCCGCCGTTGTGTCGATCGAGGTCCTGCGGGAGCACCAGGAGCGGGAAGACCGCGAGATCAACCGGATCATCGACGAGCGCATGGCCAACCCCTCGCCGGGCGTTCCCATCGAGGACGTCATGAGGGAGACGCTGGCCCGCAGTGAGTGAGGCCGTTCGCTCCGGTCACGCCGCGGCGGCCTTTTCCTGCTCGGTCCGTTCGTGCTCGGCCCGGACCGCCGCGGTGTGCGGGTCGGCGCGGTCGTCGTACGCGAGCAGCCTCGGCAGCGCGGCGGCGACCGCGAGCACGGCGACCACGCAGGCCAGGCCGCCGGTCCAGACGGCGGCGCGCACTCCGATCAGCCCGGCCATGGTGCCGGCCCGGACCTGGCCGAGCTGGGGGCCGACGGAGTAGCTGAGCAGTTCGACGCCGGCCATCCGGCCGCGGACCGCGTCCGGGATGGACTGGTTCCACATCGTCGAGCGGGCGATCCCGCTGATCTCGTCGGCGCCGCCGGCCAGCGCCAGCCCGAGCAGCACCACCCAGACGTTCCCGGACAGCCCGGCCAGCGCCATGGCCGCGCCCCAGCCGACCGCAGCGGCTACCAGCAGCCGCCCGTGCCGGTGGACCCGGGACGTCCAGCCGCTGGTCGCGCCGACCAGCAGGCCGCCGGCGGCGGGGGCCGCGTACATCGGGCCGAGCGCCCAGTTCGCGCCCAACTCCGAGGCCAGGAAGGGGAAGACGGCCACCGGGAAGGCGAACAGCATGGCGCAGGTGTCGATCGCGTAGGTGCCCAGCAGGTCCTTGCGGCTCCACGCGTACCGCACCCCGGTGAGCACCGCCCGTACGGACGGGCGCTCGGCGCCGATGGGCGGCGGCACCGCCTTGATCCGCAGGAGCAGCAGCAGCGAGACGGCGAAGGTGAGCGCGTCCAGCGCGTACGCGGTCCGCACCCCGGAGAAGGCCACCACGATGCCGGCCAGCGCCGGCCCGGCCACCGAAGCGACGTTGTGGTAGAGGGACTTGAGGGCGAAGGCAGCGGTGAGGTGCTGGTGCGCGATGATCCGCGGCAGCAGCGAGTCCAGCGCCGGGCGCTGCAGGCCGTCGCAGGCCGCGACCAGCGCGGCGACCAGGTAGATCGGCCAGAGCACCGGGTGCGGCAGCAGGGCGTTGAGCAGCAGCAGTCCGGCGAGCAGACCGAGCGCGGCCTCCGAGCGAAGCACCAGCTTGCGCCGGTCCAGGGCGTCGGCGAGCGCGCCGCCCCAGAGGCCGAAGACGATCAGCGGGACGAGTTCGACGGCGCCGATCAGGCCGACCGCGAGGGAGGAGTCGGTGAGCTCCTTGATCTGCATCGGCACGGCGACGTACGTCAGGAAGCTGCCGAAGCTGGTGACGCAGCCGGAGGTCCACAGGTAGCGGAAGTCGCGCGAGGCGCGCCACGGGGACAGGTCGGGCGTCAGCGAGCGCAGCAGCGTGCGCGGCCGACCGATATGCGATGGTTCGTCGTCGTCCACGAACCACCATCCTCGGACGGCCACTTCGGCCCCCGCAACGGGTTTTTCACCAGCGGCTGAGCGAGGGCGCCGAGGTCAGCCGCCCGGCGAGTTCGGCCAGCCGGTCCAGGGCGGAGCGGCGGCCAGCCGGCTGCCCGGCGGCGGCGGTGACCAGGTGCTGGGCGAGGTCGAAGGGCTCCTCGGCGGCGGTGCCGACGGCCAGTCGCTCATGGGCGATGCCGCCGAGGTCGCCCGGTGCGCCGGGGGCGGCGCCGTCCAGCGCGAGGACGGTCACGCCGTGCCGGCGGGCGTCCCGCACCCGTTCCAGCAGCGGGGCGCCGGCCGCCGCGGGGGCCACTACCAGGACGGTGGCACCGCGCCGGGCCTCGGTGAGCCGGCGCAGGCCGTGCCCCAGGTGGGCCGGGGCGGCGGGGGGCGGGCGGTGCCGCAGCAGGGTGGGCGCCAGCCGGGGGACGGCCGACCAGGCGGCCTCGTCCTCCAGGTGGGCGGCCAGGTGCCAGGGCTCGTACGCCTCGGTGCCGACCAGCAGCAACTCGCCCGCCCCGTGCCGCTCCACGGAACGCCGCAGCGAGCCGGCGAAGCCGCCGACCGCCTCCAGCCAGCCGGTGCCCGCCAGCCGCTCCCGGAGTGCCGAAACTCTCACCGCGTCCATGCGGGCCAGGATGTCGCGCCGGGCCGGGGATTTGGCAGGATCGGCCCATGACTTCCCTCGATTCAGCGACAAACCCGGCCCACGACGCGCCGGATGTCTCGCAGCTGGTGGTCGGCGTCCTCGGCGGCACCGGCGACCAGGGGCGGGGACTGGCCCTGCGGCTGGCCAAGGCCGGCCAGCAGGTGATCATCGGCTCCCGCGACGCCGCCCGGGCCGAGGCCTCGGCCGCCGAGCTGGGCCTGGGCGTGCGCGGGGCCGACAACGCCACCGTCGCCCGGGAGAGTGACGTGGTGATCGTGGCCGTCCCGTGGGACGGCCACGCCGCCACCCTGACCGCGCTGCGCGCGGAGCTGGCCGGAAAGATCGTGGTGGACTGCGTCAACCCGCTCGGCTTCGACAAGCAGGGCGCGTACGCGCTGAAGCCGGAGGAGGGTAGCGCCGCCCAGCAGGCCGCCGCGCTGCTGCCGGACTCCCGGGTCACCGCCGCCTTCCACCACCTCTCGGCGGTGCTGCTGCAGGACGAGTCGGTGGAGCGGATCGACACCGACGTCATGGTGCTCGGCGACGACCGGGCCGCCACCGACGTGGTGCGGGCGCTGGCGGACCTGATCCCCGGCATGCGGGGCATCTTCGCGGGCCGGCTGCGCAACGCCCACCAGGTGGAGGCGCTGGTGGCCAACCTGATCTCGGTCAACCGCCGCTACAAGGCCCACGCGGGCCTGCGGGTCACCGACGTGTGATCGACGGACGTCGTGTCGGCCTCACCCCTGGACCGTCTTCAGAGGTGAGGTCGGCGACAATGGGTGGCGGTCGCAACCCGGCCGTCCGTACCCGCGCCTAGGAGCCCCGCGTCATGCCTCGCACGTCCCTCATCGCCCTGATCGTCACCGTCCTCGCGCTGGCGGCCGCCGTGGTCTCGGTGATCGCGGGCTTCTGGATCGGGCTGATCTGGCTCCCGCTGGCCGGTGTGGCCAGCAACGTGCTGTGGCTGAACCGCCGCAAGGCGAAGCTGGCCGAGGCCGCAGCGGCTGAGCAGGCCTAGTTCTTCCAGAAGCTGAAGAGGTACCGGCCGACCGTCGCGTAGTCGGTGTCCACGCCGAACAGGTTCATCAGGTCGTGGACGATCCCGAAGAAGAACGAGTTCACCTCGGGCTGCCACAGCAGCGCGAACACCGCGAGCATGCCGTACGGCGCGAACGGCTCGACCGCGCGCCGGGTCTTGGCCGAGAGCCAGGGCTCGATGATCCCGTAGCCGTCCAGGCCGGGCACCGGCAACAGGTTCAGCAGGGCCGCGCTGAGCTGCAGCAGGCCGAGGAAGCCGAGGGCGCAGGCGAAGGGCGAGACGGTCAGCTCGTAGCCGTAGTAGGAGGCGTGCACGGTCGAGTCGTCCAGCCAGCCGGCGCCGACCGGGATCAGCAGCGCCGCCGCGAACAGCAGGTTCACCAGCGGCCCGGCCGCCGAGATCAGGCTGTGCTTGAGCCGGCCGTGGATCCGGTGCCGCTCGATCCACACCGAGCCACCGGGCAGGCCGATGCCGCCGAGGATCACGAAGACGATCGGCAGCACGAAGCTGAGCAGCACGTTGGTGTACTTCAGCGGGTTGAGCGTGAGGTAGCCCTTGGCGCCGACGGTGATGTCGCCGCCGTGCAGCGCGGTGCGCGCGTGGGCGTACTCGTGCAGGCAGAGCGACACCATCCACCCCGACACCACGAACAGGAACACCCCGAACCGGGCGTTGCCGAAGCCGGCGTACACCGCCCAGGCGGAGGTGCCGAGGGTGGCGAGGAGCACCCAGAACACCGGGCTGATCCGGCGGTCCTCGCTGCGGGATCGCGGCGTGGCGGCGAAGGTCATGGTGGGGGTGCTCCGTGGGCAGAGGGAAGGGGAATACCGGCAGGGACCGATCATGCCGGGCGGGCCGGTGGCCGGACAAGCCGTGCCGGGTGAACGTCCGAGGGATCGCCCCCGGTTCCACCGCTCCCGGTTCCGCCGCTGCCGGGCCGACTCCCGGGGCCGACCGCCGGGGCGGGGGGCCAGCACAATTGTGCGCCCCGACACCGCCCATCGACCAGAATGGACCGGTGCACTACGGCATCCTCGGGACCACCACGGCCCACCACGACGACGGCACACCGGTCCCGCTCGGCGGCGCCCGGCTGCGGGCCCTGCTCACCGCGCTGGCCCTGCGCCAGGGCCGGCCGGTCCCGGCCGACCTGCTGGTGGACGAGGTGTGGGACGCCGAGCCCCCGCAGGACTCCTCCGCCGCGCTGCAGACCCTGATCGGCCGGCTGCGCCGCACCATCGGCCGGGAGCGGGTCGGCTCCGGCCCCGCCGGGTACTGGCTGACCGAGCCGGCCACCGACCTCGCCGACTTCCAGCGGCTGAGCGGCGAGGGCCGTCGCGCCCTGGACGCCGGAGACCACGCGCTGGCCGCCGAGCGGCTGGGCGCCGCGCTGGCGCTGTGGCGCGGCCCGGCCCTGGCCGACCTGCCCGACCGCGCAGGACCGGCCGCCCGGCTGGAGGCCCAGCGGGACGAGGTCCGCCGCCGCCGGATCACCGCCGACCTCGGGCTCGGCCGGGCCGCCGAGCTGGTCGCCGAACTCGCCGAGCTGTGCGAACGGCAGCCGCTGGACGAGCCCCTGCAGCTGCTGATGCTGCGGGCGCTGCACGAGAGCGGCCGCACCGCCGAGGCGCTGCGCCACTACGAACGCATCAGGCGGGCCCTGGCGGAGGAGCTCGGCGCCGACCCGGGTCGTCAACTTCAGTCCATGTACTCAGAGTTGCTCGCCTCCTCGGAGCCTCCGGCGCCCGCCCCGGCGGTTCCGCCCGCGCTGCCGGAGCCGTCCGCGCCAACCCCGCCGGCCCCCCAACTCCCGCGCTCTGGAAGCAACCTACGCAGCCGGCTGACCAGCTTCGTCGGCCGCGAGGTCGATATAGCCACCCTGCGCGGAATGTTGACGGACCGTCGACTCGTCACCCTGACCGGCCCCGGCGGCTCCGGCAAGACCAGGATGTCGGTCGAGGCCGGCCGCGCCGAACAGTCCGCCGGGCACTGGCCGGACGGCGTCTGGGTGGCCGAACTCGCCCCGCTGGAGAGCCCGGACGCCGTCCCCGCCGCCGTGGTCTCCGCGCTCGGCCTGCGCGAGATCCAGCTGCACAGCGCCAACATGGTCGCCGAGGTGATGGACAAGCGCGCCGAGGACCCGGTGCGCCGGCTGGTCGAGCACTGCGGCCACCGCCGGATGCTGCTGGTCCTGGACAACTGCGAGCACCTGATCCAGGCCGCCGCCGACCTCGCCGACCTGCTGCTCGCCGAGTGCCCCGGGCTGACCGTGCTCGCCACCAGCCGCGAGCCGCTCGGCGTGCCCGGCGAGACGGTGCTGCCGGTCGAGCCGCTGCCCGACCCGGTGGCGCTGCGGCTGTTCGCCGAGCGCGCCGCCACCGCCCGTCCCGGCTTCGACCCGCAGAGCGACCCGGAGGCCTGCGCCGAGATCTGCCGCCGCCTGGACGGCCTGCCGCTGGCCATCGAACTGGCCGCCGCCCGGCTGCGGGTGATGACGGCTCGTCAGATAGCCGACCGCCTGGACGGCCGCTTCGCGCTGCTCACCGCCGGCAGCCGCACCCTGCTGCCGCGCCAGCAGACCCTGCGCGCGGTGGTCGACTGGAGCTGGGACCTGCTGGGCAAGCGGGAGCGAGCGGTGCTGCGGCGCCTGTCGGTGTTCGCGGGCGGCTGGCAGCTGGAGGACGCCGAGGCGATCTGCGCCGACGGCGCGGAGGTGGCCCGGGGCGAGGTCGCCGCCCTGCTGCTGTCCCTGGTCGACAAGTCCCTGCTGGTGGCAGACCTGGACGACGACAGCCTGCCGCGCTACCGGATGCTGGAGACCATCCACGAGTACGCCACCGAGCGGCTGGCGGGGGCCGCCGCCGAGCGCGCCGCCACCGAGGCCGCCCACCTGGCCCACTTCTGCTCCGCCGTCGCCTCCGCCGACCAGGAGGTCCACGGCTCCCGGCAGCTGCACTGGCTGGCCGTGCTGGAGCGGGAGCAGGACAACGTCCGGGCCGCGCTGCGCCGCGCGGTCGACCGCGGCGACGAGCAGTCGGCGCTGGTCCTCGCCCTCGGCATGAGCTGGTACTGGTCGCTGCGCGGCTACAGCCTGGAGGCCCGCGGCTGGTACACCGCGATCGCGGCCCTGGGGCCGGACCCGTTCGGTCCGGACGTCCCGCCGCCGGTGCCGCTGGAGCACAACGTGCTCGCGTACGGCCTGCCGATGTCCGACGCGGTGCTCCGGGAGGCCCGCCGGCTGCTCGCGATGTTCCGGCTGCTCGGGCTGTTCGAGGGGAACCTGGACGTGCGCGGCGACCCGGAGGCGGTCGCGGTCGCCCAGCGCCTGATGGACGCCTACACCCCCGAGCTGCCGCAGTCCCACCGGTTCCCAGCGCTGATGCGGGTGTTCGGCGCCTTCCTGTCCGGCCGGCTGGACCTGATGAGGGAGCTGGTGGACGACGCGGTCCGCGGCTGCGAGGTGCACGGCGGGCCGAACGACCTGGCGTTCATCCTGCAGGCCCGCTCCAGGATGCTGAACGACTGGCCGGGCGGCCTGGAGCAGAGCATCCGGGACGGCGAGCGCTCCCTGGAGCTGTACCAGCAGGCCGGCAACCTCTGGGGGGTCTCGCAGGCGCTGGCGGCCCACGGCGAGGCGCTGGCCAACCGGGGCGAGGCCGAGGCCGCCGCCGCCGCGTACCAGCGGGCGATCGAGCTGGCCGAGGAGCTGGGGGCGCCGCAGGAGGTGCCGTTCCTCAAGGTGCACCTCGGCACTGCCCTGCTGGATGGGGACCTGGCACGCGGCGAGCGGGTGATCCGCGAGGCGGTGGAGTCCATCGGCTCCCCGGGCGCCAACCAGTCCACCACCGGCGCCCTGATGATCGGCCACCTGACGCTCTGCGCCATCCGGGCCCAACGCGGCGAGTACCAGGAGGCGCTGGCCGAGCTGGACGTCCTCGACGGGATCACGGTGAGTGGCTTCGTGCCGACCATCGTGAAGGGACTGCTGTTCAGTGCCCGGGGCTGGATCACCGCCCGGGCCGGGGACCCGGAGCGGGGGCTCGCCATGCTGCGCGAGGGCCGCCGGTCGCTGCGGGCGATGACGGAGGCGAGCGGTTTCGCCGAGCACATGACCGTGATGGTGGTGCCCGCGGTGTGCGGAGTGCTGTGCTCCTTCGCCGTGCGCGACGGTGACCTGGGGCGGGCCCGGCTGGCGGCGGTGCTGCAGGGCGCGCAGAGCGGGCTGCACGGTCCGAGGGGCGGCTACCTGGAGCGGGTCGAGCACGAGCGGATGGCCGCCCAGCTGCGGGAGCTGCTGGGCGAGGCCGGGTACGAGGAGGCCCGCGCCGAGGGCGACAGGATGACCCAGCAGCAGACCCACGAGCTGCTGAATGAGTTGATCGGATAGCGGTGGCCGGCCGGCGCCCGTCCCCTGGTCGCCGGCCGGCCACTCTTGCCCCGCGCGTCCTCGCGGCGCAAGACCTCGCGCCGCTCGCTCAGGTCCGCTTGCGGAAGCGGGCCACCGCGAGCGGGGCGAAGATCGCGGTTGAGGCGACGGACCAGATCAGCACGATCATCACCGGGTGGGCCACCGCCCCCTCACCGTTGAGCAGCCCGCGGGAGGCGTCGGCCAGCGCGGACAGCGGGTTGACCTTGGTGAAGGACTGCAGCCAGCCCGGCATGGTGTCGGTCGGCGCGAAGATCGAGCTGCCGAACTGCATCGGCATCAGGACCAGCATGGAGACGCCCTGGACGGCCTGGGCGCTGCGCAGCGACATGCCCAGCAGCATCGAGATCCAGACGATCGACATGCCGAACACCAGCGACAGGCCGACCGCGGTCAGCAGTTCCAGCACGCCGGTCTTCAGCTCGAACCCGAGGATGAACGCGAAGGCCAGCAGGATCGTGGAGGAGAGCAGCGCCCGCAGCGACTCCGCCACGATTTTGGACAGCAGCACCGAGGCCCGTCCGATCGGCAGGGTGCGGAAGCGGTCCATCACCCCGGTCTGGAAGTCGCTGTTCAGGCCGGTGCCGACGGCCAGCGCCAGCGTCATGCCGGTCTGCCCGAGCAGACCGGGGATCAGGCGTTGTATGTAGGTGTCCTGACCGCCCGCGATCGCGCCGCCGAAGACGTAGACGAACAGCAGGGTGAAGACGATCGGCATCAGCACGGCGTCGAACATCGACTCCGGGTCGGCCTTGATCCGCATCAGGTTGCGGCGGGTCAGCGCGCCGATGTGGCGCAGGGTGCCGGCCAGGCCGATCCGGGCGTCCTCCGCCCGGGCGTTCTCGGCCCGGGCCGGGGCGATGGTGGCGGTGGTCATGCGACGGGCTCCTTGACGAGGCTGGTGGCGGGGGCGGTGGCCGCGTCGGCGGCGGGCTTGCCGGTGACGGCGAGGAAGACCTCGTCCAGGCTGGGCACCTTGGTGTCGATGCCGGCGATCGCGAAGCCGCGGGTGCCGAGCACCGCGATGACGGCGGTCAGCTGCTCCTCGCCGGTGATCGGCACCGCGAGCAGGCCGTCGTCGGGGGAGACGGTGGCGCTGGTGATGCCGCTCTCGTGCAGGCAGCGGGCCATCTCGGGCAGTTCGGCCGGGTGCGCCGGGCGGACCTGGAGGGTCTGGCCGCCGACCTTGGCCCTGAGCTCGGCGACGGCGCCGTTGGCGATCACCTTGCCGCGGTCGATGACGGTCAGCTCGTTCGCGAGCTGCTCCGCCTCCTCCATGTACTGGGTGGTCAGCAGCACGGTGCTGCCCTCGGCGACCATCCGCTGCACCTCGTCCCAGACCTCGTTGCGGGTGCGCGGGTCCAGGCCGGTGGTGGGCTCGTCCAGGTAGAGCACCCGGGGGCGGCCGATCATGCTGGCGGCCAGGTCGAGGCGGCGGCGCATGCCGCCGGAGTAGGTCTTGGCGGGCCGCTTGGCGGCCTCGGTGAGGGAGAAGCGCTCCAGCAGTTCGGCGGCCCGGGACTTGGCCTCGCGGCTGGAGAGGTCGAGCAGCCGGCCGATCAGGTAGAGGTTCTCGTAGCCGGAGAGCAGCTCGTCCACCGAGGCGTACTGGCCGGTCAGGCCGATGGTGCGGCGCAGCTGCTTGGGCTGGCGCAGGACGTCGTAGCCGCCGACGTACGCGGTGCCGGCGTCGGGCTTGATCAGGGTGGAGAGGACCCGGACCAGGGTGGTCTTGCCCGCGCCGTTGGGGCCGAGCAGGGCGAGGACGGTGCCCTCGCGGACGGTGAGGTCGACCCCGTCAAGGGCCTTGGTGGCGCCGTAGTGCTTGACGATGCCGTGCACCTCGACGGCGTTCCCGGCGTTTCCCCGCGTGTTCGGGGCGGTGGCGATTCCTGTCATGCCCCCAGGTTGTCCGCCCCGGCTGTCAGCCCCCTATCGCGCGGCCGGCCGCCCTGACGCCGCGCCGTCAGGCGGCTGTCACCCGGCTGTCATCGCTGTGCGGGCATGACAGCGGCCCCGCTCCGAGTCGCTCGGAGCGGGGCCGCGAAGGGCGTCAGTGGAAGCTGTGCTCCTCCGCCGGGAAGGCGCCGGTGCGGACCTCGTCGGCGAACTCGCGGGCGGCGTCGCCGAGGACGGCGCGCAGGTTCGCGTACTTCTTGACGAACTTGGGCACCCGGCCCGCCGTCATGCCGGCCATGTCGGTCCAGACCAGCACCTGGGCGTCGGTCTCCGGTCCGCCGCCGATGCCGACGGTCGGGATCGCCAGCTGCTCGGTGACCTGGGCGGCCAGCTCGGCCGGGACGGCCTCCAGGACCACCGAGAAGGCGCCGGCCTGCTGGACGGCCTTGGCGTCGCGCAGCAACTGGTGCGCCGCCTCGTCGCCGCGGCCCTGGACGGGGTAGCCGCCGAAGGCGTGCACGGACTGCGGGGTGAGGCCGATGTGCGCCATCACCGGGATGCCGGCCTCGACCAGCAGCTCGATCGAGCGGGCGCTGCGCTCGCCGCCCTCCAGCTTGACCGCGCCGACCCCGGCCTCCTTCATCAGCCGGGCCGCGTTGTGCATGGCCTGGGCGGGCGACTCCTGGTACGAGCCGAACGGCAGGTCGGCGACGATCATCGCGCGCTGGGTGCCGCGGACGACGGCGGCGGAGAGCATCACCATCTGATCCATGGTCACCGGCACGGTGGTCTCGTAGCCGAGGTGGCAGTTGCCGGCGGAGTCGCCGACCAGCAGGACGGGGATCCCGGCCTCGTCGAACACCCCTGCGGTGAGGGCGTCGTAGGCGGTCAGCATCGCCCACTTCTCGCCGCGCTGCTTGGCGGCGGCGAGGTCGCGGACGGTGACGCGGCGGTTGGTGACCCCGCCGTAGAGGGTGGCGGTCGACGCCTGGTTCTGGGCAGGCGAAGGCGAAGAAGCGTTCATCGAACGGACTCCTGAAGGGTTGTCGTCTCGTGGCGCCGTGCGGCGTCCCCGGATCACCTCCATGCTTGCACGCCCCGACGTGAGCGGAAAGAGGGGTGCGCGCGACCGGGTGCGATCCACGCCACACCGACCCCTCCGGGCCCTCCGGGCTTTGCCCCCATTTTGCGAAACGGATTCGTCTCGTATCGTATTGGCCGCTACTCTGGTCCGGGGGGTTACGAGACGTCCGCGACTCGCAAATGCCCGCCAGTGCCACATCAACACGGACGGGAAGACCAATGACCACCGCAGCCGCGCCACCCCGTGTGCCGGAAGCCATCCACCGCAGACGCTGGGCGATCCTGTGCACCCTGGTGCTCGCCCTGCTCGTCGTCGTGCTCGACAACTCGATCCTCAACGTCGCGATGAAGACCATCGCGACCCCCGCCCCGGTCGGCCTGGGCGCCACCCAGAGCGACCTCGAATGGGCGATCAACTCCTACACCCTGGTGTTCGCCGGGCTGCTCTTCACCTCGGGCCTGCTCGGCGACCGCTTCGGTCGCAAGCGCGCGCTGCTGGCCGGCATGGTGGTCTTCGGCATCGCCTCGCTGCTGTCCGCGATGGCCGGCTCGCCCGGTGAACTCATCGGCTACCGAGCCCTGATGGGCGTCGGCGGCGCGCTCGCGATGCCCGCCACGCTGGCCATCATCATGAACGTCTTCGAGCGCGAGGAACAGCCCAAGGCGATCGGCATCTGGGCCGGCGCGGTCGGCCTGGCCATCGCCATCGGCCCGATCACCGGCGGCCTGCTGATCGAGCACTTCTGGTGGGGCTCGGTCTTCCTGGTCAACGTCCCGATCGTGGTCGTCGCGGTGATCGCGATGGCGATCCTGGTCCCCGAGTCCAAGGACCCGAACCCGGGCAAGATGGACCCGGTCGGGGTGCTGCTGTCGATCATCGGCCTGGTCGCGCTGATCTACGGCATCATCAAGGGCGGCCAGCTGGCCGACTTCACCGCCTTCGAGGCCTGGGGCCCGACCTCGCTCGGCGTGCTGGCGCTGGCCGCCTTCGTCTGGTTCGAGCGCCGCACAGCGTTCCCCGCGCTGGACGTCACCTGGTTCCGCAACAAGGTGTTCAGCGCCTCGGTGGTGGTCGTCGCCGTGATCTTCTTCGCGCTGATGGGCGTCTCCTTCTTCGGCGTCTTCTACACCCAGAGCGTGCGCGGCTACAGCGCCCTGCAGGCCGGTGTGCTGATGCTGCCGCTGGCCGCCGCCCAGCTGCTGTTCGCGCCGCGGGCCCGGCTGGTGGTCGACCGCTTCGGCGTCGCCGCCACCGCCGCGGGCGGCATGGTGCTGGTCGCGCTCGGCTTCGTCGGCTACACCGTGCTGACCGCGACCACCCCGATCTGGGTGCTGATCGTGCTCGGCCTGGTGATGGGTGCGGGCATGGCGCACGTCATGCCGCCGGTCACCGTCGCGATCATGGGCTCGCTGCCCCGCGAGAAGGCCGGCGCCGGCTCGGCCGTCAACAACACCTTCCGCCAGGTCGGCGGCTCGCTCGGGGTCGCCGTGCTCGGCGCGGTGCTCTCCACCGTCTACCGCGACGGGATGTCCGACACCCTCAACCACCTGCCCGAGGGGCTGCGCGAGAAGGCCGGCGAGTCGCTGGAGGCCACCCTGGCCATCGCCGACCGGATCCCCAACGGCGCGGGCAAGGCGCTGATCGCCCCGGCGAACGACTCCTTCATCCACGCCATGCACGTGGTGGCCTCGCTCTCGGTGGGCATCTCGCTGGTCGGCGCGCTGGTCGCCTGGTTCCTGCTGCCGCGCCGCACCGCCGCCCCCGGCGGCCCGGCCGGACCGGCCCCGGCGCAGCCGGGCCAGGCCCGGGAGACCGCGGCCGCCGACGCCTGATCTGCGGATCGGCTGCGCGACAATGGCCCTGCCGCCCGGTGCACCCGGTCGGCAGGGCCTCGGTCCGGGGCGGGGTCCACCCACCGACGGACAAGCTGCGGCGCCCGCGCGCCCAGGGGCAGCGAGGGAGAGACAGCGGGGTTGACATCCTCCTCCGGCCAAGGCCGGAGGATTCCAACCCTCGCGGGTCGGGCTTTCTGCTTCGCAGCCGGTTGCCGACCTGGGGTTACCAGCAAACGGGACGGTGTGCCGCCCATCGGTCTTACATCAGCTCCACAGACCTGACTTCCCGCCAGCCCGGCGGTAGGCCGATGCGGAGTTTGGTTATCGTTTCGCACCAGCGTGACGAGATTATCACGAAGGGTGACCTCTCGGGGCCGGGAGCGGCGGACCGCCGATGCCCGACCTGCTCCGCAGAGCATCCGATTCCCCCCGGCTGAAGCCGGGGTTTCCTCGGAGGTACAGATGAAGATGGACACGCCGGGCGCCGACACCGGGCAGCACTGCGCGGCCGCACGCCGCGGCCGGCCCCGCAGCGAGGCCGCCGAGCAGGCCATCTTCAGCGCCGTCGAGGACATGATGGCCGCCGGCACCACACTCTCCGAGCTCACCATCGAGGGCATCGCCACCGCCGCCGGCGTCGGCAAGGCCACCATCTACCGGCGCTGGTCCAACAAGGAGGCCCTGCTGGTCGACGTGGTCAGCCGGCTGGAGGTCCCGGTGCCGGAGCCGTCCGGCGGCAGCGCCCGGGACGACCTGATCGAGATGATCGACTACGTCCGCCGGCGCGGTCTCGCCAAGCGCACCCGCTGGGTGCTCAAGGCCGCCCTCGGCCAGATGCAGACCCTCCCCGAGCTGTACACCGCGTACCGCGAGCGGGTGATCAAGCCGCGCCGGGAGGCCGGGCTCTGCCTGATCCGCCAGGCCGTCGCCGAGGGCATCATCCGCGACGACCTCGACCTGGACCTGCTCGGCGACCTGCTGATGGGCCCGATCCTCTACCGCAGCATCCTGTGGGACGACTCCGACCTGGAGGACCCGGACCTCGCCCGCAAGATGGTCGACGCCCTGCTCGACGGCCTCGCGCCCAAGTAGGCCGTGTCCGGACGTGGCCTGGCTCACCAAACCGGGCCACGCCGGAACCCGCTCCCGTGGCCGGGCGTCTGTCCCGGCATAGGCTGAGCCGGGTATCCGATCAAACCGGCACCAGTCCGGCACCCCGCCCGTACCCGCACGGACCGGACGCCGGACCGGCGACGGCACGAGCGAGGGAGCCACGGCATGACGCAGGCGGACAGCACCGACCGCATCACGGACGCCGGGGGCACGGGCGCCGCCCCCGTCGGCCGCACCGGCGGCTTCCTCGGCCTGCGGGACTGGGGCCGGGACGGCCGCGGCAGCAGCACCTGGCGGCGCGGACTGGTGATCGCTGTGCTGGCCGTGCTCACCGCCGTGCTGCTGGCCTTCCACGCCGAGGTGCCCAACGGCGTCGGCAACCTCGGCAGCCTGCTGGAGACCTTCCTGCCCTGGCTGGGCCTGGCCGTCCCGGTGCTGCTGGTGCCCGCGCTGCTGCGCCGCTCCGCCACCGCGCTGCTCGCCCTGCTGCTGCCCGCCGTGCTGTGGGCCAACCTGTTCGGCGGGCAGCTGACCGACAAGAGCGGTGGCAAGGGCGACTGGACGGTGGTCAGCCACAACGTCGCCGCCGACAACACCGACGTGCCGGGCACCGTCCGCGGCCTGGTGGCCGCGGACGCCCAGATCGTCGCCCTGCAGGAGCTGGCCGGCAAGCAGCTGCGGGCCTACGAGACCGGACTCGCCGACGCGTACCCGTACCACGCGGTGGAGGGGACGGTCGGGCTCTGGTCGAAGTACCCGATCAGCGGGGTCTCCCCGGTGGACCTGAAGATGGGCTGGACCAGGGCGTTCCGGGCCCAGGTGGCCACCCCGCAGGGCCCGGTCGCGGTGTACGTCGCGCACCTGCCGTCGGTCCGGCTCAAGGCCGAGAGCGGTTTCACCGTCGACCAGCGGGACGTCAGCGCCCAGGCGCTCGGGGACGCGATCCAGGCCGAGCAGCAGAAGAAGGTCCTGCTGCTCGGCGACCTCAACGGCACCATGAACGACCGCAGCCTGGCGCCGGTCACCTCGCAGATGCGCTCGGCCCAGGGCGCCGCCGGGGACGGCTTCGGCTTCAGCTGGCCGTCCGCCTTCCCGATGGCGCGGATCGACCAGATCATGAGCAAGGGCGGGCTCAAGCCGGTGGACTCCCGCACCCTGCCCCGGGACGGCAGCGACCACCTCGGGGCGGCCGCCACCTACCGGTACTCCTCGTAGGTCAGCCGCGCCGCCAGCGGTTGGTGATCGGCAGCCGGCGGTCCCGGCCGAAGTTCTTCACCGAGATCTTCGGGCCCGGCGGGTACTGGCGCCGCTTGTACTCGGCGGTGTCGACCAGCCGGACCACCCGGTCCACCACGGCCGGGTCGAAGCCGGCCGCGACGATCGCGTCCCGGCCCTCGTCGCCCTCGATGTAGCGGTCCAGCACGCTGTCCAGCAGGTCGTAGTCGGGCAGCGAGTCGGTGTCCTTCTGGTCCGGCCGCAGCTCGGCGGACGGCGGCTTGCTGATCGTGTTCTCCGGGATCGGCGGCACCTCGCCGCGCCGCTCGGCCTCCTCGTTGCGCCAACGGGCGAGCCGGAAGATCAGCGACTTGTAGACGTCCTTGATCGGCCCGAACGCGCCCACCGAGTCGCCGTAGAGGGTCGAGTAGCCGACCGCCAGCTCGCTCTTGTTGCCGGGCGCGAGCACGATGTGCCCCTCCTGGTTGGAGATCGCCATCAGCAGGGTGCCGCGCAGCCGGGACTGCAGGTTCTCCTCGGCCAGGCCGGTCAGCTCGGTGGCGCCCAGGTAGGCGTCGAACATCGGGGCGATGGAGACGGTCCGGAAGTGCAGCCCGGTGCGGCGGGCCAGCTCGGCCGCGTCGTCCCGGGAGTGCTGGGAGGAGTAGCGGCTGGGCATCGAGACGCAGTACACGTTCTCGGCGCCGATCGCGTCCACCGCGATCGAGGCCACCAGCGCCGAGTCGATGCCGCCGGAGAGGCCGATCAGCACCGACCTGAAGCCGTTCTTGTTCACGTAGGCCCGGGTGCCGGAGACCAGCGCGGCCCAGATCTCGGCCTCGTCGGACAGCCGCGGCGCGACCCCGGCGTCGAGCCGCCCGGCGGGGGTCTCGGCCTGCTCGCCGCCCAGCCCGGTGCGGACCAGGTGCAGCCCGTCGCTCAGCAGCAGGCCGTCGGTGTGGTCGCTGCTGGCCGCCGGCAGGTCGAGGTCCAGCACCAGCAGGTGCTCCTCGAACTGTGGGGAGCGGGCGAGGACTTCGCCGTCCGCGCCGACCACGATCGAGTCGCCGTCGAAGACCAGCTCGTCCTGGCCGCCGACCATGTTGACGTACGCCAGGGTGCAGCCCGCCTCGGCCGCGCGCCGCTGGACCAGCTCCAGCCGCTGGTCGTCCTTGTTCCGCTCGTACGGCGAGCCGTTGACCACCAGCAGCAGTCCGGACTCGGCCTCGCGGGCGGCGGTGACCCGGCCGCCGTCCTGCCAGATGTCCTCGCAGATGGCCAGCGCGACGTCCACCCCGTGCACCCGCAGCACCGGCAGCTGGTCGCCGGGGACGAACCAGCGGTACTCGTCGAAGACGCCGTAGTTGGGCAGGTGGTGCTTGGCGAAGCGGGTGACCACCTCACCCCGGTGCAGTACGGCGGCGCAGTTCTGCGGCGATCCGGCCGGGCGGCCGAAGCGCGGCGAGGCGTGGTCGGAGCGCCCGAGGTAGCCGACCACCACCGGCACCTCGCCCAGCCCGTCGTCGGCCAGCCGCCCGGCCAGCTCGACCAGCGCACCGCGGGAGGCCTCGACGAACGAGCTGCGCAGGGCGAGGTCCTCGACCGGGTACCCGGTCAGGGCCATCTCGGGGAACGCGACCAGCTGGGCACCGGCCTCGACGGCCTGCCTGGTCCAGCGCACCACCTCATCGCTGTTGCGGGCGATGTCACCGACCCAGGGGTCGATCTGGCACAGGGCGAGACGGAGATTGGGCATGCCCCGAGTGTAATCGTCTAACTGACGCAATGTTCCGCGCGGGGGTCCGGAACCGGGGTCGGCACTGCCGGGCGGCGCGATGATCGGCCATGATGGGGGCAGTCGCCGCGCGAGGTCTTCCGGGGGTCGCCCGGGCGTAACACGAGCGTAAAGAGCAGAGGTGAGACTGTCCCCATGGGCAAGCAGCAGCAGTTCGTGCTTCGGACGCTCGAAGAGCGTGACATCCGGTTCGTCCGGCTGTGGTTCACCGATGTGCTCGGGTTCCTGAAGTCGGTCGCAGTGGCGCCGGCCGAACTGGAGCAGGCCTTCGAGGAGGGCATCGGCTTCGACGGCTCGGCGATCGAGGGCTTCGCCCGGGTCTACGAGTCCGACATGATCGCCAAGCCGGACCCGACCACCTTCCAGATCCTGCCGTGGCGTTCGGAGACCCCGGGGACCGCCCGGATGTTCTGCGACATCCTGATGCCGGACGGCTCGCCCTCCTACGCCGACCCCCGGTTCGTGCTCAAGCGCACCCTGGAGAAGGCCTCCGACCTGGGCTTCACCTTCTACACCCACCCCGAGATCGAGTTCTTCCTGCTGAAGAACCTGCCGGGCGACGGCACCCCGCCGATCCCCGCCGACCAGTCCGGTTACTTCGACCACACCCCGCGCGGGGTGGGCCACGACTTCCGCCGCCAGGCGATCACCATGCTGGAGTCGATGGGCATCTCGGTCGAGTTCTCGCACCACGAGGGCGCCCCCGGCCAGCAGGAGATCGACCTGCGCTACGCCGACGCGCTGTCCACCGCCGACAACATCATGACCTTCCGACTGGTCATGAAGGAGGTCGCGCTGGAGCAGGGCGTGCACGCGAGCTTCATGCCCAAGCCGTTCTCCGAGCACCCGGGCAGCGGCATGCACACCCACGTGTCGCTGTTCGAGGGCGACCGCAACGCCTTCCACGAGTCCGGCGCCGAGTACCAGCTCTCCAAGGTCGGCAGATCCTTCATCGCCGGCCTGCTGCGGCACGCCGCCGAGACCGCCGCCGTCACCAACCAGTGGGTGAACTCCTACAAGCGGATCTGGGGCGGCTCCCAGCGCACCGCCGGCGCCGGCGGCGAGGCCCCCTCGTACATCTGCTGGGGCCACAACAACCGCTCGGCGCTGATCCGGGTGCCGATGTACAAGCCGGGCAAGCAGGGCTCCACCCGGATCGAGGTCCGCTCCCTGGACACCGGCTGCAACCCGTACCTCGCCTACGCCGTCACCCTCGCGGCCGGCCTCAAGGGCATCGAGGAGGGCTACGAGCTCCCGCCCGGCGCCGACGACGACGTGTGGGCGCTGTCCGACTCCGAGCGCCGGGCCCTCGGTATCCAGCCGATGCCGCAGAACCTCGGCGAGGCGATCGACCTCATGCAGCGCAGCGAGCTGGTCGCGGAGACGCTGGGCGAGCACGTCTTCGACTTCTTCCTGCGCAACAAGCGCCAGGAGTGGGAGGAGTACCGCTCCGAGGTCACCCCGTTCGAGCTGCGGAAGAACCTGCAGGTGCTCTGAGCCCGGCTCAAACCCCTCCGGGCCCGTTGTCGTTCGTTCGGACGACGGCGGGCCCGCGGTGCAACGAGGACGGGTTCGAACGGCGGGCCGGTCCGCCCGCCGGTCACGCCCGGCGCCGCGCCGCGCGGGCGCGTAACCTGCTGGGGGGACGGATGGAGGGGCCGATGGCGGTGGATGAGCAGCGGGCCGGGAGCCGGGTCAGCCGGCCCGAGATCAGGCTGGTCCGGCGCGGGTTCACCGACCCCGCCCAGGCGGTGCGGCTGCTGGCGGGCCCCGGACTGGAGGGCCTGGCCGACGACCCGGTGGTGCTGGACGCGCTCGGCGCCACCGCCGACCCCGACCTCGCGCTGCTGGGCCTGGCCCGGCTGCTGGAGGCCGCCGACGAACCCGAGCGGCACACCCTGCGCGACACCCTCACCACCTCCAAGCCGTTGCGCGACCGGCTGTTCGGCGTGCTCGGCGTCTCCACCGCGCTCGGCGACCACCTGGCCCGGCACCCGCACGACTGGCACGTGCTGGTCACCTTCGAGCTGCGCGACATGCACCCCGGCCCGGAGGACTTCCGCCGCGCCCTCGCCGAGGGCGTCCGGGACGACACCCTCAGCCCGGCGAACGCGCTGCGGGTCGCCTACCGCCGCTGCCTGCTGGCCATCGCCGCCCGCGACCTCACCGGCACCACCGACCTCGCCCAGACCGCCGCCGAACTCGCCGACCTGGCCGGCGCCACCCTGCAGACCGCCCTGGACCTCGCCACCGAGCAGGACCCGGAGGCCGCCGCGGCCTGCCGGCTCGCGGTGATCGGCATGGGCAAGTGCGGCGGCCGCGAACTCAACTACGTCTCGGACGTGGACGTCATCTTCGTCGCCGAGCCGCGCGACGGCGTGGACGAGCACGAGGCGGTCAAGGCCGCCACCCGGCTGGCCGCGGCACTCACCCGGCTCTGCTCGGACACCACCGGCGAGGGCACCATCTGGCCGGTGGACGCCAACCTGCGCCCGGAGGGCCGCAACGGCCCGCTGGTGCGCACCCTGGGCAGCCACCTCGCCTACTACCAGCGCTGGGCCAAGACCTGGGAGTTCCAGGCGCTGCTCAAGGCCCGCCCGGTCGCCGGGGACGCCGAACTCGGCGCCGCGTACGTCGAGGCGCTCGCCCCGATGGTCTGGCAGGCCGCCGCCCGGGAGAACTTCGTCACCGACGTGCAGCAGATGCGCCGCCGGGTGATCGACTCCATCCCGGCCACCGAACTGGACCGCCAGCTCAAACTCGGCCCGGGCGGGCTGCGCGACGTCGAGTTCTCCGTCCAGCTGCTCCAGCTGGTGCACGGCCGCACCGATCCGGCGCTGCGCAGCGGCAACACCCTGGAGGCGCTGGCCGCGCTCTCCCGCGGCGGGTACGTCGGCCGGGCGGACGCCGCCTCGCTGGACGCCGCGTACCGCTTCCTGCGCTCGCTGGAGCACCGCATCCAGCTGCACCGGCTGCGCCGCACCCACCTGATGCCCACCGCCGAGGAGGACCAGCGCCGCCTCGCCCGCTCGCTCGCCGCGCTGATCAACGACGACACCCGCTCCGACCCGGTGGCCGCGCTGCAGCGCGAGTGGAAGCGGCACGCGGTGGAGGTCCGGCGGCTGAACGAGAAGCTGTTCTACCGCCCGCTGCTCGACGCCGTCGCCGAGCTGCCGCCCGGCGCCGCCGGGCTGACCCCGGACGCGGCCCGGGCCCGGCTGGAGGCGCTCGGCTACGCCGACCCGGCCGCCGCGCTGCGGCACATCAGCGCGCTCGCCTCCGGGGTGAGCCGCAAGGCGGCGATCCAGCGCACCCTGCTGCCGGTGCTGCTCGGCTGGTTCGCCGACTCGGCCGACCCGGACGCCGGGCTGCTCAACTTCCGCCAGGTCTCCGACGCGCTCGGCCGCACCCCCTGGTACCTGCGGCTGCTGCGGGACGAGAGCGCCGCCGCCGAGCAGCTGGCCCGGGTGCTGTCGGCCGGCCGGCTCGCCCCCGACCTGCTGCTGCGCGCCCCCGAGGCGGTGGCCATGCTGGGCGACCCGCAGGGCCTGGTGCCGCGCGGCCGGGCGGCGCTGCAGTCGGAGATACTGGCCGCCGTCGGCCGGGCCGGGTCCACCGCCACCGCCGTGGCCGCCGCCCGGTCGGTGCGCCGCCGGGAGCTGTTCCGTACGGCCGCGGCGGACGTGCTCGGCCGGCTCGGGGAGGAGCCGGGCGAGGCGCTGGACACCGCGGGGGAGGCGCTGACCGCGCTCAACGCCGCCACCCTGCAGGGCGCGCTGCGCGCCTGCGTGGCCGGCTGGGAGGCCGAGCACGGGGACCTGCCGACCCGGATCGCGGTGATCGCGATGGGCCGCTTCGGCGGTCACGAGCTGGGCTACGGCTCGGACGCCGACGTGCTCTTCGTCCACGAGCCGCTGCTCGGCTCGCTGGAGCAGGAGGCGGCCCGAGCCGCCCAGGCGATCTGCAACGAGCTGCGGACCCTGCTGGCCGCGCCGTCCACCGAGCCGCCGCTGCTGGTCGACGCCGATCTGCGGCCGGAGGGGCGCAGCGGCCCGCTGGTGCGCACCCTGGCCTCGTACGCCGCCTACTACCGGCGCTGGTCGCACGCCTGGGAGAGCCAGGCGCTGCTGCGGGCCGAGCCGGTGGCCGGGGACGAGGAGCTGGGGACGCGGTTCCGGCAGCTGATCGACCCGCTGCGCTTCCCGGGCACCGGGGTGCCGGAGCGGGACCTGCTGGAGATCCGCCGGATCAAGGCGCGGATCGAGGCCGAGCGGCTGCCGCGCGGGGCCGATCCGACCACCCACACCAAGATCGGCCGGGGCGGGCTGGCGGACGTGGAGTGGACGGTGCAGCTGCTCCAGCTCCAGCACGGGCACGAACTGCCGGCCCTGCGCACCACCAGGACCAGGGCCGCGCTGGCGGCCGCCACGGGGGCCGGGCTGGTCGAGCCGACGGACGCGGAGGTGCTGGACGCGGCCTGGGTGCTGGCCTCCCGGGTGCGGGCGGCGGTGATGCTGGTGCGCGGGCGGCCGGGGGACAGCTTCCCGGGCGAGGCCCGGGAGCTGGCCGGGGTAGCCCGCTACCTGGGGTACGGCGCCGGGCACAGCGGGGAGCTGGTGGACGACTACCGGCGCACCACCCGGCGGGCCCGGGCGGTGGTGGACCGGCTGTTCTACGGGTCCGGCTGAGCCGTCACGGGCATGCGAAAGGGGCCCCTGCGTGAGGGGCCCCTGTTCGGTACGGCTACCGCCGGGCGGTGCTGACCGCCGGTTCGCTCCACTGCTCCGGGACGGTGATCGGCTCCTCCGTCGCCTTCTCCCGGGTGGGCACCCGGGGCAGCTTGTAGACCCACTCGTGGTACAGCCAGCGGGCCACGAGGAAGCCCAGCATGAGGCAGATCTCGCCGCCGACGGCGTCCATCCAGAAGTGGTTGGCGGTCGAGACGATGACCAGCAGGGTGGCGGCCGGGTACATCAGACCGAGCGCCCTGACCCACTTCCGGCGGGCCAGGAAGAAGATCGCCAGGCCGCACCACATCGACCAGCCGATGTGCATCGAGGGCATCGCGGCGTACAGGTTGGAGACGTGTGCGGCGGGCCCGGAGGCGAACGAGCCCCAGGTGTGGTGGGTCTGCACGGTGTCGATGAAGCCGCCGTCGGTCATCAGCCGGGGCGGGGCCAGCGGGAAGCCGTAGAAGCCGACCAGGGCGATCAGGGTGGTGACGAACAGCACCGTGCGGGCGGCCACGTACCGGCCGGGGTGGCTGCGGTAGAGCCAGACCAGGACGCCGATCGTCATGATGAAGTGCAGCGTCGCGTAGTAGTAGTTCATCCCGGTGATGAGCCACCCGACGCTGTCCATGGCGTGGTTGACCGAGCGCTCGACCGCGATGCCGAGGTTCTGCTCCAGGTCCCAGATCCAGCGCGCGTGCTTCTGGGCTATCGCTTCCTGTTCCGGGACGGCGTTGCGGACGATCGAGTAGAGCCAGTAGCTGATCCCGATCAGGGCCAGCTCGATCCAGATCCGCGGCCGGGCCGGCGAGCGGCGCTGGTCGCGGATGCGGGCGCGCAGGGCGGCGGTGCGGGACTGGGCGGCACGGGTGGCTCCTTCGGGCAGCCGGGCCGCGGTGGCCGTCGCTGCTTCGGAACCGCCACCGTGGGCCGCGTCGGCGCGCTCGGCGTCGCCTCGCTGGATCTCGGTCGGTTCCCCCATGGACGGCAAGTCTGCCAGACCGCTCGTAGCCGTCTGCTCATCCTCCGGAAGTGGATTCTTCACCGGCTGTCCCCCTTGAGGGGTAGGGGGCGGATCCCACCGGGGTAGGGGGTGCGATCGGGTCTGGTGGTTACCGGTGGAGCGGACATACGTCCCATTGTCAGGCCGACGGCCGGAGGGGCGTAACCGGGGTGGTCCGGAGCGCCCGTGGCCTGGATTTTCCCGGCACGAAACGCTTTCTGCATCTTGCTGAAACATATTGCAGGCCGCTAGCTTCCTGGGAAATCGATCGCCCTTCCCCCTAAGGGAGCCCCTCAGTGGCCGATACGCCGCTCCGCCCCCGACGGAGCACTGCCCGACGGAGCACCGGCCGCCGCAGACCCGGCCGCACGGCCGTGCTGCTGGCCGCCGCACTGACCGCCGCCACGCTCGGCGGCGCCCCCGCGGCCCTCGCCGCCGCCCCGCCGCCCCCGCCCTCGGACGCCGCGCTGGCGGCCACCGCCGGGCGGCACGACCTCACCCGCGAGCAGTTCTACTTCGTCCTGCCCGACCGCTTCGCCAACGGCGACGCCGCCAACGACACCGGCGCCAAACTCCCGGATGGCATCACCGGGGGCCGGCTGGACAACGGCTTCGACCCCGGCGACAAGGGCTTCTACCACGGCGGCGACCTGGCCGGTCTGATCCAGAAGCTCGACTACATCCAGAACCTCGGCACCACCGCGATCTGGATGGCCCCGATCTTCAAGAACAATCCGGTGCAGGGCAGCGGAGCCGACGCCTCGGCCGGCTACCACGGCTACTGGATCACCGACTTCACCCAGGTCGACCCGCACTTCGGCACCAACGAGCAGCTGAAGGAGCTGATAGCCAAGGCTCACGCGCGCGGCATCAAGGTCTTCTTCGACGTCATCACCAACCACACCGCCGACGTCGTCGACTACGCCGAGCAGCAGCACGGCTACCGCTCGGTCGGTGCGTACCCGACCCTCGACGCCGACGGCAACCCGGTCGACGAGACCGCGATCGCCGACGCCGGCGCCCCCTGGCCGAAGATCACCAAGGACTCCTTCCCCTACACCCCGGTTTTCCGCACCCCGGCCGACGCCAAGGCCAAGAGCCCGTCCTGGCTCAACGACCCGGCGCTGTACCACAACCGCGGCGACTCGACCTTCGTCGGCGAGTCCGCCACCGAGGGCGACTTCAACGGCCTGGACGACCTGGACACCCAGAACCCCCGGGTGGTGAAGGGCTTCGAGCAGGTCTACCAGCAGTGGGTCAAGGACACCGGTGTGGACGGCTTCCGGATCGACACCGTCAAGCACGTCGACATGGCCTTCTGGCAGCAGTGGGCGCCCGCGCTCAAGGACTTCGCCACCAAGCAGGGCAACAAGAAGTTCTTCATGTTCGGCGAGGTCTACTCCGGCGACCCGGCGGTCACCTCGCCGTACGTCACCAAGGGCAAGCTGCAGGCCACGCTCGACTTCCCGTTCCAGGGCGCGGCCCGCTCGTACGTCTCGCAGGGCGGCTCGGCCAGGAACCTCGCCGACGTCTACGCCCAGGACTACCGCTACACCAGCGCCGACACCGACGCGTACGAGCTGCCGACCTTCCTCGGCAACCACGACATGGGCCGCTTCGGCTCCTTCCTGCTCGCCGACAACCCGGGCGCCGACGACGCCACCCTGCTGAAGAAGGACCGGCTCGGCAGCGAGCTGCAGTTCCTCACCCGCGGCCAGCCCGTCGTCTACTACGGCGACGAACAGGGCTTCACCGGCGCGGGCGGCGACAAGGACGCCCGGCAGGACATGTTCGCCTCCAGGACTCCCTCCTACAACAGCGACCGGGTGCTCGGCGGCGCCTCCGGCCCGGCCGACCGGTACGGGCAGGGCGGCGAGCTCTACCAGGGCATCGCGGGCCTGGCCAAGCTGCGCCGGGACAACCCGGCGCTGGCCGACGGCGCACAGATCGAGCGCTACGCGGCCGACGGCGCAGGCGTGTACGCCTTCTCCCGGATCGACGCCGGCCAGCAGGTCGAGTACCTGGTGGCGGTCAACAACGCCACCGAGGCGAAGACCGTCACGCTGGACACCTTCTCGGCGGGGATGGGCTTCGACCCGATCTACCCCTCGGCCGGAGCACGGGTCACCAGCGGCGCGGACCGCAAGCTGACCGTGACCGTACCGGCGCTGTCCTCCGTGGTGCTCAAGGCGGGCGCCAGGCTGGCGCCGGTCGGCGCCGCGCCGCAGCTCTCGGTGCAGCCGCCGGCGGACGGGTCCACCGGCCCGGTCACGGTCGGCGCCACGGCGGACGGCGGCGGCTTCGACCGGGTGAGCTTCGCCGCCCAGATCGGCAACGGGCCCTGGCAGACCCTGGGGACGGCCGACACCGGGAAGTCCGGCTCCGACGGCCGGAGGCTCTTCGCCGTCACCCAGGACCTGAGCGCGGTCGCGCCCGGCACGGTGGTGCGGTACAAGGCTGTCGTGCAGGACTCCAGCGGCCATCTGCGCTCCGCCACCGCGAGCTTCACCACCGGCGCCCCCGCGCCCAAGCCGGTGCCCACCGCCGGCGCCCGCCCGTACGCCGTCGTCCACTACAACCGGCCGGACGGCGACTACGACGGCTGGAACCTCTACGCCTGGGGCGACCTCGCCGACGGCGAGGGCACGCAGTGGCCGGCCGGGCACCCCTTCATCGGGCGGGACGCGTACGGGGCCTTCGCCTACGTGCGGCTGAAGCCCGGGGCCTCGGACGTCGGCTTCATCGTCGAGAAGAACGGCGTCAAGGACGTGGACGCCGACCGGCACATCGACGTCGGCGCCGCCGGCGAGGTGTGGCTGAAGCAGGGCGACGCGACCGTCCGTACGGCCGACCCGGGCCCGGCGAACACACAGCCGGCGAACACCGCCGTGATCCACTACAACCGGGCGGACGGGAACTACGACGGCTGGGGCCTGCACGACTGGACCGGCGCCGCCAACCCCACCGACTGGGGCAAGCCGCTGATGCCGGCCCGCCGGGACGCCTTCGGCGCCGTCTTCGAGGTGCCGCTCGCCCCCGGGGCGACCAGCCTCAGCTACATCCTGCACAACGGCAACGACAAGGACCTGCCCGCCGACCAGTCGCTGGACTTCGCCGTCAACGGCAAGGAGGTGTGGATCCTCGGCGGCCGTGAGGGCTACCTGCTGCCGCAGAACCCCGCCGCCTCCTCGCAGTTGGACCTCTCCGGCGCCAAGGCCCAGTGGATCGACGCGAAGACCGTCGTCGTCCCGGCGAACTACGGCGCCACCGACCAGGCCCTGGCCGGCGGCACCAGCGCCCAGCTCGTCTACGACCCCGAGGGCGGCATCCGTGCCGACAAGGGCGTGCTGACCAAGCCGGGCAGGTGGATCCGCCTCAACCCCGTGGCCGGCGGGCTGACCGACGCCCAGAAGGCCAAGTACCCGCACCTGGCGGGCTACCGGGCCTTCACCGTCGACGCCCGGGACACCGCCCGCGTCCCGGCCGCGCTGCGCGGCCAGCTGCTGTTCACCGAACACCTGCCGAGCGGCGCGGTGCTGGCCGGGACGGGCGTCCAGACCCCGGGCGTGCTGGACGACCTGTACGCGCGTCGCACCGGCAAGGTGGACTTCGGCCCGGCGTACTACGACGGCAAGGTCGCGCTCTCCCTGTGGGCACCGACCGCCCAGGAGGTGTCCGTCCAGGTCTTCGACAGCGCCACCGGGGGCACCCCGAGGACGCTGCCGCTGAAACTGGACGACGAGACCGGGGTGTGGGAAGCCGTCCGCGACAAGCAGGAGTTGGACGGCAAGTACTACCTGTACCAGGTGAAGGTCTGGGCGCCGTCGGTGCAGCAGCTGGTGGTCAACACCGTCACCGACCCGTACTCGGTGGCGCTGTCCACCGACTCCAAGCGCAGCCTGGTCGCCGATCTGGACGCCAAGGAGCTCAAGCCGCAGGGCTGGGACGACCAGCCCCGCCCGCAGGCCGTCCCGCCCGCGCAGCAGCAGATCCAGGAGCTGCACGTCCGGGACTTCTCGGTGGAGGACACCACCGTCCCGGAGGCCGAGCGCGGCACCTACCTGGCGTTCACCGAGTCCGACTCGGCCGGGATGAAGCACCTCCGGGACCTCGCCAAGGCCGGGGTGACCACGGTGCACCTGCTGCCGACCTTCGACATCGCCACCATCCACGAGAACCGGGCCGACCAGAAGCTGCCGGCCTGCGACCTCAAGTCCCTGCCGCCGGACAGCCCGAAGCAGCAGGAGTGCGTGGCGGCCGTCGCCGCCGACGACGCGTACAACTGGGGCTACGACCCGCTGCACTACAACGTGCCGGAGGGCTCGTACGCCACTGACCCGAACGGGACCGCACGGACCGTGCAGTTCCGGCAGATGGTGCAGGCGATGCACGCGGCCGGGCTGCGGGTGGTGCTGGACGTGGTCTACAACCACACCGCCGCCAGCGGCCAGGCCGAGCACTCGGTGCTGGACAAGGTCGTCCCCGGCTACTACCAGCGGCTGGACGCCGACGGCAAGGTGACGGCGGACAGTTGCTGCGCCGACACCGCGCCCGAGCACGCCATGATGAACCGGCTGGTGGTCGACTCGGTGACCCTGTGGGCCCGCGAGTACCAGGTCGACGGCTTCCGCTTCGACCTGATGGGCCTCGACCCGAAGTCCACCATGCTGGACGTGCAGGCCGCGCTGCGGAAGATGACGCCCGAGTCGGACGGCGTGGACGGGAAGAACATCTTCCTCTACGGCGAGGGCTGGAACTTCGGCACCGTCGCCAACAACGCCCGGTTCGAGCAGGCCACCCAGCAGAACATGGCCGGCACCGGCATCGCCACCTTCGACGACCGGATCCGCGACGCCGCCCGCGGCGGCAACTTCATGCTCAGCTCGGCGCCGCAGCAGGGCTTCGCCTCGGGCCTGTACACCGACCCCAACGGCTCGCCCGCGAACGGCAGCCCTCAGGAGCAGAAGGCCCGACTGCTGCACCAGATGGACCAGTTGAAGGTCGGGCTGACCGGTAACCTGGCCGGCTACTCCTTCACCGACAGCTCGGGCAAGGCCGTCACCGGCGCCCAGGTCGACTACAACGGTGCCCCGACCGGGTACGCGGCCAAGCCGGGCGAGGCGGTGGAGTACGTGGACGCCCACGACAACACCGACCTGTTCGACGCGCTCGCGTACAAGCTGCCGACCGGCACCGCGCCCGCCGACCGGGCCCGGATGCAGGCGCTCGGGCTGTCGCTGACCGCGCTCACCCAGGGCGCGGGCTTCGCCCAGGCCGGCAGCGACCTGCTGCGCTCCAAGTCGCTGGACTCCAACGCCTACGACTCGGGCGACTGGTTCAACGCCATCCACTGGCCCAATCCGTCGACGGGGGCCGCGGACGGCAACGGCTGGGGCCGCGGCCTGCCGATGGCCAAGGACAACCAGGAGATGTGGCCGACCGCCCGGTCCCTGCTGTCCAACCCGAAGTTGACCGTGGGCGCGGCCGACATCCAGGCGACCACCGCGCAGTTCCAGGACTTCCTGCGGATCAAGCAGTCCTCGCCGCTGTTCTCGCTCCCCACCCTGGCCGACGTCCAGCAGCGGCTGTCGTACCCGCTCTCCGGCACGTCCGGCGAGACGCCCGGGGTGATCACCCTGCACCTGGACGGCACCGGGCTGCCGGGTGCGGAGAAGGGCATCACGGTGGTCTTCAACGCCACGCCCACCACCCAGACCCAGGTCGTGGCCAAGCTGTCGGGGACCGGCCAGGCGCTGCACCCCGTCCAGGCGGCCGGGGTGGACCAGGTGGTGAAGCAGTCCGGCTTCGACGCCGCGACCGGGACCTTCACCGTGCCGGGTCGTACCGTGGCGGTATTCGTCCAGAACTGACCCACTGATTCCGACCGTCCGGTAACTCCCGGGCCCCGCACCGCTGTTACGGCCGGTGCGGGGCCCGGTTCCGTTTCCGCCGGGGAATGGCCGGAATCCGGCGGTGGCACGGCCGGAACTGTCACGTGCCGTACCCGCGCGGCGCTGCCGCCTACCGTGCGGTAGGGGGCGGAGGGCTGAGCGCTGGTCAGTCACCTCCGGCTGTGATCGAACTTTGCCGGGACCATGAAAACCGTGTTCAGGACTTGGTTATGCCGTAACACAACTGACGACCCGTTGTGCATACGGTTTCGGTAATGAATCGGCCAATCAGTGGCATGCATCTGTCATTGGCGGCGCGTTTGCTGCCACGATTCCTCCGGCTGCAGACGAGGGGGCCCCACCCCCCGGTGCAGTTGCCCCAGTTGAGGTGCAGCGCCTCCCAACCCTGCAACGAGCCCCTGCAACGCCCGTGAGCACCGCAATCGCACCCCCGTCGCACCCGGCGGGGGCCCCCACTGCGCCGCAACCCTGCGGCCCAGATTCTCTCCACCGTGCGCGAACCGGCGCCGGTCGGAAAAGGAGTCCGCATGTCCCGTTACGCTCACACCCGGAAGGCGGCGGTCGTCCTGGCCGCCACCACCGCGCTGCTGGTCACCGGCATACCGGTGATCGCCCAGGCCGCCCCGGACGCGCCGGCCGCCGTCGCCGCCCAGCAGACCACCCGGGCCGCGCTGATCGCCTCGGCGAACCAGCAGACCGCCTCCCTCGCCCAGGCCCTCGGCCTGGACGGCAAGGAGAAGCTGGTCACCAAGGACGTCGTCCAGGACGCCAACGGCGGTCGCCACCTGCGCTACGAGCGCACATACGCCGGACTCCCCGTCCTGGGCGGCGACCTGATCGTCCACCAGGACGCGGCCGGCGCCACCAAGAGCGTGACCAAGGCCAGCGAGGCCAACCTCGCGGGCGTCGACACCACCCCGACCCAGGCCGCCCCGAAGGCCCAGGAGGCCGCGCTCGCCGCCGAGCAGGGCTCGGTCGACTCCGCCCCGCGCCTGGTCGTCTGGGCCGCCGACGGCACCCCGAAGCTCGCCTGGGAGACGGTCGTCAACGGCCGCGAGTCCGACGGCACCCCGAGCAAGCTGCACGTGGTCACCGACGCCAAGACCGGTGCCGTGCTCAGCAAGGCCGACGGCATCAAGCGCGGCACCGGCACCGGCGTGTTCGTCGGTACCGTCCCGCTGACCACCACCCAGAGCGGCTCGACCTACTCGCTCAAGGACGCCACCCGCGGCGGCCAGTACACCACCGACATGAACAACGGCACCTCCGGCAACGGCACGCTGTTCTCCAAGTCCTCCGACACCTGGGGCAACGGCCAGGTCAGCAACCGAGAGTCGGCCGCCGTCGACGCCCAGTACGGCGCCGCCGCCACCTGGGACTTCTACAAGAACACCTTCGGCCGCAGCGGCATCAAGAACGACGGCGTCGGCGCGATGAGCCGGGTCCACTACGACACCGGCTACGTCAACGCATTCTGGGACGACAGCTGCTTCTGCATGACCTACGGCGACGGCACGAGCGACACCCACCCGCTCACCGAACTCGACGTCTCCGGCCACGAGATGAGCCACGGCGTCACCTCGGCCACCGCCAACCTGAACTACTCGGGCGAGTCCGGCGGCCTCAACGAGGCCACCTCCGACATCATGGGCACCGGCGTCGAGTTCTACGCCAACCTGCCCGCCAACCCGCCGAACTACCTGATCGGCGAGCTGATCAACATCAACGGCGACGGCAAGCCGCTGCGCTACATGGACAAGCCCTCCACGGACGGCTCGTCGGCCGACTCCTGGTACTCGGGCGTCGGCAACCTGGACGTGCACTACTCGTCCGGCGTCGCCAACCACTTCTTCTACCTGCTGTCCGAGGGCAGCGGCGCGAAGACCATCAACGGCTTCAACTACAACAGCCCGACGGTCAACAACATCTCCGTCACCGGCATCGGCCGCGACAAGGCGCTGCAGGTCTGGTACAAGGCGCTGACCGCCTACATGACCTCCACCACCGACTACGCGGCCGCCCGCACCGCGACCCTGAACGCGGCCACCGACCTGTACGGCGCGAACAGCGCCGAGTACAACCAGGTCGCCACCGCCTGGGCCGCCGTCAACGTCGGCTCGCTGCCCAACCCGGGCGGCGTCACCGTCACCAACCCGGGCAACCAGTCCACTGCGGTGGGCGGCTCGGTCAACCTGCAGATCAAGGCCTCGGGCGGCACCGCGCCGCTGTCGTACAGCGCGAGCGGCCTGCCGGCCGGCCTGGCCATCAACGCCAACACCGGTGTGATCACCGGCACCGCGACCACCGCGGGCAGCTCCAACGTGACGGTCACGGTGAAGGACTCGGCCGGCAAGACCGGGACGACCAGCTTCACCTGGGCGGTCACCGGTGGTGGCGGTGGCAGCTGCACCCCGGCGCAGCTGCTGGGCAACCAGGGCTTCGAGACGGGCACGGCGGCGCCGTGGACCGCGAGCTCGGGCGTGATCGACAACAGCTCCTCGCAGGCGGCGCACGGCGGTTCGTGGAAGGCGTGGCTGGACGGTTACGGCAGCACCCACACGGACACGCTGTCCCAGACGGTGACGATCCCGGCGGGCTGCAAGGCGACGCTGAGCTTCTGGCTGCACGTCGACACCGCCGAGACCGGGTCCACGGCGTACGACAAGCTGACCGTGCAGGTGAACGGCACCACGCTGAAGACCTACTCCAACGTGGACGCCGCGGCCGGCTACCAGCAGCGCACCTTCGACCTCTCGTCCTACGCGGGCCAGACGGTCACCCTGAAGTTCACCGGCACCGAGGACTCCTCGCTGCAGACGAGCTTCGTGATCGACGACACTTCGATCCAGACCAGCTGACGTCCGGTCGGTAGGCGAAGGCCCGGCAGCCACGGCTGCCGGGCCTTCGCCGCGTCCCGGATACTGCTTCGGATACTGATGCGGAAACGTTTCTGTCGGTTGCCTTGACGCTGTCTTCCCATGGCTCTAAGTTCTCTGCAAGTTTCCGGCAAGTTACAGAATTTTCTTGCAGGACCTCAGAGATTCATCCCGGCTGCCCCACCCCAGCCACCTCCATGGAGACAACGTGGTCACCACCCCCACCCGCCGGCCCGCCCGCGCGGCCGGTGCGCTCGCCGCCTCGGCGGCGCTCGCGCTCTCGCTCACCGGAAGTCTCGGCACCCCCGCCGCCCACGCCACCCCGCCCGCGAACAACGGCAAAGACGTCACCGCCACCCTCTTCGAGTGGCGCTTCGACTCGGTCGCCCAGGCCTGCACCTCCACCCTCGGCCCGAAGGGCTACGGCTTCGTCGAGGTCTCGCCGCCCCAGGAGCACATCCAGGGCCCGCAATGGTGGACCTCGTACCAGCCGGTCAGCTACCAGATCGCCGGGCGGCTCGGCGACCGCACCTCCTTCAAGAACATGGTCGACACCTGCCACGCGGCCGGGGTCAAGGTGATCGCCGACGCCGTCGTCAACCACATGACGGCCGGCTCCGGGACGGGCACCGGCGGCACGGTGTACACCAAGTACAACTACCCCGGCACGTACCAGGACCAGGACTTCCACACCTGCCGCCAGCCGATCACCAACTACCAGGACCGCACCAACGTGCAGGACTGCGAACTGGTCAACCTGGCCGACCTGGACACCGGCAGCGCCTACGTCCAGACCACCATCGCGCACTACCTGGACGACCTGGGCTCGCTCGGCGTCGACGGCTACCGGATCGACGCCGCCAAGCACATCGCCGCCGGCGAGCTCGCCGCGATCAAGGCCAAGATGGCCAACCCCAACGCCTACTGGGTGCAGGAGGTCATCTACGGCGCCGGCGAGCCGATCCAGCCCTCCGAGTACACCGGCAACGGCGACGTCGACGAGTTCCGGGTCGGCACCGACCTCAAGCGCATCTTCACCAGCGACAAGCTCGCCAACCTCAGCGGCTGGGGCGCCTCCTGGGGCTACCTGCCGAGCGGCCAGGCGCGCAGCTTCATCGACAACTGGGACACCGAGCGCAACGGCTCCACCCTCAACTACACCTACGGCAACACCTACACGCTGGCCAACGTCTTCCTGCTGGCCTCGACCTACGGCTCGCCCAACATCTACTCGGGCTACAGCTTCACCAACAACGACGACGGCCCGCCCAACGGCGGCACCGTGAACGCCTGCTACCAGGACGGCTGGAACTGCACCCACGCCTGGCGGCAGATCGCCAACATGGTCGGCTTCCGCAACGCGGTCGCGGGCACCGGGGTGACCGACTGGTGGTCCAACGGCAACAATGCGATCGCCTTCGGCCGCGGCAACCGGGGCTACGTCGCGATCAACCACGAGAGCGGCGCGATCACCCAGACCTTCCAGACCGGGCTGCCCGCCGGGACGTACTGCGACGTCCAGCACGGTGACCCGCAGCCGGGCGGCGGCTGCACCGGCCCGACGTACCAGGTGGGGGCCAACGGGCAGTTCACCGCGACGGTCGGCGCGGGCGACGCGGTCGCGCTGTACGTCCAGCCCGGGACGAACGTCTCCGGCGCCTCCTTCAACGTCAACGCGACCACCTCGTACGGTCAGAACATCTATGTGGTGGGTGACGTCCCCGCGCTCGGCGGCTGGGACCCGGCCAAGGCGCTGCCGCTCTCCTCGGCCGGCTACCCGGTCTGGTCGCTCGCGCTGTCGCTGCCGGGCGGCACGTCCTTCCAGTACAAGTACATCCGCAAGGACGCGAGCGGGGCGGTGACCTGGGAGTCCGGGGCCAACCGCACGGCGACCGCGCCCTCCTCGGGGAACGTCACGCTGAACGACGCCTGGCAGCCGTAGCCCCGGGACCCTTTGAAACCGCTTGGGACCCCCGTCAGCCTGGACTGACGGGGGTCGCTCCTTTGGGTGAGAGTTTCAGTTCGGACTTCGAACAGTCGGCTTGTCGCCGTACCGGGGAGCGCGTCAATCGCACGACGAGTAGCGACGGGTGAGGGCGTACGGGCCGACGTCCTCAGCCCCGCCCGATGTACGGCATCGCCGTCGCCATCACGGTGGCGAACTGCACATTGGCCTCCAGCGGCAGCCCGGCCATGTGCCGTACGGTGCGCGCCACATCGGCCACGTCCATGGTCGGCTCGGGCGCGATCCGGCCGTCCGCCTGCCGCACCCCGGCGCTCATCGCGGCCGTCATGTCGGTCGCCGCGTTGCCGATGTCGATCTGGCCGCAGGCGATCCGGTACGGACGGCCGTCCAGCGAGAGCGACTTGGTCAGGCCGGTGACCGCGTGCTTGGTCGCGGTGTAGGCGATCGAGTGCGGGCGCGGGACGTGCGCGGAGATCGAGCCGTTGTTGATGATCCGGCCGCCCTGCGGGTCCTGGGCCCGCATCTGCCGGAACGCGGCCCGGGCGCAGAGGAAGGCGCCGGTCAGGTTGAGGTCGACCACCGCCCGCCAGTCCTCGACCGCCAACTCCTCCACCGGGACGGCCGGGCCGAAGGTGCCGGCGTTGTTGAACAGCAGGTCCACCCGGCCGTGGCGTTCGACGGCCGTCGCGAACAGCGCGTCCACCGCCGCAGGATCGGTGACGTCGGTCGGCACCACCTCGGCCGGGGCGGCGCAGAGCGCGGCCGTCCCCCGCAGCGGCTCGGCGCGACGTCCGGCCAGTACCACCCGCCAGCCGGCCGCGGCCAGCTCGACCGAGACGGCCCGGCCGACCCCGCTCCCGGCCCCGGTGACGACGGCGACTCCGGAGGCCGGGGCCCTTCCGGCGGTGGCGGCGGTGATCTGCTCGGACATGGTGCTCTCCTCGGTGGACGGGTACCGGTGCGGTCACTCTCCGGGCGTGCTGAGGAGATCGTTCCGGATGTGCGGGCCGTCGTCACTGGTCAAAGCACCCAAAAACCGGACGGCCCGGCCGGTGGGCGGCTGTGGCCCCCGCCGTCCGGCCCCCGCCGTCCGGCGGGAGGGGTGAAGGCCTTTACCTGATCGCGAACAAACATTGGATTTCCGGTGGCCACCTCGCAACCGGCCCGCCCCGGCCCACGTCATAAGATCGCAGGAAGGTGCGCTTCCGTAAGGGACGTCGCGCCCACCACTCCGGGGACCGCACCAGCACCGCGCCCCCGGGCCTGTCCGGCCCCACCGGGGGGCCGCCGCCCGGTCAGACGGACCGGGCGCGACATCGGTCGGAGAGTCCTCACCGTGCTTAGGCAGTCGTCCCGTTCCCGTGCCGTCCTGACCGGCGCCGCCGTCCTCACCCTGGCCGCCTCGCTCGCGGCCTGCGGGGGGTCCGACGACGGGAAGGGGAAGGGCTCCTCGGCCGATGGCACCCCGGCGGCGACCGCCGGCGCGGGCAGCCCGACCGCCGGCACCGCCGCCTCGGCCGCGCCCTCCGCCGAGCAGCCCACCCCGGCCAACGGGGCGGTGCAGATGCCGACCGGCCCGGCCCCCGCCATGAACAAGGTCCGGGACACCGCGGCCGGCCCGATCATGATGACCAAGGTGGCCGGCGCCAAGTCCGGCGTCACCGGCCAGGTCTGGGTCTGGCTGCCGCCCGAGTACAACGACCCCAAGTACGCCAAGACCGGCTTCCCGGTGCTCACCCTCTACGCGGGCGGCCAGAGCAACGGCTACAACACCTGGACCGACAACCAGCTGCCGATCCAGGAGGAGGACGAGCGGCTGGTCAAGGAGGGCAAGGCCCATCCGTTCATCATGATCATGCCGGTGCAGAACTTCAACGGCGACGAGAAGAACGCGCTGGACTGCTCCGACATCCCGGGCCAGCCCAAGATGGGCACCTGGATGGCCGAGGACGTCCCGGACTGGGTCCGCGCGAGCTTCCGCACCCTGAAGGGCCGTGACAGCTGGGGCGTGATGGGCGCCTCCACCGGTGGCTTCTGCAGCGCCAAGATGGCCCTGCAGCACCCGGACGTCTACAAGGTCGCGGTGCCGATCGACGGCTACTTCATCCCGGACTCCGGGCTGTGGAAGGGCCACGACGCCGAGAAGGCGGCCAACAGCCCCAACCAGCTGATCACCCAGGGCAAGGCCGACGTGAAGATGTACGTCACCGCGGGCGGCGCCAACGGCTACGAGAAGGACGTCGTCAAGAGCTGGGTGGCCAAGGCCGTCCCGCCGGTGTCCATCGAGTACTACGAGCAGCCCGGCGGCAAGCACCTCACCTCGGACTTCAAGAAGATGATCCCGGACACCCTGCAGTGGCTCACCAAGAACCTGGCGGGCCCCGCCTCGGACTGACCGGGGGGTGGTTCGGCGGGCGGGCTCCGGCCCGTGCGCAGGCCCGTGACCTGCGCGTCAATCGGACATTGATTCGCTTTTGATCGACTGTGAGCACCTTGGCTGGGGCGGCCTCCACGGGCCGCCCCAGCCGCCCTGCCACGTCGTGAAGAGAGCCTCATGCCGATCCACCTGCTGCCCCAGCCCGCTCCCTCCGTGCCCGCGCAGGCGGAGTCCGCTGCCGACTCCCGGGGGACGGACACGTACGGGCGGACCGCGGACGAGGAGCCGTTCATCGCCCGGTTCGCCGGGCTGCGGCTGGTGCACGCCGCACTGCGCCGGGACCTCGCCCGACTGCCCAACGCGCTGCGGCTGCTCCAGCCCGAGGAGGAGCACAAGGGCGAGGCGCTGCTGCGGCACTGGACCTTCATGACCGCGATGCTGACCTGCCACCACGAGCAGCAGGACACCCGGATCTGGCCGATCGTGCGGCGCTTCGCGCCCGAGCTGCGGCTGCTGCTCAACTGGCTGGAGGCCGACCACCACAACCTCGACCACTCCTTCACCCGGGTCACCACGCTGGTCCGGATCGCCAGCCGGGACACCGGCAGCGCCTGGCCGGTGGCGTACGCGATGGAGGACCTGGCGGCCCGGCTGGAGACGCACCTGCGGATCGAGGAGCGGCAGTTGCTGCCCCGGATGGAGCGGGTGGTCACCGACAACTCCCGGCTCGGCGGCCTGGGCGAGCTGCTCGACCTGCTGCGCTCGGCGGACGGCCCGGGCACCGCGGACGCGCTGGCCTGGCTGCTGGACGGGGTGGAGCCGGCGACGGTCGAGCGGCTGCTGGCCGAGTGCGACGACGACGTGGCCCGCAACTGGCCGCACTGGCAGGCGACCTACCAGCGCTGCACGGCGCCGCTGTGGGGGCCGTCGGGTGACCTGGGCGGGGGAGCGGTCGGCGGCGGGCCGGTCGACGGCAACCTGAGCATCTTCGGTGAGGGCCTCGGCGGCCTGGGGAGCGTCGTCGACTGACGCGCGGCCCTTTTCACGGGCCGTTGATCTACGCGCGTGGCATTGGCCTCGGGCATATGACGGAACCCGGCCGGTGTGCCCAACTCCCTCGTCCCATCGGGGATCGTGCTCCCGGCGCCTACTCCGGCAGGCGGTTGAGCCACTCCAGCGGAGCGACCCGGATCGCCGTGTGCGGCGAACCGTCCCACTCCACCGGAAGGCCGACGGCCTCCAACGCGGCCACCACGGCCCGGCCGACCTCCACCGTCCGCCGCTCCGACACCTCGCCCGGCTCCTCCCCGGCCCGGAACCCGCCGTAGCGCAGCATCAGTCCGCGCCCGGCCGCGGCCGCCTCGGTGTCCTGCTGGTGGAAGAAGACGAAGCCGTACGAATCCTCATCGGCCTCGTCGCCGATCTCCGCATAGCCGCAGCCCGCGCAGCAGGTGAAGTCCATCGCGGCGACGATGCCCTGCTCCTCCAGCGCGTCGAAGGCCTCCTCCAGTCGGTCCACGTCCGTGGTCTGCGGCCACTCGGCCTGCTCGGCCAGCCGCTCGGTCCACAGCGGAGCGACGATCCGCTCCGCCTCCTCCTGGGTCAGCCCCTGGTCGTCGAGGACCTCGACCAGGGACTCGGCTATCTCGTCCGGCTCCTGGAAGCCGCACCGGATCAACTCGCGAGCCCGCTCCCGGGCTTCGAGCAGCACATCGGGGGTGAGCGCCGTCTCCTGGGTCATGTCCGCATCCTCGCACCCACCACTGACAATTCACCGGCGGAGCCCCCGCCGGTGCGCTACCGTCCGCCGGTGAACTCTCTGCTCCAACCCCCGCTGATCACCCGGCTGCTGGCCGCCGAACGCATCCTGGTCGCCGGGGCCGGCGGCGGCTTCGACGTGTACGCCGGACTGCCGATCGCCCTCGCCCTGCGCGCCGCGGGCAAGGAGGTGCACCTGGCCAACCTGTCCTTCACCCACCTCTACGGCCTGCCCGGCGAGGTCTGGGTGGAGCCCGACCTGGCCAGGATCGGCCCGCACACCCCCGCCCCCGAGGGCTACTTCCCCGAACGCACCCTGGCCCGCTGGCTGAGCCTGCACCGGATGCCCGACACCGTGTGGGCCTTCCCCTCGGTGGGCGTCCGCCTGCTGCGCGAGGCCTACCGCAGACTCGTCGCCCACCTGGGCGTGGACGCGATCCTGCTGGTGGACGGCGGCACCGACATCCTGATGCGCGGCGACGAGGCCGGCCTCGGCACCCCGGAGGAGGACATGGCGAGCCTGGCCGCGGTGGCCGGCCTGTCGGAGGTGCCCGAGCGGCTGGTCGCCTGCCTGGGCTTCGGCATCGACGCCCACCACGGCGTCAACCACGCGCTGGTGCTGGAGAACCTCGCCGCGCTGGACCGGGCCGGCGGCTACCTCGGCGCCTTCTCCATCCCGCGCGGCAGTCGGGAGGGCGCACTCTACCTGGACGCCGTCGAGCACGCCCGGGCCGCCTTCCCGCAGCACCCCAGTATCGTCAACGGCTCGGTGGCGGCCGCGCTGCGCGGCGAGTTCGGCAACGTCCAGTTCACCGAGCGGACCAAGGACGACGAGCTCTTCGTCAATCCGCTGATGACGCTCTACTTCGGCGTCACGGTCGAGGCGCTGGCCGCCGAACACCGCTACCTGGACCGGCTGGAGCACACCGTGCAGACCCGCCAGATCAGCACCGTGATCGACGAGTTCCGGGACGAACTGCCCCGGCAGCGCCCGCCCCGGCAGTTCCCGCACTGACCGGCGGCGCGAGCGGACCGGGGGGCGAGTCGACCGGGTCAGTGCGCGGCGAGCCGGAACTCCAGGTTGCCGAACCGCACCTGGTCGCCCGGCCGGACCGGCACCCCGCCCGCTATCCGCCGCCCGTTCACGTGCGTGCCGTTGGTCGAGCCGAGGTCGTAGAGCACCCAGCCGCCGTTCTCGTGCCGCAGCTGGGCGTGGTGCCGGGAGACCGAGGCGTCGTGCAGCCGCAGCCCCGAGCCGGGGATCCGTCCGATCGTCAACTGTCCGGCCCCGGAATGCGGGAGGCTCAGCCCGGGCAGTCGCTCGGTGCGCCAGGCCCGGTTCAGCCGGTCGCCGAAGCCGGACACCCGGCCGACCACCCGCAGCACGAAGCGCTCCACCGGCCCGCCGGTGGGCAGCCCGGCCACCGCCGCGTCCAACTCGGCGCGGCTGGTGGCCTGGAGGACGATCTCCATCCGGCCGAGGAAGGTGTCGTGCGACAGCCGGCCGCTGCCCGCGCCCTCGCGCAGCACCCCGAGCGCCGCTTCCCGTTCGGCGTCGGAGGGCCGGGCTTGGCCGGTGGGAAGCTCAGGCTGCGTCATGGCCCGATTGTCGGATCGACCGGCTCGGACTGTCCAGATCACGCCGTGCCCCGGCGCTCGGTTCGTACGTCACTGCACTCCAGACGCCCGTACCGGGGACGCGGTTCCAGTTCTCCGGACGGGCCGTCAGGCCTTGCGGGCGGCCGCGAGGATCTTCTCCGTGGTGTGCAGGAACCGGGAGGTGACCGACCCCCGGTAGCCCTTGCCGAACAGGTCCTTGGTGACCCACTTGCCGTTCTGGAGGCGGACCACGACGTACGCGGCCCCGGGATCGGCGCCCAGCACCTCGACGTCGCCCTTCGCCGAGCGGTGCGGGCGGGCGAGTTCGGCCGGCAGCGGCTCGGAGAGGAAGGCGACCACCAGCCGCACGTCCGGCGTCACCTCGACGCCCCGGAACGGCTCGGCGGCGAGCAGCCCGGCCACCTCCTCGACCGTCCGCAGCATGACCGGCACCGGGTAGCCGAGCGCCCGCTCCAGGTGCTCCTCGATCCGCCGGGTCAGCGCGGCGCGCTCCGCGGCCCGGTCCGGTCCGTCGGTGCTGAAGAAGACGTTGCCGCTCTGGATGTACGAGCGGACGTTCCCCAGCCCCAGTTCGGCGAAGAGCGCCCGCAGCCGCTCCATCCGCACCGTCCGGCCGCCGACGTTGATGGCCCGCAGGAAGGCGATGTACGTGGTCGTGGTGGTCACCCCGCCAGTGTGGCACCCGCCGCCGACAACGCCCGGTCCGGACCGCGGGCCGCGCCCGGCCGCTCGTACCCGGCGGTTGTCGGTGCCGGCTGCCAGACTGGCGCCATGGCTACCTGGCAGGATTTCGAGCACGAGGCCCCCGAACTCGCGGCCCTGGTACGGGCCCGGTTCGAGGCGAACAAGCACCACGTCCTGGCGACGCTGCGCAGGGACGGTTCACCCCGGGTGAGCGGGACGGAGGTCGACTTCATCGGCGCCGACGCCTGGCTCGGATCGATGTACCAGGCGGTCAAGGCGCGCGACCTCCAGCGGGACGCCCGCTTCGCGCTGCACGCCCACCCGGGCGACGAGACCATGGCCGGCGGGGACTCCAAGCTCTCCGGCCGCGTGGTGGAGGTCACCGACGAGGACGAGATCGCCGCCTTCTCGGCCGAGCTGCCCGAGCCGCCGCCCACCCCGTTCCACCTGTTCCGGCTGGACCTCCAGCAGGTGGTGCACACCGCCCTGGAGGGCGACGAGCTGCTGGTCCACAACTGGCACCCGGGCCGGCCGGTGGAGACGACCCGGCTCCACTGACCGGCCTGACGGTTCCCGGCAGCCGCGACCGGCAGCCGCGACCGGCCGCCGGGAGCGGCCAACCGCCCTACGGCAGGACGGACTTGAGGGCCTCGGGGGTCCGGGCCACGACGGCGTGCCCGTCGTCCGCGGTGATGATCGGCCGCTGGATCAGCACCGGGTGCTCGGCCATAGCGGCGATCCAGCGCGCCCGCTCGCCCGCCTCCCGGGGCCACTCCTTCATCCCCAGGTCCTTCGCGACCTGCTCGTCGGTGCGGGTGATGTCCCAGGGCTCCAGGCCCAGGCGCTCCAGCACCTGCTCCAGCTCCGCCGCCGTCGGCGGCTCCTCCAGGTAGCGCCGCACGGTGTACTCCACCCCGGCGCCGTCCAGCTCGCTGAGCGCCGTCCGGCACTTGCTGCAGCGCGGGTTGATCCAGATCTCCATGCCGGCCAGCCTATCGAGGGCCCTCCTCGGGCCGGCATCCGAACCGCCCGGACGGGAACTCCGCTGTACCCGCCGGTGGTTCACGAGCTGGGAACCATCGTCTTCGCAGGGGAGCACCGGATGGACGGCGCGACGATCATCGAGCAGCTGATGACCACGGAGGTCAGGACCGACCCGTACCCGCTGTACGCGAGGGCGCACGAGCTCGGCCCGGCGGTCCCGGCGGGGGACGGGATGTACGTGGTGAGCGGGTACGCGGCGGTCAACAAGGTGCTGCGCACCCCCGCCTTCGGTGTCGCGACCGCCGACATGATGGCCGGCCTGGCCCCCGAGTTCGCCTCGCACTCCTCACTGGCCCTGTTCGGCCGTTCGATCCTCCAGCGCAACGCGCCCGACCAGCCCCGGGTCCGCTCGCTGATCGCCTCGGTGTTCACCGCCCGCCGGGTCGCCGCGCTGCGCCCGGCCGTGGAGGCGGCGGTCGAGCGGCTGCTGGACGGGATGGCCGAGAAGGGCGCCGACGGCTCGCCGGTGGACTTCATGGACGCCTTCGCCTTCCGGCTGCCGGTCGGGGTGATCTGCGAGCTGCTCGGCGTCCCCGAGCAGGACCGCTACCGCTTCCGGGGCCTCGCCGCCGACCTGACCGTCGCCCTGGAGGTCACCCAGGACCTCGACGAGCTCTACGACGCCGACCGGGCCGCCGACGAGCTGTCCGGGTACTTCACCGAGCTGGCCGCCGAACGCCTGGCCCGTCCGCAGCACGACCTGGTCAGCGACCTGGCCCGGATCGCCGCCGAGGACGACGGGCGGCTCTCCGCCGAGGAGCTGCTGGCCAACCTGGTGCTGCTGCTGGTGGCCGGGTTCGAGACCACCACCAACCTGCTCGGCAACGGCCTCGCCCTGCTGTTCCGCCACCCCGGGGTGGCCGCCGCGCTGCGCAGCGGCGCCGTCACCCCGGCCGGCTTCACCGACGAGGTGCTGCGCTTCGACTCCCCGGTCCAGGCCACCGGCCGGGTCGCGCTGGAGGAGGGCCTGAGCGTCGAGGGCGTGCCCGTCCCGCCCGGCAGCGGGGTGACCCTGTTGATCGGCGCGGCCCACCACGACCCGACTCGCTACGACCGCCCGGAGGTGTTCGACCCGACCCGCACCGACAGCCAGCCGCTGAGCTTCGGCGGCGGCCAGCACTTCTGCCTGGGCTACCAGCTGGCCCGGCTGGAGGCCGAGGTCGCGATCCCGGCGCTGCTCGACCGCTTCCCCCGGCTCGCCCTGGGCGGGGTCCCGACCCGGCGCGACCGCCTGGTGCTGCGCGGCTTCGAGTCCCTGCCGGTGACCGTTCGCTGACCCAGGCCGGCCCGGCTGACCCTGGCTGACCCCGGCCGGCTCCGGAATCCGGGACGGCCGGTCGTGACCGGGCCCGTTCGTGGGGGACCATGGAGGGACGAACCGGCCATTCCGGGCCTTTCCTCCCGGACCGGCCGGGCCGGCCGGCCAGGAGGTCCCCGTCGTGTCAGCACCCCGCCCGCCGCAGCTCGCGGTCGCGCAGTCCCGGGTGCCGCGCTGGGTGCCCTGGCTGCCCGTCCTGCTGCTGGTCATCGACCTGGTCGCCGAGTTCGTCGTCCCGGACGCCGTCGCCGCCGGCTTCCTGCTGACCGCCCTGCCGGTGGTGGCCGCGTTCAGCTACGGTCCGGTGCTGACCGCCGGCGCCACCGGCGGCTCGCTGGCGCTGCAACTGCTGCTGGCCCTGCGCGCGGGCCACGTCAACGAGCAGCACCACGTCTGGGTCTACATGGCCACCCTGCTCTCCGGGGTGATGGGTACCGTCCTGTCCTGGCAGCGCACCCGGCAGAACCGCAACCTGCTCCAGGCCCGTACGGTCGCCGAGACCCTCCAGCGCACCGTGCTGCGGCCGGTCCCCGAGCGGGCCGGCGGCCTGCGGGTGGCCGGGCTCTACCGCCCGGCCCAGGCCGAGGTGCTGGTCGGCGGCGACCTGTACGAGGTGTGCGACACCCGCTTCGGGGTCCGGGTGCTGCTCGGCGACGTCCGCGGCAAGGGCCTCGGCGCGGTCCGTACGGTGGCCGACGTGCTCGGCGCCTTCCGGGCGGCCGCGTACGACACCCCGGGCCTGGTCGAGCTCGCCGACCAGCTGGACCGCGCGGTGCTGCGCGACGCGGCCGAGCGCGGCGACGACGAGCTCTTCGTCACCGCCGTCCTGCTGCAGTACCGGCCGGGCACCGACTGCGTGGAGATCGTCAACCGCGGCCACACCACCCCGCTGCTGCTCGCCGCCGGCACCATCGCCCCGGTGGCCTGCGCCGACGAGCTCCCGCTCGGCCTCGGCCACCTCGGGCCCGACGACGCGCCCGCCAAACCGACCACCGTCGCCCTGCCCCCGGGCCACACCGTCCTGGTCTACACCGACGGCGTCAGCGAGGCCCGCGACAGCGCCGGCGCCTTCTACCCGCTGGCCCCGCGCCTCGCCGCCCTGGGCAGCGCCGCCCCCGACCGGGTGGTCTCCTTCCTGGCCCAGGACGTCCACCAGTTCGCCGGCCTGCTCGCCGACGACCTCGCCGTGCTCGCCCTCACCCCGGAGTAGCCCCCTGCCACTCCCACAGGTTCGCGAACAGCACGGCCTGCTCCCGAGCGTCGTCCAGTGCGTGGTGGGTGTGCGGCAGGTCCGGCAGCAGCTCCGGCGGCATCGACCGCTTCCCGATCCCGGCGAACGGCACCCCCGCCCGCGCCGCGTACAGCGTCTTCAGGTCCAGGCACCCGGAGTGCCCGAACGGGCTGCCACCGGTGAACCGCATCAGGTACCAGTACAGGAACTGCCAGTCGTACACCGCCGGGTAGGCCACCATCACCGGCCGGTACCGCCGGCCCTGCGGCCCGGTCCGCACCCGCTCCACCCACCGCCCGAACTCCCGCAGCGCCGCCCCGGGCTCCGCCCCACCCGCCTCCAGCGCGGCCCGCTCCAAGCCCGACACCGCCAGCGCCTGCGGGTCGTAATCCGCGCTGATCGGCCGCAACTCCCGGTAGAACGACGCCGCCACCCCCGGCTCCGCCCGCCGGAACCCCTCCCCGTCGTGCCACCCGGCCACCACCGCCCCGAAACTCACCATCGAGTACGGCCCCGGGATCGGCCCGTCCGCCTCCACGTCCACCGACACGTACACCGTCGGCGTCACCCCACCGCTCCTGCTTCCCATGCCCCCATCCAACCCACCCCCGCAAGCGGATTCCCGCCGGCAGGCCCCGCACCCACGAGCGCGGACCGGCGCCCCTCGGCGAAAACGCCTGCGGGGGCGCGGACATGGCGTCCGCGCCCCCCCAGGGTGGGTGGTTCCTAGAGGTCGTAGTAGTGCTAGAACATGCCTCTGACCTGCGCGAATGATGGTCGCATAGAAGATCATTTCACAACCAGTGCACACGCGGCGGCTTCAACGGATGAGATGCATTGAGAAGGGCCGAGCAGTGGCGGGGGATCGCGTTGGCTGGTCGATGCAGGGCGCTACGCAGTGCTACCGAACCCGAACTGGCTCGTATGCGGCGCCCATATCGATCCACGCCCAGGTACGCCAGTCTCAGCTGCACGATCCATCAGCCTGACACGCTCATCCGACACCCATGGCCATTCATGAGAACGCGCAGATCACAGTCCTGGATAAGGTTTTCGGCAGGAGCAGGAGCAGGAGCAGGAGCAGGAGCAGGAGCAGGAGCAGGAGCAGGAGCAGGGCCATGGGACCTGAGTAGCCACTACTCACCTTCGGGCGCTGTGCGGGGTGGGCGTGCGGCCCGGGGGCGGCGGCGCGGTGGGGCGGCCGGGCAGTCACTCGAACACGTTTGAGTAGCTCGTACTCATGTGCTGGGGGCTGGCTCGTGGTCGACTTGAGGACGCTGGGCAGCACGGGCCGCACCGAGCTATGGGGGGTAGAGATGCAGTTCCGGATCCTGGGTCCTGCGGAGATCTTCGACGAGGCCAGGCAACGACGGGTCCAGCTGAACAGTCCCAAGCAGCGGATGCTGCTCGGCGCGCTCCTCGCCCGGCTGGGCACGCCGGTGCCCACCGACCTGCTGATCCGGGAGCTGTGGGGCGGCGACGCGCCGGACAAGGTCGGCAACGCCCTCCAGGCGCACGTGTCGCGCCTGCGCCAGGTGCTGATCGAGGCGGAGCCCGCGCGGGCCAACGCGCCGCGCCTGGTCGCCCGCGGCACCGGCTACCTGCTGCAGGCCCGGCCCGACGAGATCGACAGCTCGCACTTCCGGATGGAGGTGATCCGGGCGCGGCGGCTGGTGGCGAGCGACCCGCGGACCGCCTACTCGCTGCTGTGCAAGGCGCTGAAGCTGTGGCGCGGCCCGGCCCTGGACGGCGGGGCCGGCGGCCCGCTCTGCGCCGGTGCCGCGGCGCAGCTGGAGGAGGAGCGGCTGCGGGCGCTGGAGGACCGCTACGACGCCGCGCTGCGGCTGGGCCTGCAGTGGCAGGTGGTGGGCCAGCTGGAGGAGCTGGTCACCACTCACCCGGGGCGCGAGAGGTTCCACGAGCAGCTGGCGGTCGCGCTCAAGCGGTGTGGCCGGGAGGTCGAGGAGCCCGCCGGGGCCGGCCGGGAGCGGGGGCGTCCCAGCGGCGAGCGCGGCCTGGCGCCGGTCTCGCTGCTGTCCGCCAGGAGCCGTCAACTCGCGCCGGACGCCGATCGGTCGGGCCAGCGCGGGCAGCCCCGGCAGCCGGGCGACGCGCTGCCGGCGACCGGCGCGGCGGCCACTGCGGTGACCGGGGCGAGGACCGGCGCGCAGACCGGCCGGTCGGCGGCGGCGCGGTCCGGCGGCGATCACCCCGCCACCCTCGAAATTCTCCAACTGAGGCTGCAGATCGAGCAGTTGATCTGTGAGCAGGAGAGCCTGCGGGCGGCGGTCGAGCACCTTACGGCCCTGGTGGCCCAGCGCGAGCCCGGGCACCACCTGGCGGCGGTGCGCGATGACCTGCCCTACGAGCTGCCCTACCAGGGGCGGTCCGGTACCAGCTCGGCCGGTACGGGGTGAGCACCCGGCCCGAGGGCCGGCGGGCTCCGGCGCCCGCCCGGCCGACGGGTTGCCAGGTGTCCGGTCGGGCAGCTGTGCGCCGGGGATCCTCGCGCGGGCCGGGCCGCACACCCGGGTGCGGGTACGGGGGCGGATCAGCCGGCAGCCCGGTGGCCCGGGCCCTTGGTGGTGCCCGGCGGTCTCGGTCCGGGCCGCGTCTGCTCGGCCGTCGCGCCTGCCACCGGGGCCACCGCCGGGGTCGCCCGGACATTGCTGAGCAGCACCGGCTCGGCGGCCTCCGCCTGGCCCAGCGCCCGGGCCAGCTCGGCTCGGGCCGTGACCGCCAGTTTGTGGTACACGCGGTGCAGGTGGTTCTCCACCGTCCGTACCGAGAGCACCAGTTGGCCGGCGATGTCGCGGTTGGACACCCCGGTCGCGGCGAGCGCGGCGATCTCCCGCTCCCTGGTGGTCAGCTGCGCGGCCGCGTCCTCCCCCCGGGGTTCGACCGCGCACCACGGCGGCAGCGTGCCACCACAGTCGGCCAGGATCTCCCTGCAACGGCTCCGGACCTCACGGCTCTTGTGGTGCCGACCGGCCGCCCGGTAGGCGCGGCCGGCCTGCGCCGCCGTCTCGGCGGCCAGCGGGAGCGCGCCCAGCGCGCGGAGCCGGGTCGTCACCGCGGTCAGTGTGTCACCGTCGGACTCGGCGAGCGCCCGGATGTGTTCGGCCTGCAGCCGGACCAGCTCCGAACTGCTGTGCGCGGCCAGCCGGGTGGCCTGGGCGGTGAGCGGAGCGGCCTGCGCGACGCGGGCCGCCAGGTGCAGGGCGGCCACGGCGGTGGCCGTGCGGTGGGCCGCCGCCGAGTTCCTGGCCACCTCCAGCGCCTGGCTGACGGCTCCGGGACGGTCCCCGCAGTGCGCCAGGACCAGGGCGCGCTCCAGCGCGATGTCGTCGGCGGCGATCGGGTGCGCCACCGCCTCACCCTGTACCAGCCGGGCCTCGACCAGCGTGCGCAGCGCCTCGGACTGCCGACCGGACTCGGCCAGCGCGCCGGCGAGTTGGGACAGCGTCCAGGCCTGGGTGGTCAACCAGTCGTCCCGCCCCTGGAGGACGCTCGCCTCCCGCAGCAGCGCGACCGCCTTGTCCGGCCGTCCGGCGGCGCGGCACAGGCGGGCGCGGAGCACCGCGATCTGGAGCCGGCGCTGGTGGTCCTCCTCGGCGGCGTGCCGGCTCATGGCCTCCAGCGCGCCGATGCAGCCGTGCGGATCGCCCATCAGGAACGCGCAGCGGGCAAGCAGCACTTGGTGGCGCAGCCGGGCGTCGTCGTCCCAGCCGTCCACGGCCGCCGCGCACCGCGACAGCAGCTCCAACGCACCGGCCGGGTCCCCGAGTTCCATCCGCGCGAAGGCCACTGCCGGCAGCAGGACCTGGGTGACGGGGGAGTCGGCGGGCTCGTCTGGCAGCGCCGCGTCGCCGATCGCGACCGCGTCGTGCAGCCGGTCCGCCATTACCGCGATGACGGCCCGGGAGCCCTGGAGCGCCGGCGCCCGGTCGGCGCCCACGGTCGCCACCGCCCGGTCCAGCACGGCCGCCGCGTCGTCCAGCCGGCGCAGGCCGAAGGCCAGGTTGGCCGCCCTGCTGTGCACCGCGGCGAGCAGGTCGGCGACCGGCACCCGGGCGCCGGTGTCGACGCCGGCGGCGAAGAGCGTCTCGGCCTCGGCGTGGTGGCCCCGGGCTGCCAGGATCCGGCCCAGCAGCAGGGCGGTCGGCACGTCGTCGGGGGCCGCCGTGGGCTCGTCACCGGCCGACGCTACGCGCGTCAGCAGCGGGCGTGAAGCGGCGCCGAACGCCGCTGAGCCGATTCCCGAACCGATCCCCGAACCGGTCGTCGAGCCGACCGCGGAGCCGATCGGCAGCGCCGGCTCCCAAGCCGGACCGGGCCGGGGCCGCCGGTCGCGGGCCCGCCCCCCGGCGCCGGTCGGGGAGCCGTCCAGCGCCAGCCGGCACAGGCGCTCCGCGAGCGCCAGGTCCTGCCGCTGGAACGCGGTGCGCGCCAGCCGCAGCAACTGCCGCCGCCCGGGGACGAGTCCCGCGTCCAGCCGCAGGGTGATGATGCGCAACTCGTCGTCCGCGCGCTGGGCGCCGGTGCTCTCGATCCAGTCGGCCACCTGGCGGCGGAGCCGACGCGCGGTCAGATCGGACATCCGGGCGGCCACCACGACCCCGCTCAGCGGCAGCGTCAGCCGCAGCCGCACCCGGTGCCCGCCGTACTCGACCGCCACCACCCCGCGCAGGTTGAGCGATTCGGCGGCCTGGGCGAGGCCGCAGTGGTTGGTGATCTCCGCCTCCAGCGGCTGCGCGACCGCGAGCATGTTGACCAGTTCCTGCTCGTCCGGGGCGAGGCCGCGCAGGCCGAGGTGGACGACGGCGGCCAGCCGCTCGGCGGGGCGTTCGGCCAGGCCCTGCCACCGCCAGATCCCGTTGACCTGCCGGAGCGAGCCGTCCGTGAGAGCACCCTCGACCAGCTCACCCAGGATCAGCGGGTTGCCGCCGGTGGTGGCCCAGAGGCGCTCCAGGGTGGCGGTGTCGACGTGTCCGCCCAGCCGGCAGTGCAGGGCGCGGGCGACCGCGGTCCGGTCGAAGGGGCCGAGCTCGATGCGCTCCACCAGGCGGGTGACCCAGAGCTTGTCGATCCCGGCCGGCGCCGGTGCGCCGCGCTCGACGGCCGTCACCAGGGCCAGCCGACCGGAGGCGACCAGCTGGTACAGCTGGGCCGCTGACGCGTCGTCGACGAGATGGGCGTCATCGATGCCGAGCACCGCGCGGTCGACGACGGCCTCCCGGAGCCGGGACGCGGTGAACCATTCCAGGCATTCCGACAGCGATCCGAAGGCTTCGACGGAGTCCCCCCGACCCCGTCCCGCCCCGCCGACCGAGATGACGGTCCGGCCCGCGGCCGCAGCCCGTTCCAGGGCCGCCGCCAGCAGCCGGGTCTTCCCCATTCCGCGATCGCCGTCCAGGAGGACTCCGCCGCCCTGGTTAATGGCGTCCTCAATTGTCTTTAGTTCAACTTCTCTTCCGGTCAGGGGCCAGTCGTGCGCAGTATCCACCAGCATGTGCTTTGTAATCCCCCCAAAGAGATGCCACCCAGATGGAAAAGCCGCTCTCTTCATGGCAGCGCGACATGCTGGTGCCACCGCGATGTGAACCAGGCATTGCCATGGCGATGTGAACCGCATATTGCCGCCGGGATAAATCTAGCTCAGTGTCATCCCGCTGCTGCTTCATGATTGCGTGACCATACGCACCGTAAACGAATCGGAGGAAGCCTTGCTGTATCGATTCTGGCGGCGACCCCGAAGCGGTAAGGGTAGCCTGACCTCAGCGTATGATGTGGTGGTCGGGCCGAGCGGCAACTCGGGGGAGGAAAATCTGTCGCCCGGAGAGGCAGTTGCGGGGCGGTCGTGGCATGGGCGTGTCGCGCCTCACATGACCGGGTCGGTGCCGCTGTGTGTGCCGGATGACACATGGCCTCGCTGCAGTCAGTGCCGACGCCTGCACGGTCAGCGCTGAGCTGTCACGGTGCGTGATGTACAAGCTGGGGGGAAGGAAGTGTTGTGGGCATGACCGTGCACTCCTGGGGGGCGATCCTGCGGGGTGCTCGACTGGCCGCCGGTCTGACGCAGAGTGAGGTGGCCGAGCGGGCCGGGCTCAGCGTCCGCGCCCTGCGCTACATCGAGTCCGGCCGGGTGGCGCAGCCGCGCCGCGACTCGCTCGACCGGTTGGCGCGGGCCGTGGGGCTGGACCGAGGCACGGTCCGCTGGGAGGAGGGCACCGGTCGGACCGGGACGACCGCGCAGGTCGACCGGCCGTACGACATCCGGGTCCTGGGACCGTTGTCCGTCTCGTGCGACGGCTGCGCGGTGGCGTTACCGCTCAAGCAGCGCGTCCTGCTCGGGCTGCTGGCCATCCAGCCCAACCGGACGGTCAGCCACGGCGAGATCGCGGACGTGCTGTGGAGCGGTGAGGCACCGCCCTCCGGCACCGATCTGCTGCACAGCTACGTGGCGAGGCTGCGTCGGGCCGTCAAGGGGGGCGGCGGGCGCGGCCGGCACTGCCGGATCAGCACCGTGCGCGGCGGGTACCTCCTGGAGGCCCACCCCGCGATGCTCGACCTGCTGCGCTTCGAGGAGCTCAGCGGCCGGGCCGCCGCGGCGCGGGAGAGCGACCCGGCCCTCGCCCTGGAGCTGTTCGGCCGGGCGTTCCGGTACTGGCGCGGCCCGGTGCTGGAGGACCTGCCGGTGCTGCGGCAGCACCCGGCCGCGGTGGCGATCGCGCAGCAGCGGATCGAGCTGGCCGTCGAGTTCGCGGACCTGGCGCTCGGCCGGGACCGGCCCGCCTTCGTGGTCGAGCAGCTGCGGATGGCGGCCTACGAGGAGCCGCTGCACGAGGGGGTGCAGGCGCGGCTGATGCTCGCGTTGGCCGGCTCGGGCCGCCGGGCGGCGGCGCTGCGGCTCTTCAGCGACCTGCGCAGGCAGTTCCGCGAGGAGCTGGGGGTGGAGCCGAGCGAGGAGGTCTGGGAGGCGCGCCGGCGCATCCTGTGCCAGTCCGGCGCGGCCGCCGGGCAGGCCGGCACGCCGGGGTGTGACGAGGTGCCGGAGCGCGACGAGAGGCCGGGGCGCCGGGACGAGCGGCAGCACCTCCTGCCGCCGCGAGCCGGGTTCCCGGCCCGGGACGGCACCGCCGCGCCCGCCCAGCTGCCACCCCTGATCAGGCCGTTCGTCGGCCGCCGGAGCGAACTGGCCGAGCTCGACGAGCTGCTGGCGCGGCGGCGGGAGGACTGCTCGATGGCCGTCGCGGCCATCCACGGGCCGGCCGAACTGGGCAAGACGACCCTGGCCGTGCTCTGGGCCCACCGGGCGCTCGACCAGTTCCCGGACGGTCAGCTCTACGCCGACCTCCAGGGCAGTGCGGGGACCGGTCGCCCGCTGCCCCCCGGGGAGGTCCTGGGGAGCTTCCTGCGCTCCCTGGGCGTGGCCCGGGACCGGATACCCGCCGACCCGGAGGAGGCGTCCGCGCTCTTCCGCACCGTGCTGGCGGGGCGGCGGGTCCTGGTGCTGCTGGACGACGCGCAGTCCTCCGCCCAGCTGCGCCCGCTGCTCCCGGGCACCTCGGGAAACCTGGTGCTGGTGACCAGCCGGCGCCCGCTGACGGACCTGGTGGCCCGCAACGGCGCCAGGTCACTCGCTCTTGACGCCCTGTCCGGGGCGGAGGCGCGTGGTCTGCTCGAATCCTTCCTCGGCCGGGAGCGGACAGCGGCCGAGCCGGAGGCCGCGGCGGCGCTGGCCGAGGCCTGCGGACGGCGCCCGCTGGCGCTGCGGATGGCCGCCGCGCGGCTCGCCTCGATGCCTGGCGTCTCGATCGGTGCCTGGGTCCGCGGCATGGCGGAGAACCGCGGAACGACCCTGCCGGGCCGGATGCGCACGGTGACGCTGGGCAGCCCGCGCCGGGCTGACGGCGGCTGACAGGAGCGCTGACAGACGCGCTGACACGCTTGCGCCAGGCTGACGGGAGCCCGCCCCGTCAGCCGTTTCCCCTGACGATCCCGCAGGTCAGCGCGGTCGGCCCGACTTCGTGGTTACCGACTGATCAGCAGGATCGGTGTCAGCCGGCGTTTCGAGCTTTGGATTGAGTTGCCCGGCACCCGGCACCGGCCTACTGTCACGACCTGCGGACGGCTCAGCGAATTTGGCCGCGGCATTCGTGAAAACTCCGACGAGGCCCCAGTGCGCCGTTTTTCCGTGCGTCCGCGGACAGTCCAATCACAAGGTCGGGAAAGGATCGGAATGGGGAACATCACAGTCGATGAAGCCCAGCAGTGGCTGATTGAGAAGATTGCCCACCGGCTGGGGGTGGATCCGTCCACGGTTCCGCCGGAGCAGTACTTCGACGAGCTCGACCTGGACAGCACCGAGGCGCTCATCCTGGCCGGCGAAATGGAGAACTGGCTGGGTTTTGAACTGGGCACGACGACGCTGTGGTATCACCCGACCATCAAGGACCTGGCGGAGTACCTGGCCGAGGAGGTCGCGCAGCGTGCCGCCTCGGCGTAGGGCCGGAGCGCTCCGGGGAGCCGGTACCGGTCCGGACGCGCCACCGCTGGCGCTCCGGCACCGGCCCACCGCCCCCGGGGAGCACACCGTGTACGCCGTCCACCCCGGCGCGCTCCCGTCGAGCGTCTGGGGTGGCATCACGCAGGCGCTGCCCGGGGACTGCGGGGCCGTCGTCCTCGACCTGGCCGGTGTCCCGGAGTACTTCGAAGCCGCGCTGTCGGGCGGTCGCACCGAGCTGACCGTTGCCTCGCTGGTGGACCGGCTGGTCGCGGAGTACCGCGCCGACCGGGTGCAGCAGCCGGCCGTCGGCCCGGTGACCTTCGTCGGCTGGTCCTTCGGCGGTGTCCTCGCGCAGGCGATGACCGAGCGCCTGGCGCAGTCGGAGCGACCCGACCGGCTGGTGCTCCTCGACAGCATCGCCCCCACCGACGCTTACCAGCAGCCCGACGACGCGCTCGATCCGCCCCTGCTGCTGCGCTGGTTCGCGATGTACCTGGGGGCCAAGCGCGGCCGCACGGTCTCGTTCGGCCCCGGCGGAAGCGTCGGCCTCGACACCGAGACTGGGCTGGTCCGCCTGCTCGACGCCGCGATCGACTGCGGCGCGCTGGCCGAGGGCACACCGCTTCCCGGCCTGCGCAAGCTCTACGACACCTACGTCGACGGGCTGTTGCGCAACAACCGGCTCACCGCCACGCACCGCCCGGAGCCCTCGTCCGTGCCGCTGGTCCTGATCAAGGCCGCGGACAGCCTCATCCCGGAGGACGAGACGCTCGGCTGGGAGGAGCTGGCCCCGCGCGGCCTGGCCGTGCACACCGCACCGGGCGACCACTACACGATGCTCAGCCGCCCGGACGCCGCCGCAGTCATCGCCGAACTGATCCGCCGGCCCCGGTACTGACCGACCGCACGGCCCCGTTCGCCCGCCCGCCGGCCGGGCGGCGGAGCCCTGTGCTGCGGGCGCCGCGACCGGAGATCCCGTTCGTCCAGATCCCGAGAGATCCAGAGAGACTCGCCGTGAACCCTTCGCAGGAACCCGACCTCGATCGTCGGCTCGCCCGTGACCCCATCGCCATCGTCGGCCTCTCCGCGCTCTATCCCAAGTCCCGCGACCTGCGGGAATTCTGGGCAAACGTCACCTCGGCCGCGGACTGCATCGACGACGTGCCCGCGTCCCACTGGGACGTCGACGAGCACTACGACCCGGACCCGTCGGTGCCCGACAAGACGTACTCCCGGCGCGGCGGCTTCATCCCCGACGTGGCCTTCAACCCGATGGAGTTCGGCCTGCCGCCGAACACCCTGGAGGTGACCGACGTCCTCCAGCTGCTCAGCCTGGTCGTCGCCCGCGACCTGCTCAAGGACGCTGGCTCCGACCAGCCCTGGTACGACGCCTCGCGCACCGGGGTCGTCCTCGGGATCACCGGCGCCAACCAGCTGACCCAGCCGCTCACCGCGCGCCTGCAGACCCCGGTGCTCAAGGAGGTCGTGCGCAGCTGCGGCCTGAGCGAGCGGGACGCCGAGGAGATCGCCGCCAAGTTCCGCCTGGCGTACGCCCCGTGGGAGGAGAACTCGTTCCCCGGCATGCTGGGCAACGTGGTCGCCGGGCGGATCGCCAACCGCCTGGACCTGGGCGGCACCAACATGACCATCGACGCCGCCTGCGCGAGCTCGCTGGGCGCGGTCAAGACCGCCGTCAGCGAACTGCTCGAAGGCCGCGCCGACACCATGCTGGTGGGCGGTTGCGATGCCGAGAACACCATCTTCATGTACCTCTGCTTCAGCAAGACCCCGGCGCTGTCCAAGAGCGGCCGGATCCGCCCGTTCGACAAGGACGCGGACGGCACGCTGATCGGCGAGGGCATCGGCATGCTCGCGCTGCGCCGGCTCTCCGACGCCGAGCGCGACGGCAACCGGATCTACGCGGTGCTGCGGGGCCTGGGCACCTCCAGCGACGGCCGGTTCAAGTCCATCTACGCCCCGCGCAAGGAAGGCCAGATGGTCGCGCTGCGCCGCGCGTACCACGACGCCGACTGCTCGCCCGCGAGCGTGGAGCTCTTCGAGGCGCACGGCACCGGCACCGCGGTCGGCGACGCCACCGAGCTGAGCGCGCTGGCAGCCGTGGTCACCGAGGCCACCGAGGCGCGCAAGTACGCGGCCGTGGGCAGCGTGAAGTCGCAGATCGGCCACACCAAGGCGGCTGCCGGCGCGGCCGGGATGATCAAGCTGGCGCTCTCCCTGCACCACAAGCTGCTGCCGCCCACCATCAACGTCAACGAGCCCAACCCGGCGATCGACTTCGAGAACGGGCCGTTCTACGTCAACACCGAGTTGCGGCCGTGGATCCGCGACCCGGAGCTGGGCAAGCGGCGGGCCGCCATCTCCTCGTTCGGCTTCGGCGGCACCAACTTCCACTTCGTGATGGAGGAGTACGGCAACGGCGCCGACCTGAAGGTGATGTTCCCGGTCGCCCGGGTGCACCTGTGGCACGCGCCGGACACCGCCGCGCTGACGGCCGCCGTGGCGGACGGCGCGCCGTCCGCCGGTGGTCCGGTCCCGGCCGGCCACCCCCGGCTCGCCCTGGTCGCCAGGACCGAGGAGGAGCTGGCCGCGTTGCGCGAGGTGGCGCTGGGCGAGCTGCGCTCCCGGCCGGAGGCGGAGTCCTGGTCGCACCCCAAGGGCGTGTACTTCCGGCGTGCCGCGGCGCAGGCCGGCAAGGTGGCCGCACTCTTCGCCGGCCAGGGCAGCCAGTACGTGAACCCCGGCAAGACCGCCGTGCTGGCGCTACCGCCGCTGCGCGCCGCCTTCGACCGGGCCAACGAGCAGTTCGCGGGCGCCGAGACGCTCTCCCGGGTCGCCTTCCCCGCGCCGTCGTTCACCGCGGCCGGGCGCCAGGAGCAGGAGGTCGCGCTGCGGCGCACCGCCTACGCGCAGCCCGCCATCGGCGCGCTGTCGGTCGGGCAGTACCGCTACCTGAGCGAACTCGGCTTCACGGCCGAGGGGTTCCTGGGCCACAGCTTCGGCGAGCTGACCGCGCTGTGGGCAGCCGGCGCCCTCGACGACGACACCTTCTTCGCGCTGGCCCACGCCCGCGGCGCTGCGATGGCCCCGCCCGAGCAGCCCGGCTTCGATGCCGGTGCGATGGCCGCGGTCTCCGCACCCGAGCAGCGCGTGCTGGAACTGCTCGCCGACCGGCCCGGGTTGGCCGTCTGCAACCGCAACGCGCCGGACCAGATCGTGGTCGGCGGCGCCACCGAGGAGGTCGAGCGCCTGGTGGCGGCGGCCAAGGAGGCCGGTCTGCGGGCCGCCCGGCTGCCGGTCTCGGCGGCCTTCCACAGCCCGTACGTCGCCCACGCGGTGGAGGCCTTCCGCGCCCACGTGCAGGCGGCCGAGGTGCGCGAGCCGCGCGGCCCGGTGCTCGCCAACACCCGCGGCGCCGTCTACGGCGCGGACCTCGACGCCAACCGGCGGGTGCTGGCCGAGCAGTTGATCCACCCGGTGGACTTCGCCGAGCGGGTGGAGGAGCTGTACGCGGCCGGCTTCCGGGTCTTCGTCGAGTTCGGCCCGAGCGCCGTGCTCAGCCAGCTGGTCCGCCGCATCCTCGGAGACCGCGACCACACCGTGCTCGCCCTCGACGGCGGCGCCAACCGGGACGCGGAGCTGGTGCTCAAGCAGACCGTGGCCCAACTCGCGGTGCTGGGACTGCCGTTGGCTACCGCCGACCGGTACGTGGCCGAGCCGTGGCGCAGCGAGCCGGCGAAGGGCATGACCATCTCGCTGAACGGCATCAACTACGTCTCGCCGCAGCGCCGGGCGGCCTACCGGGACGCGATCGACAACGGCTACCGGGTGCCGCAGCCGGCCGCCGCCCAGGCCCCGGCTGTTCCCGCGACCGCTGCCGCCGCCCCGGCCGCCCCGGTGCCCGCTGCTGCTCCCGCGCCGGCCGCCCCGGTGCCCGCTGCTGCTCCCGCGCCGGTCGCCGTGCGGCCCGCGCCGCTCCCGGCGCCGGTTCGGGTGGCCCCCGCGCCGGCGTCTGCCCCGGTCCCCGCGGCGGCCGCCGCCGCGCCCGCTCCCGCCGCCCCTGCTCCCACCGTTCTGGAGACAGCTCACGTGGACAATGACCGCCTGGTCGATCTCATCGCCGACCATCTAGTCCTGCACGACGATTACTTGAACGGCCAGCTGCAGAGCGCCGAGCGCCTGGCCGGACTGCTGGAGCGCGCCGACGAGCAGGGCCGGCTGAGCCAGGTGCTCCCCGGGGTCACCGCCGTCAAGGAGCACGGCCTGGCGATCGGCCGGACCCACCTGCGGGCCAACGAGATCCTGCGCGACCTGGCCGGCCTGGAGCTGGGCAGCGCCCCCGCCCCGTCCCGCCCGGCGCCCCGGGCCGCGGCCGCACCGGTGGCGCCGCCGGTCGCGGAGATCGCGCAGCCGACCGCCGCGCTGCCCGCCCCCGCGGTGGTCCAGCCGCAGGCTGCCGCTCCGGCGCCGGCTCCGGTGGCTCCGGTCGCCGTTGCCGCTCCGGCGCCTGCCGCTGCTGTCGCTGCTGTTCCGGTGGTTGCTTCCGGGCTGGACCCGGTGGTGGTGGAGGGTGCGCTGCTGGAGGTGGTGGCGCAGAAGACGGGTTATCCGGCGGACATGCTGGAGCTCGACAT
>NZ_JBHTTU010000003.1:41420-92975 GCF_042794375.1 Kitasatospora sp. NPDC056531 | reverse complement strand
ACGGGTTATCCGGCGGACATGCTGGAGCTCGACATGGATGTCGAGGCGGATCTGGGGATCGACTCGATCAAGCGGGTCGAGATCATGGGTGTGCTCCAGGAGCGGTTTGCGGTCGACACCGCCGCCGGTCCGGAGCAGCTGGGTGAGCTGCGGACGCTGCGTCACATCGTCGACTTCATGGCCGGGACGGACGAGCCCGCGGGCACCGTCGCCGCAGCGCAGGCTCCGGCCGCCGCCACGGTCGAGCCCGCCGCCGCCGAGCCCAAGCGGTCCGCCCGAATCGGCCGCGCCCAGGCCGCTCTGGTCACCCTCCCCGAGCCGGACCGCCTGGTCGAGGCCTACCCGCAGGGCGCCGGCGCGCTCGTGGTGGACGACGGCGGCGAGCTCGCCCCGGTCCTCGTCGAGCAGCTGGCGGACGCGGGCTGGAAGGTGCACGTGCTGCGCCTGCCCGGTGTCGCCGAGCGCGCCTCGGGCGTGCTGGACCACGCCCTGTCGAGCTGGGGCGTGACCGAACTCGCCGCCCGCGTCGAGGAGGTGCTGGTCGACGGGATCAACCTGGTGCTCGACCTCACCACCACCCCGGACACCGACTGGGCCGACGGCGTGCGCCGACTGGCACACACCCTGCTGGTGGCCAAGTACGTGGTCGAGCCGCTGACCACCGCCGCGGCCTTCGGCCGGGCCGCCTTCGTGACCGTCACCCGGCTTGACGGCGCCTTCGGCCTGCACGGTGTGGCCGAGGAGTCGGCGCCGGCCGGTGGCGTGGCCGGCCTGGTCAAGACGCTGGCGGTGGAGGCTCCCGAGCTGTTCTGCCGCGCCGTCGACCTGGCCCCCGGGCTGGACGCGGCGACCGCGGCCGCCGCGGTCCTGGAGGAGCTGCACGCGGCCGGGGCCGAGCCGATCCAGGTGGGCCGGGACGGCGTCCGGCGGGTCGGCCTGACGCTGGCCGAGCAGCCGCTGACCGCCCCGGGCCGGGTCGCCGCGCCGCTCGGCACCGAGGACCTGCTGGTGGTCACCGGCGGCGCCCGCGGGATCACCGCGGCCTGCGTGACCGAGCTGGCCCGCCGGCACCGTCCGGGGCTGCTGCTGCTCGGCCGCACCCCGCTGGAGGAGGAGCCGACCTGGGCGGCCGGCGTGCCGGACGCCGCGCTGAAGGCCGCCGCGGCCGCCGGACTGAAGGCGGCGGGCGAGAAGCCCACCCCGAAGCGGGTCGAGCAGCTCTTCCGCACCGTTGTGGGCATCCGCGAGATCAACGCCACCCTGGCCGAGGTGCGGGCTGCCGGCAGCCAGGTCGAGTACCTCCCGGTGGACATCACCGACGCGGCCGCCACCGCCGCCGCCCTCGCCCCCTACCGGGAGCGGATCACCGGTCTGGTGCACGGCGCCGGAGTGCTGGCCGACCAGCTGATCGCCAACAAGAAGGCCTCCGAGATCGAGCGGGTCCTCGCGCCGAAGCTGTCCGGGCTGCGCTCGGTCACGGCCGCGCTGAACGCCGACTCGCTGCGCCACGTGGTGCTCTTCTCCTCGGTGGCCGGGTTCTTCGGCAACCGCGGCCAGTCGGACTACGCGATGGCCAACGAGGTGCTCAACGCCTGGGCGTCGTCCTGGAAGCAGCGCCACCCGCAGGCCCGGGTCACCTCGCTGAACTGGGGCGCCTGGGACAGCGGGATGGTCTCCCCGGAGATCAAGGCGCTCTTCGAGGAGCGCGGTCTGGTCCTGATCCCGGTGCGGACCGGTGCGGAGATGTTCGTCGAGCAGTTCGCCGACGAGCGCGCCGACGACGTGGTGACCGTGCTCGGCCCGACCACCCCGCTCTCCGAGCGGGAGGCGGCGGTGCCCGCCTCGGCTGTCACCGTCGAGCGCCGGCTGGGCTCGCTGGCCGACGACCCGATCGTGACCGACCACGTGATCGGAGGCGAGCCGGTGCTCCCGGCAGCGGTCGCGCTCGGCTGGGCGATCGGCGCGGCGGAGCGGGTCAGCGGTGTCCCGGTGGGGCGGGTGCGTGACTTCGCGGTGCAGAAGGGGATCGTCTTCGACGGCGGCCACCCCGACATCTGCCGCCTGGTGCTGACCCCGGCCGGGGACGCGATGCAGGTGGCGATCCGCTCGACCGACGCGGACGGCGCCCTGCGCCCGCACTACGCGGCCGTGGTCGACCTCTCGGCCGCGCCGGCCGAGGCGGTCCTGGCCGGTGAGCTGCCCGCACTGGGCGGCGGGCGGGACGCCGCAGGGTTCTACGCCGACGGCACCCTCTTCCACGGTCCGTCCCTGCGCGGGGTGAGCCGGGTGCTGGCCGAGTCCCAGGAGCGGCTGGTCCTGGAGTGCGAGCTGCCCGAACACCGGCCGGCCGACGGCGCCTTCGCCGGCTCCCGGTTCGCGCCCGGCACCGCCGACCTGCTGCTCCAGGCGGGCCTGGTCTGGGTGAAGCTCTTCCGCGACACGGCCGGACTGCCGCTCTCGGTCGGCCGGGCCGACCTGCACCACCCGCTGCCCGACGGCGAGCCGTTCCTGGTCGTGGTCGAGCCGGCCGCGGGCAACGGCGGTAGCGGGGCCGCGTCCCTGACCATCACCGCCTGCGCCCCCGACGGTCGGGTGCTGACCCGCCTGGACGGTGTCTCGGTGGTCTCGGCTCCCCAGCTGGCGGCCAAGTTCGTCAGCAGCTGACCGCCCGCGTCCGACCGACGGATGAGACCCGGTCGGTCCGGTCGGCGCAAGATCGCGCCCGCCGGCCGGACCGACCGCCCCCAGAAGGGACACCCCAAGCTCCGATGAGCAAGTACGCCATCGTCGGCCTCTCCTGCCTGTTCCCGGGAGCGCAGACCCCGGCCCAGTTCTGGCAGAACCTCCACGCCGGTACGGACAGCCGACGGGACGGGGGCGAGGAGGTCTTCGGCCCCTCCCTCGACGCCCGGGACACCGACCCGCAGCACGGCATCTACTGCCGTCGGGGCGGCTTCGTCACCGACTTCGACTTCGACCCCTCCGGCTACCTCCTCGACCCCGACCGGCTCTCCCGGCTCGACCGGATCTTCCACTGGTCGCTGCACGTGGCCCGGGAGGCGCTGCGCGACAGCGGCAACGCCGACCGGCCCGAGGTGCTGGCCCGCACCGGGCTGATCCTCGGCAACTACTCCTTCCCCACCCCGACTTCCGCGAAGGTCAGCGTCCCGCTCGCGCAGGAGGCGGTGCTGGAGGGCCTGCGCCTGGCGCAGCTGCCCGCCCTGGACGGACTCGCCCCGGGCACCGCGCTGGTCGACCGCGACGGCCTGCAGCCGCAGGACCTGCGGGTCAGCGGCTCCCCGGCCGGCCTGGCCGCCACCGCCCTCGGGCTCGGCGGCCCCCGCTACGCCCTGGACGCCGCCTGCTCCTCCGCCCTGTACGCGCTCAAGCTGGCCTGCGACCACCTCGCGGCCGGCCAGGCCGACCTGGTGCTGGCCGGCGGGGTCTGCGCCCCGGACCCCACCCTGATCCACCTCTCCTTCTCCGACCTGCACGCCTACCCGGAGGACGGGTTCAGCCAGCCGTTCGACGACCGGTCCGGTGGCATCCTCACCGGCCAGGGCGCGGGTATGGTCGCGGTCAAGCGGCTCGCGGACGCGGTGCGCGACGGGGACCGGATCTACGCCGTGGTAGACGGCATCGGCCTGTCCAACGACGGCAGCGGCCGCCACCTGCTGGTCCCGCAGAGCGGCGGCCAGCTCGACTCCTACGAGCTGGCCTACGCCGGAGCGGGGATCGACCCGGCGGGCATCGACTACCTGGAGTGCCACGCCACCGGCACCCCGATCGGGGACGCCACCGAGGCCGAGTCGGTGGCCGCGTTCTTCGGCGAGCGGGGCAAGGTGCCGCTGATCGGCTCGGTCAAGGGCAACATCGGTCACCTGCTCACGGTGGCCGGACTGAGCAGCCTGCTCAAGGTCGTGCTGGCCATGGCGAACGGGCACATCCCGCCGACCATCGGCGTGGACCAGCCGGTGCGATCCAAGGACGGCCGGGTCGGCGACGAGGTGCTGGTGCGCACCGTGCGGCCGTGGCCGCAGGGCGACGGGCCGCGCCGGGCGGCGGTCTCCGCCTTCGGCTTCGGCGGCACCAACGCGCACGTGGTGCTCTCCCAGCCGCAGGCGGACCCGCAGTCGGACTCGCAGCCGCAGCCCGACGCCGCGGAAGCCGAGCCGGTGGCCGCACTGCCCGCCCTCGACGTCATCGGCCTGGGCGCGCACTTCGGCTCGTTCGACTCGGTGGAGGCCTTCGAGCAGGCCGTGCACGCCGGTGCCGACTCGCTGGGCCCGCTGCCCGAGCGGCGCTGGCGCGGCCTGGAGCAGACCGTCGGCGGCTCGCTGGAGCGCGCCGCCGGCGTCGGCCCGGAGGCACTGCCGCACGGCGCCTTCGTGGACGCCGTGGGCATCGACCCGGTGGACCACAAGATCCCGCCGGCCGACCTGCGCACCTACAACCTCCAGCACGCGCTGGCCACCAAGGTGGCCGACGAGGCGCTGCACGACGCCGGATTCAGCCGCGCGGTGCCGCCGGGCCGCAGCACGCCCGAGCCGCGCCGGATCGCGGTGGTGGTGGCGATGGAGATCGAGCCCTACACCCACGCCCGGCTCACCCGCCACGGCCTGGGGGCCTTCCTGCGCCGGGAGTTCGACCGGGCCGGGCTGGAACTCACCGAGGAGCAGCTCGCCGCGATCGCCGCGGTGGGCCGGGACGCGGTGGTCGACCCGATTGTCGCCAACGAGGTGCTCAGCTACATCGGCAACGTGATGGCGAGCCGGATCTCCTCGCTGTGGAACCTGACCGGCCCCTCGTTCACCGTCTCCTCCGACGGCTCGGGCACCGCCGAGGCGCTGGAGATCGCCCGGCTGCTGCTGCTCGACCCCGACATCGAGGCGGTGCTGGTCGGCGCGGTGGACCTGGCCGGCTCGGCGGAGAACCTGCTGCTGCGGCCCGAAGTGGTCGCCGAGGCGGGCCTGACCTTCGGCGAGGGCAGCCAGGGGCGGCGGATCGGCGAGGGCGCCGGTGCCGTCGTGGTCACCCGGCCGGGCAACCCCGCCCACCGCAGCTACGCCCGGCTGGACGCGGTCGCCGTGCGGCACGCCGCGCCGGTGGACGGGGAGCTGCCGGAGGCCGCCACCGAGTCGCTGGTGGCGGCGGCCGAGGCCGCGCTGGCCGAGGCCGGGGTCACGGCCGCGGACATCGGTTACCTGGAGGCGCACGCCGGCGGCAGCGCCGCCGCCGACCGGGCCGAACTCGCCGCGCTGGCCCGGGTCTACCCGGCCGGCGGCGGCAGCGTGGCGCTGGGCAGCGCCAAGGCGCAGGTCGGCGACACCGGGTGTGCGGCGGCCATGGCCGGACTGATCCGGACCGTGCTCTGCCTGCACCACGGCTACCTGCCCGGCACCGGCTCCTGGCGCCGCCCGGCCCCCGAGCTGGCCGAGGCGTTCGCCGCCTCCGCGCTATACGTCCCGCAGGCGTCCCGGCCGTGGCTGCGCGCCGCCAAGGGAGCCCGCCGGTACGCCGCGCTCGACCTGATCGGCTCCGGCGGGGCCCACGGCCACCTGGTGCTGTCCGCCGAGGCCACCCGCGGCGCCGTCGCCCCGAGCGACTGGCAGCGGGCCGGCGGCCCCGCGCTGCTGCCGCTCGCCGCCGACACGCTGGACGAACTGCTCGCCTCGATCGAGCGGCACCGCGAGCTGCTGGCCCAGGGCGCCGATCCGTACCGGCTCGCCCGCGAGGCGGTACGGGCGATGCCCGGCAAGCAGCTGCGCGTGGTGCTGGTCGGCACGGACGCCGCCGAGCTGCGGCTGCAACTGCAGCTGGCCGCCCGCGACCTGCCGACCGCGCTCGCCAAAAGCGGCGAGTGGGCCACGCCGGTGGGGTCCTTCTTCACGGCCCGTCCGATCGGCCCGGAGGGCAAGGTCGCGCTGGTCTACCCCGGCGCCTTCAACTCCTACCCGGGGCTCGGCCAGGACTTCTTCCGGGCCTTCCCCGGCCTGCTGGACCGGTTCGAGGAGCAAGCGGACGAACCCGCCCGGCTGCTGCGCGCCGAGCTGCTCTACCCGCGCACCCAGGTCGCCCCCCAGCGGCGCGACCTGATGCAGCTGGAGGCACGGCTGGGCGAGGACATCCCGTTCATGCTCGCCACCGGCACCAGCTTCGCCATCCTCTACACCGAGCTGGTCCGCGAGGTGCTGGGCGTCCAGGCACACGGCGGCTTCGGCTACAGCCTCGGCGAGAGCAGCATGCTCTTCGCCACCGGGGGCTGGCAGTCCGGCGGCCGCCGGGACGACCTGATCAGCGACACGCCGATCTTCAAGGACCGGCTCTGCGGCCCGCGCCGGACCGTGCGCGAGCTGTGGCAGCTGCCGGAGCAGACCCCGGACAAGGACATCTGGGCCACCTTCGTGCTGCTCACCGGTGAGGAGCAGGTCCGGGACGCTCTCGCCCGCCACGACCGGGTCCACCTCACCCACGTCAACACCCCCGGGGAACTCGTCATCGCCGGCGACCCGGCCCAGTGCGCCGCGCTGATCGCGGAGTTGGGCTGCCCGGCGGCGCGCTCCCCGGTCAACGTGGTCATGCACAACCCGGTGGTGGACGCGGAGCTCGACGGCCTTGCCGGGCTCAACAGCTACCCGACCGGGTCCTTCGGCGACCTGCAACTGTTCAGCGCGTACGACTACGAGGCGCTGGCCGACCTGGACCGCGAGCGGGTCGCCCGGCGGATCGCGCACACCCTGCGCTCCACGATCGACTTCCCGCGCCTGGTGCGCACCGCCTACGACCGCGGGTTCCGCTACTTCATCGAGGTCGGGCCCAGCGCCACCTGCTCGCGGTGGGTGCGCGACACGCTCGGCGACGCGGCGCACGTCGCGGTCCCGATCGACCGCCGCGGTGTGCCGGCCACCAAGTCCGTCGCCCAGCTGGTCGCCCGACTGGTCGGCCACGGCCTGCCGGTGGACCTGATGGCGCTGCTGGGCCAGGATCCGGAGCCCGGTTCGGCCCGCTCCGCCGCCCGCACCGGCCGCGCCACCCGGTTCCGGGTGGGCGGCGGCGACCCGATCCCGGCCCGGATCGCCCGCGGGCTGACTGCGGCCGCCCCGGCCGCCGGGCTGCTGCCGCAGACCCGTCCGCATGCCGTCCCCGTCCTGTCCGTTCCGCCGGAGGAGCCAGCGCTCATGCCCGCCGACCCGACTCTCGCCGACCCGGAGGTCATCGCCTTCGACGGCGATCCGATTACCTTCCTGCCGTGGGCGTCGCCAGCGCCCGCGGGCCAGGCTGCCCCGGCCCCGCTGGCCGCGGTGGCCGTCTCGACCGAGGCCGCCGCCGAACGGCTGCTGCCCGCGACCAGGCCCGTCGCCGCGGCTTCGGCCCCGGCTCCGGTCGCGCCCGCTGCCGCCGCTGCTCCTGCCGCCGCGGTGCCGGCCGCCGCTCCGGGAGCGAGGCCCGCCGCCGAGCTGGTCCGGGAGCTGCGCCGGCAGATGCTCGCCACCCACTCGGTGGCGATGGAGACGCAGCGCATCCTCCAGACCGCCACCCTGAGCCGGGCCGAGGCACTGCTCGACACCGCGCCCGCGGCCGCCCGGCCAGCCCCGGCACAGCCCGCGCCGGCCCCCGAGGCCGCCCACCCGGCGCTGCCCGCCCCGGCCGCCGTGCCGCAGCCCACCGCCCCGGTCGCCGCGCTGCAGCCGACCCCGGCCGCCGCCCCCGCGCCGGTCGTGCACACGCCGGTCCCGCTCACCCCCGCCGCCGGCTCCGGCCCCGCGGCCGCGCGCTCCGGCGTGATCTGGGACGAGGCGGACCTGCTGGAGTTCGCCACCGGCTCGGTCGCCAAGGTCTTCGGCCCCGAGTTCGAGATCATCGACACCTACGCCAAGCGGGTGCGGCTGCCCGCCCAGCCGTACCACTTCGTCACCCGCGTCACCGCGCTGTCCGGTGAGACCGGCGTCTTCAAGCCCGCCACCATCACGACCGAGTACGACGTGCCCGAGGACGCCTGGTACGCCGTGGACGGCGGCGTGCCGCCGGCGGTGACGGTCGAGGCCGGACAATGCGACCTGCTGCTGATCAGCTACCTGGGCATCGACTTCAGGAACAAGGGCGAGCGGGTCTACCGGCTGCTGGACAGTTCGCTGATCTTCCACGGCCCACTGCCCCGTACCGGCCAGACGCTGCGCTACGACATCTCCATCGACCGCTTCGTGCACCAGGGCGACACCACCATCTTCTTCTTCAGCTACCTCTGCTACGCCGACGGCGAGTTGATCCTGGAGCTGAAGGACGCCTGCGCCGGCTTCTTCTCGCAGGCCGAGCTGGACACCCCGCTCGGCGTGGTGATCACCGAAAAGGAGCGGGCCGCTCGCGCCGCGCTCACCAAGGGCACCTTCAAGCCGCTCGCCCACACCGAGAAGAACCACCTGACCACCGCTGACCTGGAGTTGCTGGCCCACGGCCGCCCCGGCGACGTCTTCGGCCCGCACCACGCGCAGGCGCCGGGGATCAACCCGGCGCTGCGGCTGCCGGACGAGCGGCTGCGGATGGTGGACGAGGTGACCATCGACCGCACCGGCGGCCCGCGCGGGCTCGGCACCCTCAGCGCGGTCAAGCATCTCCAGCCGGACGCCTGGTACTTCGCCTGCCACTTCCCGGACGACCCGGTGCTGGCCGGCTCCCTGGTGGCCGAGGGCGCGGTCCAGCTGCTGCAGATCTACCTGCTGCACCAGGGCATGCACCTGACGCTGCCCGACGCCCGGTTCCAGTGCATGACCGACCTGCAGATCGACGTCCAGGTCCGCGGCCAGATCACCCCGGAGCACAGCGAGATCCGCTACGAGGTCGAGGTGATGGAGCTGACGCTGCTCCCGCGCCCCTCGGTGGTCGCCGACATCCTGGTCTACCTCGGCGACAAGCCGGTCATCCGGATGCGCAACCTCGGCCTGCAGGTCCGCGAGAAGGAGGGCACCCCCTACCGCCCGGAGGTCGGCGGCTTCCCCGTCTTCCTCGGCCGGACCAACCGCAACGGCGAGCCCGCCATGATCAACGAGATGCACCTGGCGCACGCCGCCAAGGGCGACCTCGGCATCGCGATGGGCCCGGAGTTCGACATCTACCGCACCAGCCGGGCGCCCTACATCCCCAACGGCGACTTCCAGTTCGTCGACCGCGTGATGTCGCTCAGCGGCACCCGCGGCGACCTGAGCCCCGGCTCGGTGATGGTCTGCGAGTACGACTCGCCGGCCGACGCCTGGTACTACCAGCAGAACTCCCACCCGCACATGCCGAACTGCGTCTACATGGAGAGCTCCCTCCAGGCGGCCATCTTCCTCGGCTACTACCTCGGCGCCACGCTCAAGAAGCCCGACGAGAAGTACGCGATCCGCAACCTGGACGGGCGGGCCACCCTGGTCAAGGACATCGACCTGCGCGGCAAGACCATCCGGCACACCTCCAAGCTGCTGATGACCAGCGCCGTCTCCGGGGCCGTGCTGCAGAACTTCAGCTACGAACTCTCCGCCGACGGCGAGGTGTTCTACACCGGCGAGTCGCTCTTCGGCTACTTCAGCGACGCGGCGCTGGCCAACCAGGTGGGCCTGGACAACGGCGAGTACCTGCCGCCGTGGATCGAGCGCGAGCAGGTGCCGGCCGAGCGCGTGCGCCGGATCGAACTGCCCGCCGACGCGCCCGCCTTCACCGACCCCACCGGCGGTCACCTGCACCTGCCGGGCGGCCACTTCGCGCTGGTCGACCGGGTCGACCTGGTCGCCGACGGCGGCCGGCACGGCCGGGGCTACCTGTACGGCCGGCGCCAGGTGCGCCCCGACGAGTGGTACTTCGACTGCCACTTCCACCGCGACCCGGTGATGCCCGGATCGCTCGGCGTGGAGGCGGTCCTCCAGGCACTGCGCCTGTTCGTGCTGGAGCAGAACCTGGCCGAGGGCATCGAGCGGCCCCGGTTCGCGATGGCCACCGATGTCGAGATGAGCTGGAAGTACCGCGGCCAGATCCTGCGCCACGACGGCGAGATGCAGTTCGACGCGCACATCAAGGAGGTGCGCCGCGAGGAGGGCCGGCTGCTGGTGATCGCCGACGCGGACCTGTGGAAGCCGGGCCTGCGCATCTACGAACTCACCGACGTGGCCATCGAGGTCCGGCCCGGCGCTGGCGCCTGACCGCCTTCGCCCACCCGAGCTCGCACAGCCGATGGAGAACCGAGGACCCATGGACAACCGCGACATCCCGCTCCGCTGGTACGGGGAGCGATACCCGAGCACCGACCCGGCTGGGATCTACCAGGTGCTGGCCGACCTGGACGAGCACTGTGCCGTCGTCGTCACCCCCGAGGGCATCGGGGTCGTCTCCGGCGGCTCGGTGGCCGTCGGCGGCGAGGGCCTGCCGCTGCTCGCCGCCGCCGCGCCGCTGCCCCCGCACCGGCTCGGCTCGGCCGCCTTCCAGGCCGCGCACGGCGTCCGGCAGCCGTACATGGCCGGCGCGATGGCGGGCGGGATCGCCTCGGCCGACCTGGTGATCGCCTTGGCCAGGGCGGGCTTCCTGGCCTCCTACGGCGCGGCCGGGCTGCTGCCCGAGACGATCGGGAAGGCGCTGGCCCGGTTCGCCGCCGAGATCCCGGGACTGCCGTACGCTGTCAACCTGATCCACAGCCCCAGCGAGGACCGGCTGGAGCGGGAGGCGGTGGAGCTGTTCCTGCGCCACGGGGTGCGCTGCGTGGAGGCCTCGGCCTTCATGGGCCTCACCCCGCACGTGGTCCGCTACCGGCTGGCCGGGCTGCGCCGGGACGCGGCCGGCCAGGTGGTGGCCGAGAACCGGCTGATCGCCAAGGTCTCCCGGGCCGAGACCGCCGAGCGCTTCATGCGCCCGGCCCCGGCCGCCCTGGTCACCACCCTGCTGGAGCAGGGCCTGATCACCGCCGAGCAGGCCGCGCTCGCACACCACGTCCCGCTGGCGGACGACATCACGGTGGAGGCCGACTCCGGCGGCCACACCGACCGGCGCCCGCTGCCGGCGCTGTTCCCGCCGATCCTGCGGCTGCGCGACACCGTGCAGCGCGAGCACCGCTACGCCGTGCCGATCCGGGTCGGCGCGGCCGGCGGGCTGGGCACGCCGGTGGCGGTGGCCGCGGCCTTCGCGATGGGCGCCGCGTACGTCGTCACCGGCTCGGTCAACCAGTCCTGCCTGGAGTCCGGGGCCTCCCCGGCCTCCAAGGCGCTGCTCGCCGAGGCCGGCATCGCCGACTGCGAGATGGCCCCGGCGGCCGACATGTTCGAGATGGGCGTGGAGCTCCAGGTGCTCAAGAAGGGCACCCTCTTCCCGATGCGGGCGCAGCGGCTGTACCAGCTCTACCAGGCCTACGACGGCCTGGAGGCGCTGCCCGCCGCCGAGCGGGGCAAGCTGGAGCAGCAGATCTTCCGGCGGCCGCTGGAGGACGTCTGGCAGGAGTGCGTGCGCTACTTCGAGCGGCGCGACCCCGAGCAGCTGGCCCGCGCGGCGGGCAACTCCAAGCGCCGGATGGCGCTGGTCTTCCGCTGGTACCTGGGGATGTCCTCGCGCTGGGCGGTCACCGGCGAGGCGGACCGCACCATGGACTACCAGATCTGGACCGGCCCGGCGATGGGCAGCTTCAACGACTGGGTGACCGGCAGCTACCTCAAGACCCCGGGCAACCGCCGGGTCGCCGAGGTGGCCCACCATCTGATGCGCGGCGCCGCCTTCCACACCCGGCTGGCCCAGCTGCGCAACGCCGGGGTGCACATCCCGGCGCCCGCCGCCGACTACCGCCCGGTGCCGCTGGAGGCCCCGGTCCTGGGCAGCTCGGCGGGCACCCGGTGAGCGCCACCCCACCGGGCGCCGACCGGCCCGCCGCCCTCACCCCCGAGGCGCTGGAGCTGCTGCTCGGCGACCCGGCCGACGCCGCCAACCCGTACGGCTTCGCGGCGGCCGTGGCCCGCGACGAGCACGACGAGTTCCCCGAGGACCTGTGCGAGGCGCTGCGCCAGGCCGGTTTCCACCTCAACTACCTGCCCCGGGAGTGGGGCGGCACCTTCGAGTCCTTCGACCGCAGCCTGACCCTGGTGCGGGCCGCCGCCCGCCGGGACGTCAACGTGATGCCCGGCACCATGTTCAGCATCATCGCGGCGACCTGCCTGCAGCTGCACGGCAGCCAGGAGCAGCAGCGGCGGGCCGCGGAGATCCTGCGCCGCGGCGGCGCCGTGGCCTTCGCGCTGACCGAGGCGGAGCACGGCAGCGATCTGCTCGCGGGCGAGGTCCGGCTCTCCCCGGACGGGCTGCTGGACGGCGAGAAGTGGATGGTGGGCCTCGGCCAGCGCTGCGAGGCGGTCTACGTGGTCGCCCGCACCGGCGAGCGCGGCCCGGGTGCCTTCTCGGCCGTGCTGCTGGAGCCGGCCGAGCTGCCCGCGGACCACTTCGCCCGGCTGACGGCCCCCCGCACCGGCGGGATGCGCGGCATCGACTTCGCCCGGCTGCGCTTCGACGGCCTGCCGGTGCCAGAGGGGGCACTGGTCGGCCGGCGCGGCGAGGCGCTGGAGATGGCCGTCAAGGCCCAGCAGGCGGTCCGGCTGATGAGCATGGCCGGCAGCCTAGGCTGCGCCGACACCGCGGTGCGCCTGACTCTGGACTTCGCGCAGACCCGCCGGGTCGGCCGCACTGTCCTCACCCAGGCGCCGTACTCCCGCCGCGAGTTGGCGGTGGCCTCGGCGGCTCTCCTGGCCGCGGACGCGGTGGCGCTGTCCGCCGCGCGCGGGGTGCACGTGGTGCCGGAGGTATTCAGCGTCTGGGGGCTGGCGGCCAAGCACGTGGTGGCCGACGCCTCGGACGACCTGATCCGGCGCTGCGCCTCGGTGCTCGCCACCCGCTCGGTGCTGCGCGACGGGCTGTTCCAGAAGCTCCAGCGCGACTCGACGGTGGTGCGGGTGATCGATGCCAGTGCGCTGGCCAACCTGAAGTCCTTCGCCGGCCAGCTGCCCACCCTGGTCGAGCGGGCCGCCGACCACACCGGGCCCACCGAGGAGGCCGAGGCACAGCTGCGGACGATCTTCACGCTCGACGCGGAGCTGCCGCCGTACGTCCCGGCCCGGCTGGACCTCTTCGCCCGGGGCGTGGACCCGGTGCTGGACGGGCTGCCGCAGGCGGCCGACGAGCTGGCGAAGGAGGCGGCGGCGGACCCGACCGCCGCGGGCATCACCGCTCTGGTCGAACAGTTGACCGAGACGGTGGCCGGGCTCGGCGCGCGCTCCGCGGCGGCCCGGCGGCCCGGCGCCGACCCGAACGCGCTGGTGGACCTGGCCGAGCGGTACAGCTGGCTGCACGCCGCCGCCAGCTGCGTCCAGCTGTGGCGGGCCAACCGCCACCGCTCGCTGTACGGCACCGAGCCCGGCTCGACCGGCTGGCTGGGTGCGGTGCTCGGCTACCTGCTCGCCCGCGCGGACGGGACGGACCCCCGGCAGTACGGGTCCGTGCTGCTGCCCGCGCTCGACGCCGTCGCTGCGCTGCGCGACGGTGACCGGTTGTTCACCGCGCTGCCCGTCCGGCTCGCCGTCACCCGAGAGGAATCCTGATGCCCAAGGCCGATCTGACCGCGCTGGCGGCCCGGCTCGAAACGCATCTCGGCGACCCGCACGACCCGGGCAGCCGGATGCCGTTCACCAAGATCATGGAGCACGACGAGCGCGAGCAGTACCCGCACGCCTTCGTCAACGACCTGCGCCGCTGGGGCGTGCCCGAGTACGCCCTGCCCGCCGCCCAGGGCGGCCGGGCGGGCGACGTGGAGGCCGAGTTCAACCTGGTGCGGCTGATCGCCCGCCGGGACCCGACCACCGCCACCGCGATGATCATCACCAACCTCGCCTTCATGCCGGTGTGGATCGGCGGCAGCGAGGAGCAGAAGCGGGCCGTGGTGGAGGCCGTCAAGCACGGTCTGCGGCTCTCCTGGGGGCTGTCCGAGCGCGGCCACGGCAGCGACCTGCTGGCGAACGAGATGACTGCCCGGAAGGTCGACGGCGGCTACCTGCTGACCGGCGGCAAGTGGCTGATCGGCAACGCCACCCGGTCCGACGGGATGTGCGTCTTCGCCCGGACCGGTGAGCGCGGCGGCCCCGGTGGCTTCTCGATCTTCGTGCTGGAGAAGCGCCGGACGCCGGTCGGCTCGGTGGTCGAGCTGCCCGGTGAGCGGCTGCACGGCCTGCGCGCGATGGACATCAGCGGAATCGAGGTCGACGAGGTCTTCGTGCCCGACTCGGCCCTGGTCGGCACCGAGGGCCAGGGCCTGGAGATCGCGATCAAGGCCACCCAGACCGCCCGCGCGCAGATCAGCAGCATCGCGCTGTCGGCCGTCGACACCGGGCTGCGGCTCACTCTCGACTTCACCGAGGGCCGGGTGATCCTGGGCAAGGCGGTCAGCGACATCCCGTACAGCAGGCGCCAGTTGACCGAGGTCTTCGCGGACCTGATGGTCTGCGACGCGGTCAGCCTGGGCGCGGTGCGCGCGCTCCAGGTGGTGCCGCAGCAGGCCAGCGTCTGGTCGTCGGTGGCGAAGTACTTCGTGCCGACCGTACTGGAGCAGACCATGTCGCAGCTCAGCGTGGTGCTGGGCGCCCGGTTCTTCCTGCGCGGCCACCCGCACTACGGCGTCTACCAGAAGATGCTGCGCGACCTGCTGGTGGCCAACTTCGCCGACGGCAACACGGTGGTGAACCTGCGCAACCTCGGCAGCCAGCTGGAGGGCCTGCTGGCCTCGGCCACCGGGGCGGGCGAGGAGGTCCGGGCCGCCGCCGCCGAACGGGCGGCCGTGCTCTACGGGATCGACCGGGCCATGCCGCCCTACCAGCCCTGGGAGCAGGAGTTGCACAGCCGGGGCCTGGACGACGCGCTGCTCGCCGCACCGGACGGGCTGCGCCGGCTGCGGGCGCTGGCCGAGGAGGCCAAGGAGGAGGAGCGGGAGCGGCTGCTGCGCGCCGCCGCGGTGGCCGAAGAACTGCTCGCCCAGGCCGGTCCGCTGGCCGAGCGCAACGCCGCGCTGCGGGCCGAACTGGGCCGGGAGTACGGGCAGTCGGCCGAACTCTTCGACCTGGCCAAGGAGTACTGCCTGCTGCACGCCGCGGCCGCCTGCGTGCTCACCTTCGTCCACTCGCACGGCGCCCTGGACGACCCGCTGCCGAGCGGTGCGCTGCTGCTGCTCCAGCTCGAACGGTTGCGCCGACAGTGGTACCCGCACCAGGCGGTGACGGACCCGGGCGTGATCGACGAGGTGATGCGGGTGCTGCGCCACCTGTACCGCGAGAACCAGCTGTTCTCGCACTGGCAGTTCCCGCTCGCGGAGCGCACCGGCGACCTGTCCGCCGCCCGCGACTGACGACCGATGACCGAGGACCGAGCAGTGTGAGGGAGGAGGTCGGTGTGACCAGGCGGGCGATCCGCTCCGACGCGGTCGACCTGTGGCTGCTGCCCGAGCACGCCGTGGCCGCCTTCGCCGCCGAACTGGGCGGGCTCGCGCTGCTCACCGACGAGGAGCGGGCCCGGCACGAGCGGCTGCGCACCGCCGGCGCCCGGCGCCGCTACCTGGGCGCGCGGCTGCTCTCCCGCCACGCGCTCAGCGCCCGCACCGGCCGTCCGCCGGACGGCTGGCGGTTCCGGCTCGGCGAGTTCGGCCGGCCCGAGCCGGAACCGGAGTGCGAGGGCGTCAGGTTCAACCTCTCGCACACCGACGGTCTCATCGCCTGCGTGGTCACCCAGGACCGCGCCTGCGGTGTGGACGTGGAACGCGCGCCGGCCGACCCCGGGTCGGCCGGCCACCTCAGCCGCCACTTCGCCGCCGCCGAACGCGCGGAACTGGCCGCCCTCGAACCCGCGGCGCGCCACGCCAGGCTGAGCGAGCTGTGGGTGCTGAAGGAGTCGTACCTCAAGGCCCTGGGCACCGGGATGACCCGGGGACTCGGCGGGTTCCGCTTCCGGGGGCCCGCAGCCGGCCGGATCACCGTTGAGGACTTCGAGCAGCCCGCGGACGCCGGCGACCGCTGGTGGTTCGACCTGCTGCATCCCGGCCCGGAGCACGTCCTGGCCGTCGCCATCGAGCACGGGCGCCCCGGCGCCCTGCGCTGTACCGAGCTTTCGCCCATTCCCACCGGACTGTGAAGGACACAGCCATGCTGCTGAACCCCACCCCCCGCCCCCGCGTCGCCGTCGTCGGTGCCGGTGTCGCCGGGATTTCCGCCGCCTACCACCTGCGTGAGCACGCCCAGATCACCATCTTCGAGCGGGAGGACCGCCTCGGCGGCCACGCCAACACCGTCGAGGTCGAGGAGAACGGCCGGATCCTCGGCATCGACACGGCCTTCGTCGTCTTCAACCGCCCCGCCTACCCGAACCTCTTCCAGTTCTTCGAGGAGCTGGGCGTGGGCGCCGTGCAGCACCTCGGCGGCTTCAACTTCTTCGGCCTGGACAGCGGCCTGGAGTACGGCACCAGCGAGCTGGAGTGGAGCGAGGAGGAGGTGGCGGCCAAGTACGGCGACAAGTACCCGCAGTTCCTGACGATCTGGCGCGAGGCCCACCGCTTCCACACCGAGGGGCGCAAGGACTTCGTGCGCAAGCTCGCCGACATCCCGCTGGGAGAGTACCTCGACCGCGGCGGCTACAGCGAGGAGTTCCGCCACTCCTACGTCATCCTGCTCGCCTCGGCGGTCTGGTCGGTGCCGGCCGAGCTCATCTGGGAGATGCCCGCCGCCACGGTGATCGCCTTCTTCCTGGGCCACGACGAGGGCGGCCTCGGCGGCCGCCGGGTCGACTGGCGCACCGTCAGCGGCGGCTCCATCTCCTACGTCCGCAAGGCGATCGCCGCCATCGGCGCCGAGCTGCGCACCGCCGAGCCGGTCATCGGCATCCGCCAGGACGCCGACTCGGTCACGGTGACCACCGCGAGCGGCAGCGAGACCTTCGACTACGTGGTGCTCGGCGCCCACGCCGACGAGTCGCTCGCCCTGCTGGAGAACCCCGGCGAGCGCCAGCGCGAGGTGCTCACCCCGATCCGCTACAACGGCTCGCGGGTCATCCTGCACACCGACGCCTCGGTGATGCCGGGCGACCGCAGCCGCTGGGAGGCGTGGAACTACGGCAAGGTGGCGGTCGACGGCGGCGAGGCCCGCACCTACGTGGCGTATTACATGAACAAGCTGCACGGCTTCACCGCGGAGAAGGACTACTTCGTCACCCTGGACTACCCGGGCGAGGTCGACCCGGAGACCGTGATCGCCGAGTTCCCGTACACCCACCCGATCATCGACGTGCGGGTGCGGGAGCTGCAGAAGGACATCTACCGGGTCAACGAGGGCACCCGGGTGAAGCTCTGCGGCTCGTACTTCCACTCCAAGGCGCTGCACTGGGACCAGATCGGCTCGCACGAGGCGGCCTACTCCTCCGGCATGGAGGCCGCGGCCCAGCTGCTGCGCGAGCTGCCGGGCCGGTGAGCCGCGACCGGTCGGGCACCCCGTCACCGAAGGAAGCGCTGGAGGAACCGATGGCGGCGCTGACCCAGGAGCCGAAGGCGCCGTCACTCGAAGGCTGGGACATCGCACGGGTCGGCGAGTTCGACGGGATCCGGTGGATCCCGTGGGGCCCCGGCGGAAAGGCCCGAGCCAAGATCCTGGCCAGGGCCGATGGCTACCACATCGCGCTGGTCGAGGGTCAGCCCGGCTACCGGACCGAACCGCACGTCCACGAGTACGCCGAGTTCCTCTACGTGATCAGCGGGACCATGCACAACCAGGGCGTGCCGATGAGTACTGGGGACGTCTTCGCGGCGTCGGCCGGCTCGGTGCACAGCGATTTCGTCGCGGACACCGCGGTGACGTACCTCTCCATCTTCAAGCTCCCGCCCGGTGCCGAGCTGCCGGGCGGCGAGAAAGCCTGACTCTCGTCCGGTTCGGCCCACCGCACCTCGACCAGTGTCACACTCCGATTCCGGTCCGCTCGGCGGCCGGCGCCGAAAGGCAGGTACGGGACATGGCTCTGTGGAACACCGTCCGAGGGGGGACGGTCGCCAGCGAGCGGCACCAGCAACTCACGTTCAACCTGGTGGAGTTGTTGTGCCTGGGGCTGGGAGTCCACCCGGACGTCCACCCGGGTGAGGAGGAGCCACCGCAGCACAGGGAGAACGAGCGGGTGGACGTCGAGCGGTGATACCGGCGCCCGCCGCGTCCGCGGGGCGGTCAGCCGCCGTGCCGCACCGCGGACTCGTGCTCCTGGGCCATCCTGCGCAGCGCCAGCAGGGCCGGCTCCAGCAGGATCGTCAGCAGGACGGCTCGCTCGGCCTGTTCGAGCGAGTCGTCCGTGTTCCTCAGCTGGTCCAGGTCCAGTGCAGCGGTCTGCTGGGCGAGCTCCGCGTACGGGATCAGGGTGCGCCAGCTGAAGTCCGCGCCGAGCGAGCGCAGCGTCTCCAGGGTCTCGGCGATCACGCTCCGGGCAGGGGCGTGCTCCGAGAGCTGCCACCCCATCTGCGCCACCAGGGCGTCCACGTCGGACATGCCGGGCTCGTCGTCGGGCTCATCGTCCTTGTCCACGGGCCTGGCGCCGAGCACGAGTCCGAGTACCTGGTGCACGTCGGCCTCGTGCTCGGAGACCGCGCTCAGCACCTCCCGGGTGGCGTTCACGCTCAGTCCGCGGATTCCGATCAGGGCTCTGATCAGCCGCAGTCGCCGCAGGTGCGCCTCGCTGTACTCGGCCTGGGTCGCGGAGGTGGCGCGCCCCGGGGGCAGGAGCCCCTCGCGCAGGTAGAACTTGATGGTCGCGTTCGGGACCCCGCTGCGGCGGGTCAGCTCGGAGATTCGCAATTCGTCCTGCCCTCGACTGGCATCGGCTACGGCCACATGGTCTCGATCTAGATACTGCCATGTCCTTTCTGTAGATACTGCCACTCGCCAGCTGGGAGGGCGAGGCCTGCCGGCCGAGGCCCGGCCGCGGCCGTCGAGAGCGGGCGCGGGAGCGCCAGGGGCGCCGGTGGCGGGCCCGGGCTGGTGTGTGCCCCAGGTCTGGAAGTTGGCGGCGCACTTGACTAGCCATTGGGTACTGACGCTGTCTAATATAGACACCGTCACTCACCAAGTATGAAGGCGGGCGTACGGTGCCAACTCTTCCCTGGACGATTCCGAACCCGGCCACGCCGAACACTCGAGCGTTCGTCATGGCATCCCGCTTCGAGGTGCGGTCCTTCGCCGATGTGCCGCGCTTCTTCCTGAAGTCGTTGTCGGCGTGGCGTCAGGTCAGGTCTGCACCGGGCGCGTTGGGCGCCTCGCTGATCGCCCAGCCGCTGAAGCGGACCTTCTTCACGCTCTCCGCGTGGGAGGGGCGTGACGCCCTTTACGCCTACGCCAAGGCGGAGCCGCACCGCAGCATCATGAACGGCCTGCGCTCCACCATGCGGGACTCGACGTTCACCTTCTGGGAGGCGCCGGTGGAGGAGTTGCCGATCGCCTGGGAGAACGCCAAGCGGCGCCTCGCCGAGCAGGCGCGGCTGGACTCCGCCAGGGGCGGCGCCGGCCGCTGACCGGGCGTCCGCCCCTAACTCCGTGCTCCCTGTCCCCCCCTACACGGCACCCGGGCCCGCCCCACCGGGCGCCGGCGCCCGCCGGTGATGCCCCCTCCTGTCCTCATCCAGCACTACCGCGCGTTCCGCGGAGGTTCCGCGGGGCGGTCTCCAGTAAGGAGTGTCATGAGCATGACCAATAACTCGGGTGGGGCCCTGCCACCCGCGGGCGCTGGCGGTCGCCACATCCCGGTCTGGCTGTCGATCGTCGCCTGCAGTGTGCCCATGTTCATGGTGGCGCTCGACAACCTGGTCGTGTCGACGGCGCTGCACACGCTCGCCATCGAGCTCGACGCCGGCACCCAGGACCTCCAGTGGTTCGTCAACGCCTACGTGCTGAGCTTCGCCTGCCTGCTGCTCACCGGAGCCGCGCTGGGCGACCGCTTCGGCCGGCGGAAGATCTTCCTGGGCGGCATCGCCGTCTTCACGCTCGCCTCGATCGGCTGCGGGCTCTCCGAGACCGCGAACGAGCTGATCTTCTGGCGGGTCATCGAGGGCTTCGGCGCCTCCGCCGTGATGCCGCTCTCGATGACCCTGCTGGCCGCCGCCGTGCCGGCCAAGCGTCGCAGCCTGGCACTGGGCCTCTGGTCCGCCTTCAGCGGCCTGGCCATCGCGCTGGGCCCGGTGGTCGGCGGCGCGGTGGTGGACGGCCTCGCCTGGCAGTGGATCTTCTGGATCAACGTGCCGGTCTGCGTCATCGCCATCCCGCTGGTGGTCTTCGCGCTGAAGGAGAGCAAGGTCGCCGACACCCACCTGGACCTGCTCGGCATGCTGCTGGCCACCGTCGGCCTGGTCGCCGTGGTCTGGGGCATCGTCAACGGCCAGGAGGACGGCTGGACGTCGGGCCGCATCCTGGGCGCCTTCATCGGCGGCGGGCTGCTGCTGCTCCTCTTCGTGCTCTGGCAACTCCGCGCCAAGCACCCGCTGCTGCCGCTCAGCCTCTACCGCTCCCGGTCCTTCGTGCTGACCAACATCGTCTCCGCCAGCATGTACTTCGGGGTCTTCGGCTCGATCTTCATGCTCTCCCAGTACCTCCAGATCGCGCCGCACCGGACCCCCCTCCAGGCCGGTGTGCTCACCCTGACCTGGACCCTGATGCCGATGGCCATCGCGCCGATCGCCGGGGCCATCACCGACAAGGTGGGCGGCGGGCGCCTGATGGCGCTGGGCCTGTTCCTCCAGGCGGTGGGCCTCGCCTGGATCAACCTGGAGGCCACCTCGAACACCCCCTACTCCCACCTGGTCGGCGGGATGCTGCTCGGCGGCGCGGGCATGGGCTTCGTCTTCGCGCCCACGGCCTCCGTGGTGCTCGCCTCGGCCGGTCCGGAGCAGCAGGGCAAGGCCTCCGGGGCCAACGCCACCGTCCGGGAGATCGGCGGCGCGCTCGGCATCGCCGTCCTCAGCACGGTCTTCGCGCACAGCGGCAGCGCCCGCAGCCCGCAGACGTTCGTCGACGGGCTGCACCCGGCGACCTGGGTCGGCGTCTGCGTGGTGGTGGTCGGCGGACTCTGCGCCCTGGGCATCCCGCGCAAGCCGCGGTCCGTCGCGACCGCCGACGCCCCCGGCACCGCCGCTGACGGGGAGTCGGCCCGCGGTCTGCGATCCGTGACCTCGACGTCGGTCTGATGCACTTCCCCGGCCCATCCCATGAGGTGCGCCGTCCGTCGCTGGGCGGCGCACCTCACCGAGACCTGACCACCCAGCGGAGGCGCGCATGAGGATGACTGCTGATCTGCGCAGAGCATCCGTGTTGCGCGCGGCTGTCAGGGAATTCTCCCGACGGGGGTTGTACGGCACATCGACCGATGTGATCGCGCGCAGCGCCGGAGTCTCCCAGCCGTACCTGTTCCGGCTCTTCCCAGGCAAGAAGGCGATCTTCCTGGCGGCTTCGCGGTACTGCTTCGAGCGGATCTCGGAAGCGTTCGAGACCGCGGCCCGCGACCTGGCCGGCGAGGCGGCGATGCACGCCATGTGGCGCGCCTGGGAGGAGCTGATCGAGGAGCCCGAGCTGCCGATGATGCAGAGCCAGGTTTGCGCGGCGGCCTGCGGCGACCGCGAGATCGCCCTCCAGGCGGCCGCGGGCTGGCAGCGGGTCTGGGAGATCGTGGACAAGGGCACCGGACTGCCGCGGCCGGCTGTGGCCCGGTTCTTCTCCCACATGGCACACGGCAGCCTGCTCGTCTCGCTCGAACTCCCGGACGACCTCGCCCACCCGGCCGGACCGGACCGCGGGCGACGGCGAACGACCCCATCGAGCCCGGCTCTCCACCGGGCGCCGGCCCTACACCCGGCTGGTGACTCGGGACCGCCCAACACCGGCACGCTGGTCGCCGGTCGGCTTCTCCAGCTTGACTGTCTTCCAACGCAGTTGACGCAACAGCTCGGGTCCGACTCATGTCTTGTCGGCGAAGTCAGGCCGTGGCCCGCACCACCAAGCCTCACGGACAACACGAATACGGAGACCTGATGTCCCGCGACATCCAAGACGCTGCCGACACCCACCGGCATCAGATACGGCGCACTCGGCGCGCCATCCACGCCGTCACCGCGGTGGCGGTCCTGCTCTCGGCCGCCGTGGGCGCCGAGGCGATCGCGGCCTCACCAGCGGACGTTCCGCAGCCGCCCTCGACGGCCGACCAGGAGAAGGGCATGCGGGCGGGTCTGCCGTTCCACGACCCGGTCTCGGCCGAGACGGACGGCACGGACCCGCACCTGACCATCGACCTCGGGGCAGCCCGTACCCGGTTCGACGTCTCCGGGCGCGAGGTCTACGGCGACTCCTACAATGGCGCGTTCGTCGCGCCAACCATCAAGGTGGCCCCGGGGGCGATCGTCACCATCCACCTCGTCAACCACCTGCCGGTCGCCACCAACCTGCACTTCCACGGTCTGCACGTCTCCCCGGAGGGGCAGTCCGACGACCCGTTCCTGTGCGTGGCACCGGGTCAGTCCACCACGTACAAGCTGGCGGTCCCCGGCGACCACCCGCAGGGCACCTTCTGGTACCACAGCCACGCGATGGGCACCACCTGCCCCGCGCCGGATGCCGGGAGCATGGCCGGCATGGCCGGCATGGCCGGCATGCCCGGCGCCGTGGAGAACCAGGTCTTCGCCGGCCTGTCCGGCGCCCTCATCGTCGGCGACGACCGCACCCTGCTGCCGAAGCCGCTGCGGCACATCGAGGCGCACACCCTCGTCCTCAAGGACGTCCAGCTCGACCCCAGCGGGCACATCCTGCAGAACAGCGACACCACCTCGATCAACTCCGGCAACCCGACCGTGCGCCTGGTCAACGGCCAGCTGCGGCCGGTGCTGTCGATGAAGCCGAACGAGACCCAGCTGTGGCGCCTCGCCAACGCCGGGGCCGACATCTTCTACCAACTCCGGCTCGACGGCTACCACTTCACCGTCATCGGCGAGGACGGCACCCCCGTCGCCGAGGTCACCACCCCCGACACCCTGCTGCTGCCCCCCGGCAAGCGCTACGACGTCCTCGTCACCGCCGGCCCCCACCCCGCCCAGACGACGCTGCGCACCACCGCCTACAGCAACGGCCCGCAGGGCGACTCCTACCCGGACACGGAGATCGCCACGGTCAAGGTCGCGGGCGACCCCGTACACCGGCTGGCGGATGTCACCGGAGCCATCCCCACCGCCCCGGCCGACCTCTCCGCGGTGCCCATCGCCCAGCAGCGGACCCTGGACCTGTCCGAGAGTGCGGACGGAAACACCTTCTACATCAACGGCAAGCAGTTCGCGATGGACAGCTCGGTCTTCGCGACCCCTGCCAAGGTCGGCACGGTCGAGGAGTGGACCATTGTCAACCACTCCGGCGAGGACCACCCCTTCCACCTGCACACCAACGCCTTCCAGGTGGTGTCCGTCAACGGCGTGGCCCAGCCCTACACCCACCGGCAGGACACCATCCCCGTGCCGCACGCGGTCGACGGCGTGCCGGGCAAGGTCGTGATGCGGGTCGCCTTCGCCGACTACCCGGGCAAGTGGATGTTCCACTGCCACATCGCGGCCCACGAGGACAACGGCATGATGAGCTACATCGACGTCGTCCGCTGACCAGTATCGCTGCTGTCACGCGAATCGGCACCCTAGAGTGGCGAGGGACTGGCGTTCGAGCCGCGGACCTCTTTACTGCCCTCGCCAGGTCCGACACCGAGAACCCAGCTATCCGTGCGCTTGCCGCCCGAAAACTCATGGCCTACGACGACCGGAGTCAACTGACTGCGCGTCATGTCCTCGGCAAGCTGATCACTCGGCATGACCTTCCCACGCTCCTGACGATCCAGCTATGCATGGAGCTGGCCCAGGCGGGTGAGCGTGCCCAGCCGCTCACCCGCCTTGCTTTGCTGGGCGGGTTGATGCCGAAGGCCAGGGGAGTCTCGTACGACGCTTCGTTGACGCGGATGATCCGGAGTCCGGGGAGGTCTGCAGGGGTTCGGGCCGGGCTGGGCAGGGCCATGCTGCAGTCCTCGCCGGGGAGGCGGAGCTGGTTGGGGGTGATGTGGCTGTTCAGCAACCAGGACCAGGTGTCGTTCGGCGCAGGGATGGGCGCGGGCGAGGAAGAGCCGGGGGGTGTGGGAGTCGATGGCCAGGGCCTGGGTGATGAAGTCGGTCAGTTGGCTGCGCTCGCGTGAGGGGATTCGGCCTCGCCCCGCTGTGAGCGCTCGGGGGAGGTCCTGGGAGCGGCGCCGCCCCACTGATTGGCCGTCACCGGCGGCCCTGAGCCGGGAGCTCTTGTTGAACGAGATCGTGCAGATTGAGCCAGTCGTACCAGGCCGGGCGACGGGTGTGGCTGTAGAGATCACGCGGGTGGCCGCCGTGGCTGTCGTGCTGGTGACTGTGCTGCTGGTACACCGTGAGCTCGACGCCACCACGGGGGCCCTGGTGGGCGCAGGTTTCGGGCTTCTCGGCCCGCAACATCGGCCCGGAGTGGGGTGAAGACCTGGGCCCGTCGTCGCGTTGGCGAGGGCGGGCCCAGTGGTCCGTCCTCCGGGTATGCCTCGATTGGGTGGGGGTGTACGAGGCCGGCCGAACACGACTCGACAGCCCCGCCAATCCGTCAGCCCCTGCGGACTCGCCGAGCGTCGCCGCGCCGGCCGCCAGGCTCACCACGAACAACTCCAGCAGCGTGGCGAACAGCCCACCCGAGCCGCCAGGTCCGCCGAACCGCTGAACCGAGCCCGGCGACCGGCACCAGGTACAGGTCCCGGCCCCAGAGTCCGCCCGTGCAACAGCAGATGGTCCAACCGCGCCTGCGGCAGGCGCGCCAAGACCCGCAGAACCCGCGCCTTCGCTAGAGGGAGCGTCCGCGCTGGGCGGCGGCCTGGACGCTCAACGCTGAGAGGCCCCACCAGGTCCGGTGTTGGCCCGGGCCAGGGGCCTGCCAGGGGCGCCGGGTACGGTGTCGGCTGGACACGGCCGGGTCGCTTGAGGGCTGGCGGCGGGACGACGAGGCGGGGAAGATGCAGAACCGGTACGCAGACCGGTGCACGACATGCTCGGTGTGGGTGTTCGAACGCGGCGGCCTCCTCCGCAAGACCGACGACGCCTGGGCGGTGCAGTGCATGGTCTGCCACGGCTTCGCCGAACTGTGGGAGTCCGAGGACTTCGACCCGGCCGACCTCGAACTGCACCTGCCGAAGACGCGGCCGCCGCTGACCGCGAGGTTCCTGACCTTGCGGGTGCTCGGGCTAACCCGCACGTGCTGGAAGTGCCACGAGGACACGACATGCCTGGTCGGGCTCTACCCGCAGCAGCCGGCCCGCGGCTTCGACTCCCTGCACACGGGAGACGAGATCACGCTTGCGCTGATGCAGAAGCTCTTGCGGCGAGGCGGTCGGGTGGACCTCGCCGAGACGATCAAGATCCGGTACAGCAGCATCATGGGCCGCTACCTGTCCAACGGCTGTATTCACTGCGATGCGCTCCAAGGCGACTTCTACCTCCAGGAGGACGTCTGCGACCGTCTCAGCGCGCACGGGCTGGCAGGCCTGGAGGCTCTCCTGACCGTGGACTGCCCGGTGCTCGACTGGTACCCGGTGGTCCACCAGAACGGCGGCGGGATTTCGGTCCAGGCCTGAGGGACCCAGCTGCGTCTCGGACGGTAGCCTGCGGGCCGGGCCGGGTGGCGGGTGGTCAGACGGTGAAGCGAACCGGCCGCCCTGACCACTCACGGTCAGCTCACGGTCCGGACCTTCGGGACGACCTGCTGGAACTGCATCCGGCTGAACGACGAGCCCACTTCGCCGGCTCCGAGCAGGAGCTCGACAGGGTGGGCCAGACCGGAGTGCCGGTACTCGTGCAGATCCCAGCCGGTTCCCGGCCCCGCGAGCGCGGAAGCTGATGTCGTTCCCGACCGGCCGCCGCATTGTTGAGCAGCATGAATGCCCACTTCCCCGGGGCGTTCACCGCCTGCTCCACGCGTCTTGGCTGTCGAAACCCCTTGGCCAGGCGGCACACGGAGGGCTCGGGAGGCGTGGCCGCCCGAGCCCGTGCGCAGGGTGGGAGGGGGCTGGCCGGCAGACACCGGTCAGCCCTCGGTCGCGGTCAGGACCGCCGGTTGCCCGGTCGGGTCCGGTTGCCAGTCCTGCGCCGCGGGGCCGGCAGGGGCCGTGCGGGAGCCACCGGGGCGGGCTGCGCCGCTCGGCGGGTGATGCGGTCCTTCACGCGGTGCAGTTCGCCGGCCCGGCCACGGTGCTGGCGCTGCACCGGGCGCGGGGACGGCTTCGAGGGCCTGGGCGCAGGCTCCTCGCGCCACGGCCGGTCGGCGGCGGGCCGCTGACGGCCCGTTCGCTTCGCTGCCCGCTGGTCGACGGCCTGCCGGATCAGGTCGGAGAGGAAGGTCAAGGTGATGACGAGCACCTTCGCGGTGACCTCGTCGGAGAACGTCGGCAAGAGGTGGTGCACGGTGGGCCCCCAGCGTGAAGTGGTTCCGCCCCGATGGCGGTGATGTGACGGCTCGTCCGGCCCGCAGCCGGTAGGGCGGTGTGCCGAGGCGCACCGGTCGGTGGCCCGGGCCGGTATCGGCCTGGGCGCGCACGGGCTCGGGAGAGATGCCTCTAACACCCGGTGGCCTGCGGTTTCCGCAGCCGGGAGTGGTCGGACATACTGGGGGTGCTCCTGTTCATGGGAATGGCGGTGAGCAGGCTGGCCCGCGGCGCCTGAGAAACGTGCGGGTGGCCAAGGTTGGACTGAGGCCAGGGGCGGGAACCCCTGGCCTCAGCTCTTAGTCGAGGTGAAGGTGCCGTCCGGGTTGGGCCAGACGACCTCGATCCCGAGCCCGGCGCACAGGTCGCGCAGGTCGGAGAGCGGATCGGACGGCAGGAGCACCGCCATGTTGGCCGGTGCGCCCGGGCGCCGGTGAAGGTCGAGAAGGTAGCCGATCGCGGAGCGCACAGCTTCGCGGGAGACAGTCGACTTCGCCTCGTAGACGGTGTCGCTGGTGGCGTCCACCAGGTCCGTGTGGAGGGTGTTGCTTCCGTCGCTTGTGGTGAGCCGCAGGCGGGTTGTGGTGTGGCCGAGGTTGGTGAGGTGGGCCTTGAGGCTGCTGAGAAGGACTGCTTCGCGGCGGGTACTCGATTCCCGGACGACGACCGCGCTCGGCCGACGGGCCCACGAGGAGGCTTCCAGCAACCTCCGCTCTGACGGTCGAGGGGGAGTTGTCTTGGGGGTGTCGGCTGCGGTGTCGGACAACAGGCCCGAGAGCCGGACGCCGCCGAGCTGAGGGCGAAGCCGGAAGATGATCACGCGCCGGTCCTGGCCGCGCTTGTCCGGGGAGTCCACCAGGTAGTAGGGCTCGTTGTAGTCGATCTCGAACTGCCCGATGTACCGGAAGGGTTCCTCGGCGAGCGAGCCGTCGTAGAGCGCGGTTCGCGCCTCGAAGACGTGGATCGGGCGGCCGGTTCGCTTGTGGTCCAGGAGTGCCTTGTTGGACTGGGTGAACTGCTGGTCGCCGTCGTTGCCCTCTCCGAGCAAATGCAGTATGCCTTCGCCGTCCTGTCCGTTGACGGGGAGGTGGGGGTCGGTGTTCGAGTCGTGCCGGAAGCTAAGGAAGACGAGGATGCCGTTGTCCTTTGTGGGCGAGATCGCACCCTGAGGGCGCCCGCCAAGGATCTTGTGGACCTCCCTGCGGGTGAGCTCGGCACCGGGCTTCGGCTTCTCCGTCATCATCACCTCCATGCCAGCAATCTACCTCCCTCCTGGCTTAGGTGCAACAAGAGCTAAACGCGTCATCTAGGTCTTGTTGCACCTTCCCTGGCGCACCTGCGGGCCGGGGAACGCTGGTGTGAACCTGACAAGCCCCGGCCAACGGCAGCAGCGCCGCCGACCACCGGCCGCGTACGGTGCTGGCCCAGCCGCCTGGCCATCAGCACGGATCGGTGGGCTACCGGGCGTGGACCCGCAATGGGGAATCATGAGTGGCCGCGCGGGGGTGCACCACGAAGGACCTGTGCCTATGCCCCGCCCCACCAACCCCGCCCCACCAAGGCTCGGCGCCCCGCCATCGCTCGACGGCGGGCCGACGCCGTCGAACTGTGTCTCGCCGTGCTGACCCGCTGACGGTCGGCCGCAAGCTGGCCGCCGACCCGGCCGTCAACACAGACGGGCTCGCATGCCCATGCGGGCGCGCGGGTGCGAGCTGTACGCGCGCCGCCGTCCGGCGCCAGACGACACCACGCTCGTCCGCTCGGTGCGCCGCGGCGTGGCCGACGCGCTCGACCGCCGGCTCGACGCCGCCCTCGCTTCCGTCGAAGACCTGCGGGCCCGGGAGAGCGCACTGCCTGGTGCACGGTAACGGGGGTCGTCACGCTCTGTGAGGAGCATGACGACCCCCGACGTTGCTCCTCCCAGCTGATCAATCGTCAGCTATCGGCGTCGCCATTCCACACTCGTTTCACATGAGGGCGAGGGCGAGCGAGTGACGACGAGAGCTGCTGAGAGGCGTTTTCGCAGGCCAGAGGCCCTAAAAGGGCCTCATGGCCAAGTGGCCCATGCGGGCCGATTTAGAGGTCGTAGTACAGCTCGAACTCGTGCGGGTGGGGCCGGAGGGCGATCGGGGCGATCTCGTTGGTGCGCTTGAAGTCGATCCAGGTCTCGATCAGGTCCGGGGTGAAGACGTTGCCGGCGAGGAGGTACTCGTGGTCGGCCTCCAGGGCCTCCAGGACGGCGGGAAGGGAGGAGGGCACCTGCGGGACGTTGGCGTGCTCCTCGGGGGCGAGCTCGTAGAGGTCCTTGTCGACCGGCTCCAGCGGCTCGATCTTGTTGCGGATGCCGTCGAGGCCGGCCATCAGCATGGCGGAGAAGGCCAGGTACGGGTTGGAGGACGGGTCCGGCGCGCGGAACTCGATGCGCTTGGCCTTGGCGTTGGAGCCGGTGATCGGGATGCGGATCGCGGCCGAGCGGTTGCGCTGCGAGTAGACCAGGTTGACCGGCGCCTCGAAGCCCGGGACCAGGCGGTGGTAGGAGTTCACCGAGGGGTTGGTGAAGGCCAGCAGCGAGGGGGCGTGCCGGAGCAGGCCGCCGATGTAGTAGCGGGCGGTGTCGGACAGGCCGGCGTAGCCCTGCTCGTCGTAGAAGAGCGGCGAGCCCTCGCTCCACAGTGACTGGTGGACGTGCATGCCCGAGCCGTTGTCGCCGAAGATCGGCTTCGGCATGAAGGTGGCCGTCTTGCCGTTGCGCCAGGCGACGTTCTTGATGATGTACTTGAACAGCATCAGGTCGTCGGCCGCGTGCAGCAGGGTGTTGAACTTGTAGTTGATCTCCGCCTGGCCGGCCGTGCCGACCTCGTGGTGCTGGCGCTCGACCTCAAGGCCGGCCTTGGCCAGCTCCAGCGACATCTCGGCGCGCAGGTCGGCGAAGTGGTCCACCGGCGGGACGGGGAAGTAGCCGCCCTTGTACTTGACCTTGTAGCCGCGCGCGTCGCCCTCGGCGGCGCCGGTGTTCCAGGCGCCCGCCTCCGAGTCGATGTGGTAGAAGGACGCGTTGGCGCTGGTCTCGAACCGCACCGAGTCGAAGACGTAGAACTCCGCCTCGGGCCCGAAGAAGGCGGTGTCGGCGATGCCGGAGGACGCGAGGTAGGCCTCGGCCTTCTTGGCGACGTTGCGGGGGTCACGGCTGTAGGCCTCGCCGGTGACCGGGTCCTGGATGAAGAAGTTGATGTTGAGGTGCTTCTCGGCCCGGAACGGGTCGAGGCGGGCGGTGGCGAGGTCCGGCACGAGGGCCATGTCGGACTCGTGAATGGCCTGGAAGCCGCGGATCGACGAGCCGTCGAACATCAGGGTCTCGGACGGGTCGAAGGTCGCCGCAGGTACGGAGAAGTGCTGCAGTACGCCCGGCAGGTCGCAGAACCGGACGTCGACGAACTTCACGTCGTTGTCCTGGATGAACTGCTTCACTTCGGCGGCGTTGTTGAACATCCATCCTCCTCGGCTGGCGAATGGGGCTCACCCTAGGAATGGGTCGTTTCCAGTCGGTGACCCGCTCGTTTCCTAGATGTTAACCAGGGCCGCCGAGTGGGTGGCAAAGGCGTACGGTACGGGGCAAATCACCTCGTCGACCTGGGGGCCCTCGGGGAAGTGGTCTGGACCACTTGGTAAGCCCGGTGATCGGGATTCACCCGGTCGGGGCGGGGCCCGGCGCCGCGCCCCGCCCGGAGGGGAGCCGGTGCGGGCGCCCGGGGTCAGCCCGGTTAGTGTGGATTCGTGGACACCAGAGAAGCGTTGGGATCGTGGATCGACGGCCCGAAGGCGGCCGCCGAGAAGATGGGCGCCGACTTCGGCTACCGCGGCGAGCGCCTCGGACTGCCGCAGGAGGGCCCCGGCTCGCTCGCCGGCCCCGGCCGACGGATCGGCTCCCTGTTCGTGGACGGCTGGCTGGTCGCCATGGTCTCCTACGGCCTGATCGCCAAGGGCGATCAGGCCGAGGCCAACCTGTGGACCCTCCCGCTCTACTTCCTGGTCGCCGCCGTCCTGCTCGCCACCACCGGCACGACCGTCGGCAAGCGGCTGTTCGGCCTCCGGGTGGTCCGCCTGGACGGGCGCCGCGCGACCATCCCGCAGATCCTGCTGCGCACCGTCCTGCTCTGCATGGTGGTGCCGGCGTTGGTCTGGGACCGCGACACCCGCGGCCTGCACGACAAGGCGGTCGGCACGGTCGAGGTCCGGATCTGACGACGTCCACATGGGCGGATGGCGTCCACGTGGACGACCACGCAGCGGCTGAACGTCGAACGGCCCCGCTGAGGAAACTCAGCGGGGCCGTTCTCGTGTCGTCAGGGGAGGGGAGGGGTCAGCGGGCCTGGCCGCCCTTGGGCATCCGGGCGCCCTTGGGCATCGGGCCCTTGGGGATCGGCGCCTTGGAGAGCAGGTCGCCCAGCGCGCGCAGGCGGTCGTTGGTCTCGGTGACCTGGGCGGGGGTGATGGCGCGGGGCAGGCGCATCAGGTGGATCTGCAGCTTCTTGAGCGGGACCTCGCCCTCGCCGTCGCCCACCACGATGTCGTGCACCGGCACGTCGCCGACCACCCGGGCCATCTTCTTCTTCTCGGAGGCCAGCAGCTGGCGCACCCGGTTCGGGTTGCCCTCGCCGATCAGCGCGATGCCGGCCCGGCCCACGGCGCGGTAGACCGCGTCCTGGTTGCGGGTGACCGCGACCGGGGTGGAGCTGGAGCTCCAGCCGCGCCGGATGTTGTTCAGCACCGCCGCGACAGCGCCCGGCTGCCCCTCCATCTGACCGAACGCGGCGCGCTCGGCCCGGCGCCCGAAGACGATCGCCATGGCCAGGACGGCCACGATGAAGCCCAGGATGCCCAGGTAGATGGGGTGGTCGATCGCGAAGCCGATGGCGAGGAACACGCCGAAGGTCAGCAGGCCGACGCCGGCGATGATCAGGCCGATCTTGGTGTCGACCTTCTTGGTCATGGTGTACGCCAGGCGGATCTGCTTCAGCCGCCCGGGGTTTTCGGATGTTTCCCTCGCCATAACGCTCATGGTACGTGGCACGGGTGCGGGATATCCAAGCCTGGGTACCCGTTCGCCCGAACCGTGACCTGTGTGCCCGCGCACCGTCGCGCACAGCGACGTCGGCGACCTCAGGGGCGTACGGAGCGCGCCCTCGCCGTGCCCGCCGCCGCCCCGCCGCCCGCCAGGGCGTCGTGCCGGCGGTCCGCCGCGTACCGGCGGTTCTCGCACACCGCCGCCCAGGCGTTGAGCCGCGCGTGCCGCTGGCCGGGCGCCAACAGGACGCTCTCGGCGAACCGCAGCGCCACCCCCACCGACCGGATCCGCATCCGCATGCCGAACAGCTCCTCTCGTGGCTGAGAAGAATCGAACGCTCACTAGGCGTCCATCGTCCCCACCCCGTGTTACCAGCCCGTGACCAGGCAGTCAAAGCGTGGTGAAGCCCGAAAGGGCGGAGCCGTAGCTCCGCCCTTCGAATGGCCCAGCGGCCGAAACCTGCCCCGGAACGTCAGACCGCGGCCTGCGCGCGCCGCTCCAGCGCCTGCCGGTACAGCCGGCCCGCCCGGTACGACGAACGCACCAGCGGCCCCGACATGACACCCGCGAAGCCCAGCTCCTCGGCCTCCTCCTGGAGCTCGACGAACTCCTGCGGCTTCACCCAGCGCTCCACCGGGTGGTGGCGCAGCGAGGGGCGCAGGTACTGGGTGATGGTGATCAGCTCGCAGCCGGCCCCGACCAGGTCGGCCAGCGCCTGGCTGACCTCCTCGCGGGTCTCGCCCATGCCCAGGATCAGGTTGGACTTGGTCACCAGCCCGGCCGCGCGGGCCTGGGTGATGACGTCGAGCGAGCGCTCGTACCGGAACGCGGGGCGGATCCGCTTGAAGATGCGCGGAACCGTCTCGACGTTGTGCGCGAGCACCTCGGGGCGGGAGGAGAAGACCTCGGCCAGCTGCTCGGGCACCGCGTTGAAGTCGGGGATGAGCAGCTCGACGCCGGTACGGCCGCCCGCGCGCTCGGCGGTCATCGCGTGCACCTGGCGCACGGTCTCGGCGTACAGCCAGGCGCCGCCGTCCTCCAGGTCGTCGCGGGCGACGCCGGTGATGGTGGCGTAGTTGAGGTCCATGGTGACGATGGACTCGGCGACCCGGCGCGGCTCGTCGCGGTCGAACTCGGCGGGCTTGCCGGTGTCGATCTGGCAGAAGTCGCAGCGGCGGGTGCACTGGTCACCGCCGATGAGGAAGGTCGCCTCGCGGTCCTCCCAGCACTCGAAGATGTTGGGGCAGCCGGCCTCCTGGCAGACCGTGTGCAGCCCCTCCTTCTTCACCAGCGACTGGAGGGCGTTGTACTCCGGGCCCATCTTCGCGCGGGTCTTGATCCACTCGGGCTTCCGCTCGATGGGGGTCTCGCTGTTGCGGACCTCCAGGCGGAGCAGCTTCCTGCCGTCGGGCGCGACAGCGGACACGTGCGACTCCTAGAACTAGACGGGGTACCCCCAGGGTACGCCTGTGGTTGTACGGCCTGTGCCGGGCCTGCCGCCCTGCAATCGCAGGGCAACGCGGCTACCGGCCAGTAGATTCCCAGTGGCTGGCGGTTTCAGCTGCATGGGCACCGGGCCGCAGCGGCTGAACGGCGGCGGGCTTCAGCGGTTGAGCGCCGGCTCCGGCAGCTCGGCGAAGACGTCCTTCAGGTGCCGCTCGACGGCCGGCAACGCCTCGCTCACGCCGAAATCGCGCCCCAGCTCGCCGGCCAGCGAGGCCACGCCCGCGTCCCGGATGCCGCAGGGCACGATCTTGTCGAAGTACGTCATGTCGGGGTCGCAGTTGAGCGCGAAGCCGTGCATGGTCACCCCGCGGGCGACCCGGACGCCGATCGCGGCGAGCTTGCGGTCGCCGCCGCGCTGCCCGGCGTTGGACGGGGCGTACTCGGGCCCGGCCAGTCGCGGGTCGATGCCCAGCGGCAGGCCCATCCGCAGGGTCAGTTTGCCGATGTCCACCACCTCGGCCGGGTCCACCACGGCGTCCGGGATGTTCTGGCCCAGCACCCAGACCCCGCTGCGGCCCTCGACCCGGGTGGTCTGGACGCCGAAGTCGGCGGCGGCGCGGATCAGCGCCTCCTCCAGCCGGCGGACGTACGCGATCACGTCGATCGGGTCGGGCAGCTTGATGATCGGGTAGCCGACCAGCTGGCCGGGGCCGTGCCAGGTGATCTCCCCGCCCCGGTTGACCTCGACCACGGGGGTGCCGTCCAGCGGCAGGTCGGCGGGGTTGGTGCGCTTGCCCATGGTGTAGACGGGCGGGTGCTCCAGCAGCAGCACGGTGTCGGGGATCTCGTCCGCGACCCGCAGCGCGTGCAGTCGCTGCTGCTCCTCCCACGCCGCCTCGTAGGGGACGACGTGCTCGCCTATGCCCATCCGCACGAACCGCACGTTGTCGCTCATGCGCCCACCTCGCTTCGCTCGGCGGTCGCTTCGCGAGACGCGCCTCGGTTCACTGTTCGCTCGCTCACCGCTTGCGCTCCTTGCCAGGCGTTCGAGACCAACCTCGCCACTGTACGCCCACGCCCGTACCAGCCGTTCAGCCGCCCGAGAGCAGCTGCAGCCGCAGCGCCAACTGCAGTTCCAGGGAGCGCTCCGGCTGGCTCCAGTCCCGCCCGAGCAGCGCCTCGACCCGGTCCAGCCGCTGCACCACGGTGTTCACGTGGACGTGCAGCTCGTCCTTGGCCCGGGTGAGGCTGCCGCCGCAGTCGAAGTAGGCGCGCAGGGTGCGGACCAGCTCGGTGCCGCGCCGGGCGTCGTAGGCGAGCAGCGGGCCGAGCGTCGCGCCGACGAAGCCGTCCACGTCGTGGCCGTCGCCGAGCAGCACCCCGAGGAAGCCCAGCGCGCAGGCCGAGGCGCCCTCCCCGGCGCGGCCGAGCACCCGCAGGGCGCGCACGCAGCGCAGGCCCTCGGCGTACGCGGCGGCCAGCGCCCGGGGGCCGGCGGCGGGGCGGCCGGCGCCGACGGTGACCGGGAAGCCGGCCAGCCGGGCCAGCCGCTCGGCGGCCTGCCGGGCGGTCTCCTCGGGGTCGTCGGTCGTGCCCGCTTCGAGCGGCACCAGCAGCACCACCGCCTCGCCGTGCTCGGCGCCGACGCCCCGGGAGCCGAACAGATAGCGCCGGGCGGCCCCCGCGAGCCGTCCCCGCCCGTCGCCGTCGCCGTCCGCCGGTTCCGCGACCAGCACCAGGTGCGGCCGGGCGAGGTCGACCCCGAGCCGGCGGCCGCGCGCGGTGAGCCCGGCCGGGTCTCGCTCGGGGGCGGTGAGCAGGTCGGTGAGCAGCTCGCCGCGGACCCGGTTCTCGGTCTCCGCCACCGAGCGGCGCAGCAGCAGGAGCAGCGCGGTCACCACGCTGGCCCGCTCGAACAGCCGCCGGTCGGCGTCGTCGAGGTCGGGCCGCCCGCGCAGCACCATGGTGCCGAGTGCGTCGTGCCCGGCCAGCACCGCGCACACCCACAGCTCGCCGTGCCGTACCGACCGGCCCTCGGCCCGGGACGCGGCCACCGCCCCGGCCAGCTCGGCGGCGGGCGTCGGCCGCCCGGCCAGCGGCTCGCCCTCGGCGTCCAGGACCGCTATCTCCCCGTCCAGCAGGAGTGCGACGGCGGCGGCGACGTCCGGCACCTCGGCGCCGCGCAGCACCAGGTCGGTGAGCCGGTCGTGCGCCTGCTCGGCGCGCTGGACGGCGGCGGAGTGGGCCCGGACCAGCTCGTTGGCGGCGTTCAGTTCGGCGAGCGCGGCCCGGGTTCCGGCCAGCGACTTGGCGGTGTCCAGGGCGATCGCGGCGTGCGCGGCCAGCGTGCAGAGCAGCGCGACCTCGTCGGGGGAGAAGGCGCGCGGCGAGCGGTCGGCGGCGAACAGGACGCCGATGACCTGCCCGCCGAGCAGCAGCGGCACCCCGATGATCGCCACCAGGCCCTCGTCCAGCACGCCCGCGTCGATCGTGCCGGTGTGGTGGAAACGTTCGTCGGTGCGGTAGTCGGGGGTGGCGTACGGGCGGGCGGTCTGGGCGACCAGCCCACCCAGGCCGTCGCCGAGGCTGAGCCGAAGGGTCTGGAAGAGCACGGAGACCGAGCCGTCGGTGACCCGCATGTAGGTGTCGCCGGCGGCCTCGTCCGGCAGGGTCAGGTACGCGGTGTCGGTGCCGAGCAGCATCCGGGCCCGGCGGACGATCGCCTGCAGCACGGTGTCCAGCTCCCGGGAGGCGGCCAGGTCCCCGGCGGTGTCGAACAGTGCGGTCAACTCGGCCTCTCGGCGCCGGTGTTGACGCAACGTACGGTGCACCCGCAGGGCCTGCCAGGTGGCGTCGTCGATCTCGGCGAGGACGCCGGCCGGCGCCCCGCGGCGGCGGGCGTCGGCCAGCACCTCGGCGAAGTCCTCGGTGGCGGCGCCGGAGGCGAGCAGGTCGAGCAACCGCCGCAGCGCGGGTGCGGCGCCTTCGTCGGGGTGGTTCATGGTGCGGGCCGCCAATCGGCGTCGGGTCCGACGGTTGCGAGGAATCGCGATGCTATCGGCTCAACCCTCAGGCCACAGCGGGCTTTCCGACCACGGCACCGTCCGCCGACTGCTCCTCGACCTCGGTGAGGTCCTGCCCCCTGGTCTCCCGTGCGCACAGCACCGCCAGCAGGGTGATCGCCGCCGCGACGGCCACGTACACCGCGATGGGGGTGGCGTTGCCGTAGTCCTTGAGCAGCGCGGTGGCGATCAGCGGGGCGGGCGCCCCGGCTGCCACCGAGGCGAACTGGGCGCCGATCGAGGCCCCCGAGTACCGCAGCCTGGTCGCGAACAGCTCGGAGAAGAAGGCCGCCTGCGGCGCGTACATCGCGCTGTGGAACACCAAACCGACGGTCACCGCGACCACCAGCGCCCCGAAGGACTTGGTGTCCACCATCCCGAAGAACACGAACGCCCAGACCCCGACCCCGGCCGCGCCCACCAGGTACACCGGCCTGCGCCCGACCCGGTCGGACAACGCGCCGAACAGCGGGATCAGCGCGAACTGGATCGCCGAAGCGATCAGTACGGCGTTCAGCGCGCTCTGCTTGTCGAAGTGCGCGTGGTTGACGGCGTACGTGAGCACAAAGGTCGTCATCACGTAGTACGAGATGTTCTCCGCCATCCGTGCGCCCATGGCCACCAGCACCTCCCGCCAGTGGTGCTTCAACACCCCCACCAGCGGCGCCGGTTCGGCCTCCTGTCGGGCCTGCGCCGCCCGCAGCGCCTGCCGGAACAACGGCGACTCGTCCACCGCCAGCCGGATCCACATCCCGACCCCGACCAGCACCGCCGACAGCAGGAACGGCACCCGCCACCCCCACGCCAGGAACGCGCTGTCCGACTGCACCGCCGTCATCAACGACAGCACCCCCGCCGCCAGCAGGTTCCCGGCCGGCGCGCCGCCCTGCGGCCACGACGCCCAGAACCCCCGCCGCCGCTGGTCCCCGTGCTCCGACACCAGCAGCACCGCCCCGCCCCACTCCCCGCCGAGCGCGAACCCCTGCACCAGCCGGAGCGTCGTCAACAGCACCGGCGCCGCGACCCCGATCGACCCGTACGTCGGCAGCAGTCCGATCGCCGTGGTCGACCCACCCATCAGCAGCAGGCTCACCACCAGCAGCTTCTTCCGCCCCACCCGGTCCCCGAAGTGCCCGAACACCAGGGCCCCGAGCGGCCGCGCCGCGAACCCGATCGCATAGGTCAGGAACGACAGCAGCGTCCCGGTCAGCGGATCGGTGTTCGGGAAGAACAGCTTCCCGAACACCAGCGCCGCCGCCGTTCCGTACAGGAAGTAGTCGTACCACTCGATCGTCGTGCCGATCAGACTCGCGGCCACCACTCGCGGGAGTGAGCTGGTCGCCGCCGAACCACGTGCAGGGGCCTTCATGGGTCACCACTTCCAGGTCCAGAGGGGAGGATGTCGCCACAAGGTAGGAACCCCGTGCGCCATGGACTATGTGACCGACCCACACAACCCATGGGCGGAGATAGCCGACCATCCCATAAACCCCTTGGCTCCTGACCGTTGCCCACCCCCGCCCCCTTCACCCGTCGCCGCTCCGGCACCACCGAAGCGGCGACATTGCCGAGCGCTCTTGACCCCCAGAAGCAGGGGGAGCTCAGTGCGCCGTCCAGCCGCCGTCGATGGGGAGGCTGGCGCCGGTGATGTAGGAGGCGGGCGGGGTGCAGAGGTGGAGGGCGAGGGCGGCGACCTCGGAGGGTTCGATGAGGCGCTTGACGGCGGTGCGGTCGAGCATGACGCGCTCGACGACCTCGTCCTCGGGGATGCCGTGGGCGAGGGCCTGGGCGGCGATCTGCTGCTCGACCAGGGGGGTGCGGACGTAGCCCGGGTTGAGGCAGTTGCTGGTGACGCCGTGGGGGGCGCCTTCGAGGGCGACGGTCTTGCTGAGGCCCTCCAGGGCGTGCTTGGCGGTGACGTACGCGGACTTGAAGGCGCTGGCGCGCAGGCCGTGGACGGAGGAGATGTTGACGATCCGGCCCCACCGCTGTTCGTACATGTGGGGGAGGGTGCGGCGCAGGATGCGGAACGGGGCCTCGACCATGACGCGTTGCATGAGGGTGAAGCGGTAGAGCGGGAACTCGTGCACGGGCGCGAGGTGTTGCAGGCCGGCGTTGTTGACCACGATGTCGGCGTCGTCCGGCAGGGCGTCCACGGCCTCGGGGTCTGCGAGGTCCGTGACGATCGCGCGCCCGCCGATCCGCTCGGCGACGTCCCGGGCCGGGCCGGCCGCGAGGTCGACGACGTAGACCCGGGCGCCGGCCCCGGCGAAGGCCTCGGCGCAGGCCCGGCCGATGCCCGAGGCGGCGCCGGTCACCAGGGCCGTGCGGCCGTCGAGCGGGCGGGCAGTAGAGGTGTCCATGGCCGAGAACGGTAGGAATCCGGCGGCGCGGCTCCCATGTGGTGGGCCGCTACAGCAGCGGGGTCCCCCATGGTGGAAGCCAACATGACGGTCGATCGACGGTTCGAGCCCGGAAGGCCAAACCCATCATGACCTCGCTTCCCCACAATGGGCGCGGTTGCTTCACCCGTTCGGAGGATTGCTCGGTCGGATCCACCCATAGCGCCCGAATGCTCGCTACATTCACGCCGATTCCCGACAGGGGGCGCCGCCCCAGGCCGCCGAAGTGCTGGTAGAGCCCGGTGCGACGTCCGAGAGGTGTTGACTGACATGCCCCAACGGCCTGCAACCGACAGCCCGGCGTACGGACCGCTCGACCCGCTCGGCCAGCACCGAGGTCCGGTCGGCCGGACCCTTCCGGACGCCCACGACGCCCTGGCCCCCAACGCCCTGACCGGCGACACGCTGACCACCGACGCCCCGACCGCAGACGAACTGCGGCTGCCCGTGCAGGCCACACCGAACCGGCACGAAGCCACCGCCGCACCCGCCCCCGCGACCACCAGCGGCCACGGCAGCCACACCGGCCACTCCGGCCCGGCCCCGCAGAACGGCCAGCTCGCCGCGCTGATCGAGGAGGCCGGCTTCTCGCACGCCGGCCTGGCCCGCCGGGTCGACCAGCTCGGTCTGGAGCACGGCCTCGACCTGCGCTACGACAAGACCTCGGTCACCCGCTGGCTGCGCGGCCAGCAGCCCCGCGGCGCCACCCCGGCGCTGATCGCCGAGGTCTTCACCCGCCGCCTCGGCCGCCGCCTCACCGCCCAGGACCTCGGCCTGGACGCCTGCGCCCCGGTCTACGCGGGCCTGGAGTTCGCCGAGACCCCGCAGGAGGCGGTGGACATCGTGGCGAGCATGTGGCGCAAGGACAACGGCCCGCAGTCCGAGCTGCGCCGGATCGCCTTCACCCCGGCCGGTCTGGTCGTCCCCAGCCGGGACTGGCTGATCGGCCGCACCGACGAGCGGGTCGCCCGGGACGGCTCCACCCTGGTCCGCCCGGACGCCACCACCGGCCCGCCGGGCACCGCCCCCACCGCACCGGCGCCGAGCGCCACGAGCGCGTCCGGCGCCCCCACCGTGAGCCCCGCGCGCGGCCAGGCCCCCGGCGCCCCCAGCTCCCGCAGCACCGCCGGAACCACCGGTACCGCCGCCACCATCGGCCGGGTGCCCACCCAGAGCCGCCGCTTGCCGGCCGTCGTCGAGCCGCCGTACACCGACCCGACCCGCGAGGCGCGCCCCGCCCTGCGGGTCGGCCGCGGCGACATCGCGGCCATCCGCGCCGTCGGCGACCTCTTCCGCGCGCTCGACCACGCCTACGGCGGCGGTCACGCCCGCCAGGCGCTGGTCCGCTACCTGGAGAGCGAGGCCGAGCCGATGCTGCGCGGCCGCTACGGCGAGCAGATCGGCCGGGCCCTGTTCGGCGCGGTCGCAGACCTGACCAGGCTGGCCGGCTGGACGTCCTTCGACATCGCCGCGCACGGCCTCGCCCAGCGCTACTTCGTCCAGGCGCTGCGCCTCTCCCAGGCCGCCGGGGACCGCGCGCTCGGCGGCTACGTCCTGGTGACGATGAGCCAGCAGGCCGTCCACCTGGGCCACGGCCGGGAGGCCGTCCAGCTCGCCCGGGTCGCCCAGCAGGGTGTGGGCACCGCCGTCCCGCCGGTGGTCCAGTCGCTGATGCACGCCGCCGAGGCGCGCGGGCACGGCCTGCTGGGCGACGTCCGCTCCTGCACCACCGCCCTGGTACGGGCCGAGCGCTCGCTCGCCGCCTCCCGGACGGGTGACGAACTTCCCTCCTGGGCACGGTACTTCGACGAGGCGCAGCTCTCCGACGAGTTCGCCCACTGCTACCGCGACCTCCAGCAGTGGCGCACCTCCGCGCAGCACGCCGAGAAGTCGCTGCGGCTGCGCTCGCCCGCCTACGCGCGCAGCCGGATCTTCTGCCGGCTGGTGCTGGCCACCGCCCGGCTCGGCATGGGCGACCTCGACGAGGCCTGCACGATGGCCACCGACGCACTGCGGGCGGCGGGGGAGATGCGCTCGGCCCGGTCGCTGGAGTACGTCCGGGACTTCCACCGCCGTCTCACCCCCTACCGGGGCAGCCCGGTGGCCCGCGCCTTCGAGGAGACGGCCCGCCAGGCGGGGGTGATCTGACCGCGGGCCTGACGACACCCGACCACACGGATCGCCCGCCCGACCGCCCGACAACACGGACCGCCTGACAGCCGGGCCGAGAAGGCCAGCTCTCGGCCCGGACCTTCGGCTGCTCCGGATCGGCGCCCACCGGCGGCCGGGCGCCCAGGAACACCACTCGGATCGCGAGCCGCCCCGAGGCGCGCAGGGTGCGCTCGATGAAGCCGGGTGGCCCAGGCCGAACCGGGAGAGCGCGTCGACCAGGTTCGGCGCGCGCCCAGTCGAGGTCGTCCGGGCCGATCAGGACACCGAGCACGATCTCGAACACGACGGTCGGTACGGCGATCCACCGCGGCAGCCGGTCGGCGCGCAGCGGCGCGGCGACGGCTGCCGCGGGGAACGGGATCAGCGCGACCGGCTGGGCGGGGGCGCTCACCGCGAAACGGCAGAACGGTGGAAATCATCCGTTGAACGGTCAGAACGTGCATGTCGGCATCCCGGCACGCCGTCGGTCTGTCACCCCGGCAGACCGCTGGCGTGTTCGGGCGACCGAACGGCACGCGCGAGCAGCACGCACGAGCAGAACGCCCCGGGCCAACGGCCTCAGGCCGCCGCCTCGGCCTCCCGCGCGTCCGCCGGCAGCCCGAGGTCGCGCAGCGCCGCCCACGCCGCCCGCCGCCCGGAGACCAGCGCGCCCTGCACGGTGCTGGTGTCCCGGTGGTCCCCGGCGACGTACAGCCCGGCCAGCACCCGCACCGGCCGGCGCGGGTTGTGCGGCGGCGGCATCGCGGGCAGCGCGTCCGGGACGTGCCGCACGCTGAGGAACTGCCAGCCCGCCGTCGAGGCGCCGTACAGCTCGGCCAGCCGGGCCCGGACGGCCGGTTCCAGCCCGGCCGGGCCGCCCGCGTCGAAGGAACGCCGCCCGAGCACGGTGGTGGCGACCAGCGCCTGCCCGGCCGGGGCGAAGGACGGGTGCAGCTCGCTGAGCACCAGCGAGTGCGAGACCAGCGGCGGGTGCCCGCTCGGCCGGTCGCCGTCGAGCAGCAGCACGGCCTCGTTCAGCGGGGCGCGGTCGGCCGCGTGGAAGAAGGTGGTGACGGGGTGGAAGTCCGGCAGCCGCAGCCCGGGCAGCAGTTCGACGGCGGAGCGGGCGTCGGTGGCGACCACGACGGCCTGGGCGCCGATCCGCCCGTGGGCGAGGGTCTCCACGCCGTCGGCGGTGACCGAGGTGACCTGCACCCCGGTCCGCACGGTGCCGGCGGGCAGCGCGGCGGCCAGCTGGGCCGGCACGGCCGCGATCCCGTCGGCGGGCAGACAGAGCCGTCCGCGGGCGTAGGAGCGCAGCACCAGGTCGGCGATCCGGCTGCTGGTGCCGAGCGCCGGATCGCTGAGCAGCGCGCTGAGCAGCGGGCGCAGGAAGCCGTCCACGGTGCGCGGGGCGAGGCCGTGGCCGGCCAGGGCGCGGGCGGCGGTGGTCTCCGGGCGGGCCTGCAGCCGGCTGGCCGGGGTGGTGGCGGTCCGGCCGAGCCAGCTGCCGAGACGGGCCTTGTCCAGCGGGCTGCCGAGCGGCGCCCGGGTGGCGGCCTGGCGGGCGGTGGTGAGCTGCGGGTCCCCGGCGCGGTAGCGGCGTCCGGCGCTGTGCACCAGCACGCCGGGCGTGAGCTGGCGTAGGTCCAGGCGGTCGAGGTCGAGCGCCCGGCGCAGCTCGGGGAAGGCGGTGTTCAGCAGGTGGCTGCCGTCGTCGAGTCGGAATCCGTCCAGCTCGCGGGTGGCCATCCGGCCGCCGATCCGGTCGGTGGTCTCCAGGACCTGAACGGCGAGGCCGTGGTCGGTGAGTGCGCGGGCGGCGGCCAGGCCCGCGAGTCCGGCGCCGACCACGACGACGTCCGGGTCGGACGGTCGACGGGCGCGGCGGGTGAAGTCGTATGTGGGCACTGGCGTGCTCCCTCCCTGGTCCCGGGGCTCCGGCCGACGCAGGCAGCGGGGTGCCGGGACACGGTCCGTGGAAGGTGATGCCCAGTCAGTATGAGCATCAGACAAGCACAACGGACCGGATGCGGGGGTCGGGAGGGGTTGTGCGGCACCGGGCGGGGGCGCGGTCACGGACAGTGCGCTGTGGCGGCCGAGATACCGGGCTGGCGGGCGCGTACGGTCACCGGGGGCGTGCGACGCGCCCGCCATGTGCTCCCGTGCGCCCCCTGTCGGAGCCCCGTCCGACCCCCGCCCGGCATATGCCCCTGGCCAGGGTGAATGCCGTAGGAGGCCTACGCGCGAAGCGGGAGTCAGAGTGCCGCGCGCACTGCCGAGTCCACGTCCGGGTGCGCGAAGCGGAACCCCGCGTCCAGCAGCCGCCGCGGCACCACCCGGTGGCTGCCGACCACCTCGACCGCCAGCTCCCCGAGCACCGCCTTGAGCACCGCCTCCGGCACCGGGAACGGCGTCGGCCGCCCCAGCGCGCGCCCGATCGCCGTGGTCAGCTCGGCGTTGGTCACCGGTTCCGGTGCGGTGAGGTTGAAGGCGCCGGAGAGGTCCTCCCGGTCGATCAGGAACCGCAGCGCGGCCACCTCGTCGGCCAGCGAGATGTAGCTCCAGTACTGCCGCCCGCTGCCCAGTCGTCCGCCCAGGCCCAGCTTGAACAGCGGGAACAGCCGCCCGCCCGCCCCACCGGCGGTGGAGAGCACCATCCCGGTGCGCGGGTGCACGACCCGGATCCCGGCCCGCTCGGCCGGCCGCGCCGCCGCCTCCCACTCCAGGCACACCTCGGCCAGGAAGTCGTCCCCGGCGGGGGAGTCCTCGTCGATCACCTGGTCACCGGTCTGCCCGTACCAGCCGACCGCGGAGGCGCTGACGAGCACCCGCGGCGGCTCCTTGAGTTCGGCCAGTGCGACGGCCAGGGTCTCGGTGCCGTAGACCCGGCTCTCCCGGATCTCCCGCTTGTACGCGTCCGTCCAGCGGCGGTCGCCGACGCCGGCACCGGCCAGGTGCACCACCGCCTCGACCCCGGCGAGGCCGTCCCGCTCGACCTGGCCGAGCAGCGGGTTCCAGCCGATCGCCGTACTGCCGTCGGGCTGCGGGCCCGTCCTGGAGCGGCGCCGGACCAGCCGGACCACCTCGTGGCCGTCCGCCAGCAGGGAGCGGACGAGTGCCGAACCGATCAATCCCGTGGAGCCTGTGACAGCGATGCGCATGGGCCCCATCCTCGCAGTACTTAATCCCCGCCACGTTCGCACGCGCCTCATTAGGCTGACGCGCATGCCCCATGACTCCCATGACGATCTGATCATCCGTCCGGCGCGGCCGGAGGACGACCGCGAGCTCGCCGCCCTCGACCGGGCCTCCTGGTCCACCCTCTCCGACGTCTCCCCGGAACCACCGGCCAGGGACGGGATCTTCGACGAGCGGCACACCCCCGACCAGTACCTGCTCGCCGTGCTGGACGGCCGGATCGTCGGCTACACCCGCCAGGTCCCGTCGACCCCGCTGGCCAGCAACCGGCACGTCCGGCAGATCCAGGGCCTCGCCGTCGACGGCACGGTCCGCGGCCGGGGCATCGGCCGCCGACTGGTCGAGGCGGCCTGCGCCGCGGCCCGGGCCGAGGGTGCCCGCAGACTGACCCTGCGGGTGCTCGGCTGGAACGCCCCGGCCCGCCGGCTGTACGAGAGCTGCGGTTTCGTCGTGGAGGGCTCGCTGACCGAGGAGTTCCTGATCGACGGCCGGTACGTGGACGACGTCTGGATGGCCCGCCGACTGGTCGACTGAGGCCCGCTGGCTGGCGCGCAGTCAGCGGATCGGGCGCTGCAGAGTCGTGACGTACCCGCCCTGTCTGGAGCCGCGCCCCGCCGGGTACCGTACGCCCGTGAGCAACTCGACGCCTCCCGGGTGGTACCCGGTCCCCGGTGCGGACGGCACCCCCGGTCACGAGCGCTGGTGGGACGGCAACGCCTGGACCAGCGAGGTCCGACCGCTCCAGGGCGGCGCCGGACAGCTCGCCGACGCCCCGACCCAGGCCTGGCAGCCGCCGGCCCCGCAGCCCCCGCAGCCCGGCTACGGCTACCCGGCGCAGGGCGGCTCGCCCGCCCCCGGCTACGGATACCCGGGTCAGGACGCCAGCCGGGCCCCCGGCTACGGCTACCCCGGCCAGGACGGCCGGGCCCCGGGCTACGGCGCGCAGGCCTCCGGGTACGGCTACCCCGGCCAGGAGGCCTACCAGGGCGGCGGCTACTACCCGGACCAGGGCTACCCGCCGCCCGCCCCCGCGAGGACCAAGCCCGGTGTGATCATCGGGATCACGGTCGGCGTGCTGGCCGTGGGCGGGATCATCGCCGGGATCATGTTCAGCCAGGGCGGCGACCCGAAGGCGGGCCCGACCCCGAGCCCCACCGTGTCGGCCAGCCAGAGCGACAGCCCCGGGCCGACCCCCTCCCCGACCGAGAGCACGCCCACCGTCGCGCCGCCCAAGCCCGTCCCGGCCGTGAAGAGCACCGTCCCGGACGCCCAGCACGCGATAACCGTCCCAGTGTTGGACGGCTGGGACGTGTCGCCCAACCCCGCGCACTCCACCGTCTACCTCGGCAGCGGCCGCTACACCTGCGCGGACGGCAACGCCTGCATCCGCGGCCAGTTCTCGGTCGAGAAGGACACCGTCCAGGGCGCCTCGCCCAAGGCGGCCGCCGACGCCGCGATGCCGGCCTACGCCGGGGGCATCTTCACCGGGATCACCTCGCACACCGACTCCGGCTCCGGCTTCGTCAGCGTCGCCGGTGTGCTCGGCTACGCCACCCGCTGGCACGTCCGTACCTCGGACGGCACCCAGGGCTACGTCCTGCTGGCCGCCGTCCCCGCCAAGGGCGGCGGCTACGTGGTCTTCGAGGGCGGCGTGGACGACGACCCGGCCGCGCCGGACGCCTCGGTGCTGGACCAGATCCTGAAGGGCATCAAGCAGGACGGCAGCTCGGGCAGCAGCACCTGATCGATCCCGGTCAATCCCCGTAGCGCTCCCAGAGCTTGGGAAAGCGTTTCGCCATGACGTCCGGGTCGTCGAAGTCCAGCGCCGCCCCGGCCGGCCGCCCGGCCTGTCGACCGCCCACCTCGGGCAACGGCAGGCCGGTCAGCCGCTCGTACGCCTCGTCGGCCGCGTAGCCGAGGTCCTCGGCCTCGCCGTCCTCCTCCTCGTCGAACTCGGGCAGCAGGTCCGCCAGGTCGTCCGGCTCGGCCAGCCCGCCCTCGAAGACCTCCCGGCCCTGGCCGATCAGCCAGCAGCGGAAGAAGTCGAAGGTGTCCTCGGAGGCGCCGTCCAGCAGCAGGTAGGCCGCGCCCCACAGGTCGTGGCGGTAGGCGCGCTGGAAGCGGGCCTCGAACAGCCGGGCGAAGTCGATCACGTCGTCCGGGGTCAGCCGGACGAGGTGCTCCACCAGCCGGTCGGCCTGTTCGTCGGGATCGCCCTCGGCGGCCTCCCGGGTCTCGTCGATGATCTGCCAGAAGTCGGTCTCGTCCATCACCGCTCCAGCATCCCCGCTCGGCAGCCCCGGCGCATGCCGCGACCCGAAGAGAAGGCGGCGGAATCCCGCGCCGTCCGGGAACGGCGGAACCCCGCGCCGTCCGGGGACGACGCGGGGTTCGGTACGACCGGGGTGCCTTACAGGCCGAGCTCGACCTCGAACTCGCCGGCCTCCAGGATCTCCTTGACCGCGACCAGGTAGCGGGCGGCGTCGGCGCCGTCCACCAGGCGGTGGTCGTAGGAGAGCGACAGGTAGGTCATGTCGCGGATGCCGATGGCGGTGCCGCCGTCGGCCTCGATGACGACCGGGCGCTTCACGGTGGCGCCGATGCCCAGGATGGCGGCCTGGTTCGGCGGCACGATCACGGTGTCGAACAGCGCACCGCGCGAGCCGGTGTTGCTGATGGTGAAGGTGGCGCCGGACAGCTCGTCCGGGGTGATCTTGCTGTCGCGGACCTTGGCGGCCAGCTCGGCGGTCTTCTTCGAGATGCCGGCGATGTTGAGGTCGCCCGCACCCTTGATGACCGGGGTCATCAGACCCTTCTCGGAGTCCACCGCGATACCGATGTTCTCGGTGTCGAAGTAGGTGATGGTGCCCTCGGCCTCGTTGATCCGGGCGTTGACGACCGCGTGGGCCTTCAGCGCCTGGGCGGCGGCCTTGACGAAGAACGGCATCGGGGAGAGCTTGACGCCCTCGCGGGCGAGGAAGCCGTCCTTGGCCTTGGCGCGCAGCGACATGATCTTGGTGATGTCCACCTCGACCACGCTGGTCAGCTGGGCCTGCTCGTGCAGGGCCTTCATCATGTTGTCGCCGATGACCTTGCGCATGCGGGTCATCTTGACCGTCTGGCCGCGCAGGGCGGACGGCGCGGCGGCGGCCTTCGGCGCGGCGGCCGGAGCGGCGGCGGCGACCGGGGCCGGGGCGGCCTTGGCGGCCTCCGCGGCGGCGATGACGTCCTGCTTGCGGATGCGACCGCCGACGCCGGTGCCGACGACGGAGGACAGCTCGACGCCGTGCTCGGCGGCGAGCTTGCGCACCAGCGGGGTGACGTAGGCGTCACCGGCGTCGGCGGCCGGAGCAGCCGGGGCGACCGGGGCCGGAGCAGCAACCGGGGCCGGGGCGGCGACCGGAGCCGGAGCGGCCGGGGCAACCGGAGCGGCGACGGGGGCCGGGGCAACCGGAGCGGCGACGGGGGCCGGGGCAGCGACCGGAGCCGGGGCGGCGACCGGGGCCGGGGCGGCGACCGGGGCCGGGGCGGCAGCGGCGGCACCCGGGGCACCGATCAGCGCGAGCTGGGCGCCGACCTCGGCGGTCTCGTCCTCGCCGACCAGGATCTTGACGACGACGCCGGCGACCGGCGACGGGATCTCGGTGTCGACCTTGTCGGTGGAGACCTCGAGCAGCGGCTCGTCGATCTCGACCGTCTCACCCTCGGCCTTCAGCCAACGGGTGACGGTGCCCTCGGTGACCGACTCGCCCAGCGCGGGCAGCAGCACCGGGTGGGCGTCGCCGGCCGGAGCGGCAGCAACCGGAGCGGCGGCGGCCGGAGCGGCAGCCGGGGCCTCGGCGACCGGAGCCGGAGCGGCGACCGGGGCAGCGGCCGGAGCGGCCTCGGCGGCGGGCGCCGGGGCGGCAGCGGCGGCCTCGGAGCCGTCGTGGATGATCGCCAGCTCGGCGCCGACCTCGACGGTCTCGTCCTCGCCGACCTTGATCGAGGCCAGGATGCCGGAGGCGGGAGCCGGGATCTCGGTGTCGACCTTGTCGGTCGACACCTCCAGCAGCGGCTCGTCGACCTCGACACGCTCACCCTCGGCCTTCAGCCAACGGGTGACGGTGCCCTCGGAAACGCTCTCGCCCAGCGCGGGCAGTGTTACTGAGACCGCCATGGTTTCAGCGACTCCTATCAAGTCTTGCGTACGGGAAGTACTGGAAAAGGGGGGTGGTGGGCGCGATCAGTCGTGCGCGTGCAGCGGCTTGCCGGCCAGCGCCAGGTGCGCCTCGCCCAGGGCCTCGGACTGGGTCGGGTGCGCGTGGATCAGCTGCGCGACCTCGGCCGGCAGGGCCTCCCAGTTGTAGATCAGCTGGGCTTCGCCGACCTGCTCGCCCATGCGGGCGCCGACCATGTGGACGCCGACCACGGCGCCGTCCTTGACCTGGACGAGCTTGATCTCGCCGGCGGTCTTCAGGATCTTGCTCTTGCCGTTGCCGGCCAGGTTGTACTTCAGGGTGACGACCTTCTCCTTGCCGTACAGCTCGACGGCCTTGGCCTCGGAGATGCCGACGGAGGCGACCTCGGGGTTGGAGTAGGTCACCCGCGGGACGCCGTCGTAGTCGATCGGCATCGGCTTCAGGCCGGCCAGACGCTCGGCGACGAGGATGCCCTCGGCGAAGCCGACGTGGGCGAGCTGCAGGGTCGGGGCGAGGTCGCCGACGGCCGAGATGGTGGGCACGTTGGTGCGCATGTACTCGTCGACCAGGACGTAGCCGCGGTCCATCGCGACGCCGTTCTCCTCGTAGCCGAGGCCGGCCGAGACCGGGCCGCGGCCGATGGCGACGAGCAGCAGGTCGGCGTCGATCTGCTTGCCGTTCTCGGTGGAGACGCGGACACCGGTCTCGGTGTACTCGACGCCGGAGAAGCGGGCCTTCAGCTCGAACTTGATGCCGCGCTTGCGGAACGCGCGCTCCAGCAGCTTGGAGGAGTTCTCGTCCTCGAGCGGGACGAGGTGCGGCAGCGCCTCGACGATGGTGACCTCGACGCCGAAGGACTTCCAGACCGAGGCGAACTCGACGCCGATGACGCCGCCGCCCAGGATGACGGCCGACTTCGGGATGCGGTCGAGCTTGAGGGCGTGGTCGGAGGAGATCACGCGGTTGCCGTCGATCTCCAGGCCCGGGATCGAGCGCGGCACCGAACCGGTGGCCAGGACGATGTGGCGGCCTTCGATGCGCTGGCCGTTGACGTCCACCGAGGTCTGCGAGGAGAGCTTGCCCTCGCCCTGGATGAAGGTGACCTTGCGGGACGCCACCAGGCCCTGCAGGCCCTTGTACAGGCCGGCGATGACGTCGTCCTTGTACTTGTGGACGCCGTTGATGTCGATGCCCTGGAAGGTGGCCAGCACGCCGAACTCGGCGGCCTCCTTCGTCTCGTCCGCGATCTCGGCGGCGTGCAGCAGCGCCTTGGTCGGGATGCAGCCGCGGTGCAGGCAGGTGCCGCCCAGCTCCCCCTTCTCGACCAGGGCAACGCTCAGACCCAGCTGAGCGGCGCGGAGCGCCGCGGCGTAACCGCCGCTTCCGCCTCCGAGAATGACTACGTCGAAAACGGTGCTGGCGTCGTTCGCCACGTCACGTCCTCCATGCAATGGGGTGGGTCGCCGGGCCGGTCGCGGTCCGGTGGGTCGGATGCCTTTGTGAGGCGCCCAGTCGTGCCGGAAATACATCTTCGCACTTGTTCGCGGTAGCTGATGTCCGGGTCCACCCCAGGGGTGTCCCGCAGGGTGGTCACCGGGGCGGGAACGCCCCCGACGGAAGGGCATCATCGCAGCTCAACGCGGTATTGACAGCCGCCGGACGGGCGCCTTCCGCCCCGTTCGCCGCCACCTGTTCCGCTCTGTGGAACAAAGTTTCGCCCGTGGCGAACAGAGGTGTGCCGGGGCGTCCCGGCCTACTCGCAGGTAACCCCCGTGGAGGCTCAAGTCCGGTCGGATCAGGCCTTGCCGTTGGCCGCGGTCTGCTCGGCGAAACGGATCAGGGTGCGCACCGCGCTCGCGGTGCCGCCCTTCGGGGTGTAGCCGAACGGCGCGCTCTCGTGGAACGCCGGGCCGGCGATGTCCAGGTGCGCCCAGTCGGTGCCCTCGGCCACGAACTCCTTCAGGAACAGGCCGGCCACCAGGCCGCCGCCCATCCGCTCGCCCATGTTGGCCAGGTCGGCGATGGTCGACTCGGTGAAGCCCTTGCGCAGCTCGGCCGGCAGCGGCATCGGCCAGGACTGCTCGCCGACCTCGCCCGCGATGGCGTGCAGGTTCTCGCGCAGCTCGTCGCTGTTGGACATCACGCCGAAGGTGCGGGTGCCCAGGGCCAGCACCATGGCGCCGGTCAGGGTCGCCACGTCGACGATGACGTCCGGGTTCTCCTCGCCGGCCCGCACGATCGCGTCGGCCAGCACCAGACGGCCCTCGGCGTCGGTGTTCAGCACCTCGACGGTCTTGCCGCCGTACATGCGCAGCACGTCGCCCGGACGGGTGGCGGAGCCGGACGGCATGTTCTCGGCCAGCGCCAGCCAGCCGGTGACGTTGACGACCAGGCCCAGGCGCTTGGCGGCCACCACGGCGGCGAACACGGCGGCGGCGCCGGCCATGTCGCACTTCATGGTCTCGTTGTGGCCGGCCGGCTTCAGCGAGATGCCGCCCGAGTCGTAGGTGATGCCCTTGCCGACGAAGGCCAGCGTGGCCTTCGCCTTCGGGTGGGTGTAGGCCACCTTCACCAGCCGCGGCGGGTTGGCCGAGCCGCCGCCGACGCCCAGCAGGCCGCCGTAGCCGCCCTTGGTCAGGGCCTTCTCGTCCAGCACCTCGACCTTGAGGCCGTGCTCCTTGCCGGCCGCCTGGGCGATCGCGGCGAAGCTCTTCGGGTTCAGGTCGTTCGGCGCGGTGTTGACCAGGTCGCGGGCGCGGTTCATCTCCTCGCCGATCGCGGCGGCGCGCTCCACGGCGGCCTTGGCGTCCTTGCTGCCCTTGCGGGCGGCCAGCACGACCAGCTCGCCGACCGGCTCCTTGCCGTTGCCGTTGCCCTTGTACGTGCCGAAGGCGTACGAGCCGAGCAGACCGCCCAGCGCCAGCGCCTCCACGTCGTCCGCGGACTCGGCCGGCAGGGCCAGCGCGGCCTTCTTGACGCCGGCCAGGGCGCGGGCGGCGACACCGGCGGCGCGGCGCAGCGCCTCCGGCTCGTAACGCTCCTCGGCGGCCTCGCCGAGGCCGACCGCGAGCACGAGCGGGGCCTTCAGGCCGGTGGGGGAGGGCACCTTGACGGTCTCGCCCTCGGCGCCGGTCGCGCCCAGGGTGCTGAGGACCTCGGCCAGCTTGCCCTCGAACGCCTCGTTCACGGCCTCGGCGCCGGGGGCCAGCACGATGCCCTTCGGGCCCTTCGCGAGACCGACCACCAGGGCGTCCGCGCGCAGCGAGGCGGCGGAGGAGGTGCTCACAGACAATGCAGTCACGTAATGCGTCCTGTTCTTTCGCGGGTCCACGGCCGGTCACGGCGTGACTGCCGAACCGGCGCAGCCCGCCGTGGCAGGCCGTCCGCCGACGCGTCTGCGGGTCCGGGCCCCCTGGTGGGGGGGGGGGGGGAAGGGGGGGGGGGAACACAAAGAAAAAGACCCCCTATGCGCACCGGGGGGGGAGAAAACGCCCAGAAGG
>NZ_JBHTTU010000003.1:35006-41410 GCF_042794375.1 Kitasatospora sp. NPDC056531 | reverse complement strand
GGGTTGGGTCGGGGGTGGGGTGGAAAAGGGTGAACGGCCCGGGGGGAGGGTCTTTCAGCAGGCGGGTTGGGGGGTAGGGGCCCGTGGGTGGGCGGGGCCGGGAGGGGGGACCCACACACCACAGGACCCGGCTCCTCGGTACGCGCCGGGCGGGCAGAACCTGCCACGGTGCAGGGCTGCGGTGCTTCACGCATGGTAGTCCGCATGGTGGGATCACGCGCCGCCCGGTGTCAGCCGAGCAACGCCAAGGCGAACAGCGTGCCGGTGGCCGCCGTCTCCGCCGTCGCGCCGAGTACGTCGCCGGTGATTCCGCCGAACCGCCGGACACAGCGTCCGAGCAGCAGCCGGGCGCAGCCGACGCCGAGCACAACGGCCAGCGGAAGTCGAAGAGCTGACCATCCGTCGAACAGCCCGGTCGCGGCGACGGCCAGTGCGCCGAGGGCCGTCCCGGCGGCGGCCCCGGCGGGCGTCACGGTGCTCGCCACCACCGCCCCGAGCCCGCCCGGACGGGCGGCCGGCACCGACCGAAGACAGCCCCAGCCGAGCGCGCACCGGGCGGCCACCGCCGAGGCGAGCACCGCGAGCGCGCCGCGCGGCACCGAGTGCCCGAACTGTCCGGCCAGCGCGGCGACCTGGGCCAGCAGTACGAGAAGGAGGGTCAGTACGCCGAACGGGCCGATGTCGGACTGCTTCATGATCCGCAGCGCGTCCTCGGCCGGCTTGCCGCTGCCCAGCCCGTCGGCGACGTCCGCCAGACCGTCCAGGTGCAGCCCCCGGGTCAGCGCGGCGAGCGCCCCCACCGCCGTCACCGCCCCGAGCAGCCCGCCCGCCCGCCAGGCCACCAGCGCCCCCGCCCCCGCCGCGACGGCGCCCAGCACCACCCCCACCACCGGGGCCGCCGTCATCGCCCGCGCCCCCGCCGCGCGGTCCCACCGTTCCACCCGCACCCGCAGCACCGACAGCGTCCCGAACGCGAACCGCAGCCCCTCGCCCCACGTCGCCCGCTCGCCGCCGCCGGCCATCGCTCCACTCCTCACCGCACCGCACCGCACGAACAAAACCCCCGGGCCCCGCACCGACCGAAGCCCCGCGCCCCGAGCAAACAGAATCCCCGCGCCCCGAAAGGGGCGCGGGGAACTGCGCGAAGCGAAGGGCCGGGCCCGCCACCTGAGTGCCAACGCTCAGTCGCAGGCGCCCCGCCCCTGCTACAGCCTCCGCAGCAGATCCGCCGCCGATGGCAGCTTCGGCTGTTCCTTGGGAGCCGCCGCTGCGTTCGGCTTCGGCGCCTCGTCCGCGAGCGCGTCGCCCGCCGCCTGGAGCAGCGGCAGCGCCAGCAGCGCGCCGACACCCTCGCCCATGGTGATCCTCTGGTCCTGAAGCGGCGTCAGGGTCAGCCGGTCGTACGCCTTCGCCTGGGCCGGCTCGCCGCTGGACTGCCCGGCCCGCCACCACTCCGGCGCCCGGAAGGCGATCCGCTGCGCGACCAGCGCGCAGGCGGCCGAGACCACACCGTCCAGCACCACCGGCAGCCGGCGGACCGCGGCCTGCAGCAGGAAGCCGGTGATCGCCGCGAAGTCGGCCCCGCCGGTCGCGCCGAGCAGGGCGATCTGGTCGCCGAGCACCGGCCGGGCCCGCCGCAGCGAGTCCCGGATGGTGGCGCACTTGACCATCCAGACCCGGTCGTCGATGCCCGAGCCGCGCCCGCAGACCGCGGCGGCGTCCGTCCCGCACAGCGCGCCGACCAGCACGGCGGCCACCGTGGTGGCGCCGACCCCGAGGTCGCCGAGCAGCACCAGGTCGGTGCCGGAGTCGGCCTCCTCGTCGGCCACGGCAATGCCGGCCCGGAACGCGCGTACGGTCTCCTCCGGGGTGAGCGCGTCCTCGACGTCGATCCGGCCGGAGCCGCGCCGGATCCGGTGGGTGACCACCTCGTCCGGGAGGTTCGCGGCGTCGGTGTCCACGCCGACGTCGACCACCCGCACCTCGGCGCCGTAGCGCGCAGCAAGTCGGGCCACCGGCGCGGTGCCGTCGAGCACCGCCCGCACCCGGGCCGCGGTGCCGCCCTGGGCGGGCAGCCGGGAGACCCCGAGCGCGGCCACACCGTGGTCGGCGGCGAACAGCAGCACCTTGGGCGCCGACACCGGCCGCACCGGGGAGCGCCCCTGTACGGACGACAGCCAGCTGCCCAGCTCCTCCAGCTTGCCGAGCCCGCCGCGCGGCCGGCCGGCCTCCTGCCAGCGCTCCTCGGCGGCCCGCCGGGCGCTGTCGTCGGGGCGCTCGACGAGCGAGGAGAACGTATCGAGATCCACGGTCGTGTCCATCGTTCGGAAGGCTACACGCCGCAGGTGTTCAGGCTGCGGTTGGCTTGATTGTTACAACCTGCCCGGCCACCACCAGCAGCACACGCTCCGAGGCGTCCGCCACGGCCATGTTGAGCCGGCCCAGGGTGTCGCGGAAGCGCCGGCCCGCGGCGGTCGCCGGGACGACACCCATGCCGACCTCGTTGCTCACCGCGACGACCGTCCGCGGGGTGGCCGCCCAGGCCGCGGCCAGCGCCTGGCAGCGGCGCTGCACCGCGGCCTCGCCGCCGTCCGCCCAGGCCCGGTCGTCCCAGGCGTCGCACTCGTCCATCACCGAGGTGAGCCACAGCGCCAGGCAGTCGATCAGCACCGGCGCCGGGTCGGCGGCGTCGGTGAGCACGGCCTCCAGGTCGCAGGTCTCGGCGGTGCGCCAGCTCGCCGGCCGCCGCTCCCGGTGCAGCTCGATCCGCTGGGCCCACTCGGCGTCGCCGTCCCGGGTGCCGCCGGTGGCCACGTACAGGACGTCCGGCCGGTCGGCGAGCAGCTGCTCGGCGCGGGTGGACTTGCCGGAGCGCGCGCCGCCGAGCAGCAGCGTGCGGGGGAGTGGGGAGTGGGGCGACATGACGCCCATCCTGCCCGACCAGGCATACGGAAGATCGGGCCGGGCAGGCTATGGTGCGCACCACATAGGCAGCGGGAAGCGCGGGAGGAGCCGGGCATGGTCTGGACGTGGCGGTACGAGAAGGCGGACGGCAGCGCGGTGACGCCCAGCGTCGGCCAGGAGGAGTTCGCCGGCCAGGGGGACGCCGAGACCTGGATCGGGGAGAGCTGGAAGCAGCTCGTCGAGGACGGCGTGGACACCGCGGTCCTGCTGGACGACGGTCAGCAGATCTACGCGATGAGCCTGCACGAGGCCTGAGCCCCCGCCCCGGAGGCGGGCGGGCGATCAGCCGGATCAGCTGCTACTTCGCCCCGATCACGTGCAGCAGTGCCGCGACCCGCCGGTACGGGTCGGTGCGGGCGGCCCGGTCCTCGGCTTCCAGCAGCTGGGCCAGCTGGCGCCCGTCCACCGGCGGGGTCGCGTCGTCGGGCGCGTTGTCGGTGAAGACCCGTACGCCGTACCAGTGCTTGAGCGGCACCGACACCTCGGAGAGGGTGACGGTCAGGTCGGCGAGCCGATCGGCCCGGGCGGCCAGCCCGAGCCGGTTGTAGTACCGGTCGCTCTCGAAGGCGTGCAGGGCGGCCCGCCAGTCCCCGGCGGCGGCGGGCCGCAGCGCCAGCGCGTCGCGGTTGCGGACCAGCAGCGAGAGCAGACCGCCGGGCGCCAGCAGCCGGGCCAGCGAGGCGATCATCGGGTCCGGGTCGGGCAGGTACATCAGGACGCCGTGGCAGAGCACCACGTCGAAGCTGCGCGGGCCGAACCAGCGCCCGCACTGGTGGCCGTCACCGCTGAGCAGCTGCAGCCGGCCGCGCACCTCGGGCGGCTCCCCGGCCAGCGCCCCCTGGGCGACGCCGAGCGCGACCGGGTCGGAGTCGATCCCGGTGACGTAGTGGCCGGCCCGCGCGAGCCGCAGGGCCTGGGTGCCCTGGCCGCAGCCGATGTCGAGGACGCGCTGCGCGGTGCGGCCGGTCAGCTGCTCGGCGAGCTGGCGGGAGACGAGCTCCTGACGGACGAAGTTGCGCAGTCCGCCGTGCCGGTCCAGCCACGCGCCGGCACCGCCGGCGAAGGAGCCGCTGCGCGAGGGCAGCCGACGCTCCTGGCCGAACCGGTCGTGGCCGCCGTCCCCCTGTCCGGGAAGCGCGTACAGGCCGGGCCCCTCCCAGGAAGGCGGGGCCCAGCCGGAGTCCACCGGTTCGGCGGTCAGGGCTTCTCCCCGCGCCGCACCTGCGGCTTGGGCAGGCGCAGCCGGCGCATCTGCAGGGTGCGCATGATGCCGTAGGCGATCGCGCCGCGGGTGTTCTGCCCGGCGAAGCGCTCGCCCAGCTGCTTGCGCAGGCCGAAGCCGAGGCGCACGAAGTCCAGGACCACCAGGATGAAGAACAGCAGGAACAGCAGCGTCGACAGGAGCTGCAGGGCCTGCACCTTGATGATGCTGAGCACCAGGATGACGACGGCGGCGGGCAGGAAGAACTCGGCCAGCGACCAGCGGGAGTCGATGTAGTCACGGGCGAACTTGCGCACCGGGCCCTTGTCGCGGGCCGGCAGGTGGCGCTCGTCGCCGTCCATCAGGGCCTGGCGCTGCTTCTCGCGCTCGACCCGCATCCGGTCGCGTGCCTGGCGGGAGGCCTCCTTGCGGTCCTTGGGCACCGTCACCCGGGTACGCCGGTTGGCCTCGGCCTCACTGCGCTTGGGGGTGGGGCGGCCCTTCTTGGCCTGCGGGTGGCGGGCCTGGGTCGTCTCGTCCTGCTTCTCCAGCACGGTGGCGGAGGCGGCGGCATCATCTGAACGGCGTCGGAACACACCACCAGCGTACGGGGTGCGCCGCCGTGACCACGGGTCCCCTCGGACCCAAACGCATATCGATCCTCCGGGTCCGGCCCGACCCGGGTTTCCCGGGCCCTTCCCGTAGGGGATCAATCGGATGGACTATGGGGAGGATGAGAGTCGGATCCACCCGGGGGATGAGGAACTGCCACCGGTCGCTGTAGCAGTCTTGTTGCAGGCAGGTGCACTGCGGCGACGGGCTCGCTGCACATACACTCGTCGTGTCTGGTAACGAGATATACACCGCAGGCCGGAGAAGGGGGCACCCGAGGCCCATGAGCGACGGAATCATGAAGCGTATGGGGCTGATCTTCCGCTCCAAGGCGAACAAGGCCTTGGACCGGGCGGAGGATCCGCGTGAGACGCTCGACTACTCCTACCAGAAGCAGCTCGAACTGCTGCAGAAGGTACGGCGTGGTGTCGCGGACGTCGCGACCTCGCGCAAGCGCCTGGAACTCCAGCTGACCCAGCTCCAGCAGCAGTCCGCGAAGTACGAGGACCAGGGCCGCAAGGCGCTGTCGCTCGGCCGCGAGGACCTCGCGCGCGAGGCGCTGACCCGCAAGGCCAACATGCAGTCCCAGATCAACGACCTGGAGACGCAGTACCAGGCGCTGCAGGCCGAGGAGGAGAAGCTCACGCTCGCCTCCCAGCGGCTGCAGGCCAAGGTGGACGCCTTCCGCACCAAGAAGGAGACCATCAAGGCCACCTACACCGCGGCCCAGGCGCAGACCCGCATCGCCGAGTCCTTCTCCGGCATCTCGGAGGAGATGGGCGACGTCGGCCTGGCCATCCAGCGTGCCGAGGACAAGACCGCGCAGATGCAGGCCCGGGCCGGTGCGATCGACGAGCTGCTGGCCTCCGGCGCGCTCGACGACGCGAGCGGTCTCGGCCGCAAGGACGACATCGAGGCCGAGTTGGAGCGGGTGGCCGGCGGCTCCGACGTCGAGCTGGAGCTCGCCCGGATGAAGGCCGAGCTGTCCGGCGGTTCCTCCTCCGGTCCGGCGGCGATCGAGCAGGGGCAGCCGCAGCAGCAGCCCCAGCAGCACCCGCAGGACACCCCGCGCATCAACTACAACAAGTGATCTGAGCTCGACCCCACGAACCAGGGAGACGCACGGCATGATCATGAGGGTCATGGGTGAGGGGCAGTTCGAGGTGGGCGAGGACCACCTGAACCTGCTCAACCAGCTCGACGACGAGCTGCTCACCGCAGTGGAGTCGGGCGACGAGGAGAACTTCCGCCAGGCCTACGGCAAGCTGCTGGACGCGGTGATGCAGTACGGCACCCGGCTGCCCGACGACGCTCTGGAGCCGTCCGACCTGATCCTGCCGAACTCCGAGGCGACGATCAGCGAGGTCCGCGCGCTGCTGCTGTCCGAGGGCGAGGGCGTGATCCCGGGGTTCCCCGAGTACGAGTAGCTCCTCCGGCTGTTGCCAGACGAAAGGGCGGGCCCCCTCCGATGGGAGGGGGCCCGCCCTTCGCTGCTATTCGCCCGCTCGCCTCCGGGGCGGGGACTCGCCCGCTCGCCTCCGGGCGAGAGGGCGGGCCGCGGGGCCGGACTCCGGCAGGGCCAGCATCCCGTCCCGCGCCCCCTTTGCGTACCTCTCCGTCTCCCGGT
>NZ_JBHTTU010000003.1:28819-34996 GCF_042794375.1 Kitasatospora sp. NPDC056531 | reverse complement strand
CCACTCCTCGCCGTTGCGGGTGACCGGCCGCTGCGCCAACTTCGCCGCCGCCCCGTCCAGCCGCTTCTGCGGCCGCGGGGCCGGACTACGGCAGGGCCAGCATCCGGTCCAGCGCCTCCTTGGCGTACTTCTCGGTCTCCGGGTCGACGGTGATCACGTTCGGCACCCGGCCCTCGACCAGCGACTCCAGCGCCCAGACCAGGTGCGGCAGGTCGATCCGGTTCATGGTCGAGCAGAAGCAGACCGCGCGGTCCAGGAACACGATCTCCTTGTCCGGGTGTGCCTTGGCCAGGCGACGGACCAGGTTCAGCTCGGTGCCGATGGCCCACTTGGTGCCGGGCTCGGCGGCGTCCAGGGCCTTGATGATGTACTCGGTCGAGCCCACCATGTCGGCGGCCGCGACGACCTCGTGCTTGCACTCGGGGTGCACCAGGACGGTCACGCCGGGGATCCGCTCGCGGACGTCGTTCACCGAGTCCAGGCTGAACCGGCCGTGCACCGAGCAGTGGCCGCGCCAGAGGATCATCTTCGCGTCCCGCAGCTGCTCGGCGGTCAGGCCGCCGTTCGGCTTGTGCGGGTTGTAGACGACGCAGTCGTCCAGCGAGAAGCCCATGTCGCGCACGGCGGTGTTGCGGCCGAGGTGCTGGTCGGGCAGGAAGAGCACCTTCTCGCCCTGCTCGAACGCCCACTCCAGGGCGCGCTTGGCGTTGGAGGAGGTGCAGATGAGGCCGCCGTGCCTGCCGGTGAAGGCCTTGATGTCGGCGGAGGAGTTCATGTACGAGACCGGGACGGTGACGTCGGCTATGCCGGCGTCGGTCAGCACGTCCCAGCACTCGGCGACCTGCTCGGCGGTGGCCATGTCGGCCATCGAACAGCCGGCCGCGAGGTCCGGCAGGACGACCTGCTGCCGGTCGCTGGTGAGGATGTCCGCGGACTCGGCCATGAAGTGCACGCCGCAGAAGACGATGTACTCGGCCTCGGGGCGGGCCGCCGCGTCGCGGGCGAGCTTGAAGGAGTCGCCGGTGACGTCGGCGAACTCGATCACCTCGTCGCGCTGGTAGTGGTGTCCGAGGATGAAGACGCGGTCGCCGAGCGCGGCCTTGGCCGCGCGGGCGCGCTCGACGAGGTCCGGGTCGGAAGCCGGGGGGAGGTCGCCGGGGCACTCGACGCCGCGCTCGCTGTTCGGATCGGCCTCCCGGCCGAGCAGCAGCAGAGCGAGCGGCGTCGGAGTGGGGTCGACGCCGTAGGTCTCGGTGATGGTGGTGGTCACGGGCGGGTGCCCTTCTGTGCGGCCGATCAAGCGGTTGAGCCTTTTCGTCTATCTGACGCTATCTATTCTAACCGGTTAGCGTCAGAGTGACGATGGCCATCCTGTCGATGTGACGAGAACCGCTCGCCAAAACGAATGCTTCCGGGCGTGGCCGAATCGATATTTCGAAGCCGCCGGGTATGGCTGAGCCCATGAAGGCAATCGCGATCAACCGCTACGGCGGCCCCGAGGTGGTCGAGTACACCGACCTGCCCGACCCCAAGGTCGGGCCCGACTCGGTCCTGGTGCAGGTACGGGCGGCCGGGGTGAACCCGGTGGACTGGAAGGTCCGGGACGGCGCCCTGGACGGCATGCTGGACGTCCACTTCCCGCTGGTCATGGGCTGGGACGTGGCCGGCGTGGTCCGCGCCGTCGGCGGCGGGGTGACCGAGTTCACTCCCGGCGACGAGGTGTACGGCTACGTCCGCAAGGACGCCGTCGAGCACGGGACCTACGCCGAGCTGGTCTCCGCTCCCGTCCGCACCCTCGCCCGCCGGCCCGCCGCGTTGGACTGGGCGCAGTGCGGCGGCCTGCCGCTGGCCGGGCTCACCGCGCTGCAGAGCCTGCGGGCGCTGCGGCTCACCGAGGGGGAGACCCTGCTGGTGCACGCCGCGGCCGGCGGGGTCGGCCACCTGGCCGTCCAGATCGCCCGCGCCCGCGGCGCCCGGGTGATCGGCACGGCGGGCGAGCGCAACCACGACTACCTGCGCGGCCTGGGCGCGGAGCCGGTCGCCTACGGTGAGGGCCTGGCCGAACGGGTCCGCGCGCTCGCCCCGGACGGCGTGGACGCGGCCCTCGACCTGATCGGCCGCGGCGCCGTCCAGGTCTCGGCCGGGCTGGTGGCCGACCCGGGTCGGATCGCCTCGATCACCGACTTCGGCGTGAAGGCCCTCGGCGGCCACTACGTCTGGGTCCGCCCGGACGCGGCGGACCTGGCCGAACTGGCCGCGCTCGCCGACGACGGCCGACTGACCGTCACCGTCGCCTCCACCTTCCCGCTCGCCCAGGCGGCCTCCGCCCAGGCGCTCAGCGCCGAGGGCCGTACCAGGGGGAAGATCGTCCTGCTGGTGGACTGACGGCCTTCTTTCCGTCATCCGCCAGCGATGAACTCGTTCAGGTCATCCGCCAGAATGGGTGGCGAACCGTTTTGGCAGCGGCCGTGGCCGAGCACCAGCCGCCGCCGGGACGCCCCCTCGACCCCCCCGCACGACCCGTGGAGCCCCGCACCGATGACCAGCAGCCGAGCGCACGAGGTGATCGGTGCCGACCTGGACGAGACCGATCGGCAGCTCCTCGCCCGCCTCGGCAGCGACGGCCGCGCCTCCTACGCCGAGATCGGCCTGCAGGTGAACCTCTCCGCCACCGCCGTGCGCCGTCGGATCGATCGGCTCCGGGCGCGCGGTGTGGTGCGGGGCTTCACCGTGGTGCTCGACCCGGCCGTGCTCGGCTGGCAGACCGAGGCCTTCGTCGAGGTCTACTGCCGCGAGCGCACCGCCCCCGAGGAGATCCTCGCCAGCCTGCGCCAGTTCCCCGAGGTGGTCGCCGCCTGGACGGTCACCGGCGACCCGGATGCCCTGGTCCACCTGCGGGCCGCCGACATGCGCCACCTGGAGGCCGTCATCGAGCGCATCCGGCGCGAGCCCGGCGTCCAGCGCAGCCGCTCCTCGGTGGTCCTCTCCCAGCTGATCGGCTGACCCGCCCGGCCCCACGCAGGAATCCTGCGCGGACCCGCCCGAAGACGCTCGAAACCTGCCTGACCAGCCGCGTTCCGACGCGCGTCGAAGTACCGCCGCTGCCTACGCTGATCACGTCCGGTCAGCGCGGTGAGGCCTCCCGCAGACCGGATCCCCCCGACACCCACAGCCGAGAGGGACCGCCGTGTCCGCAGCACCCGACCGCATGCACCGGCCCGACAACGACCTGGTCGACCTGGTTTTCGACTACATGCGGGAGCGGCTGCAGTACGACCCCGTGCCGCTCGACCACCCCGGTGACGGCGAGCACCTGCGCGCCCAGCTGTCCGGCCTGCTGAACCAGGACGGCAACAACCCGGCCGACGTGCTCAAGCTCTACGACCACGAGCTGTCCCGTGCGGTCATCTCCGCCGACAGCCCGCGCTACCTGTCCTTCATCCCGTGCGCCCCCACCAAGGCCGCGCTGCTGTTCGACATGGTCGTCTCCTGCGCCTCGCTGCAGGGCATCTCCTGGCTGGAGGCGGCCGGCGCGATAGCCGCCGAGAACCAGGTGCTGCGCCTGATCGCCGACCGTGCGGGCCTGCCCCAGACGGCCGGCGGCTGCTTCGTCTCCGGCGGATCGGCGGGCAACCTCTCCGCCCTGGTCGTCGCCCGCGACACCGCCCGCCGCCGCCTCGGCGTCGGCCCGGAGGCGCGGCTGCGGATAGCCGTCGCCGACCAGGTGCACTCCTCGGTCAAGAACACCTTCAACATCATCGGCGTCGAGGCCTTCAAGGTCCCGACCGTCAACCGGCGCTTCACCGGCGAGGCGCTGCGCGCCGCCCTGGCCGCCGACCCCAACCCCGAGACGGTGATCGCGGTCGTCGGCACCGCCGGCACCACCAACGAGGGCATCGTCGACGACCTCAAGGGCCTGGCCGAGGTCGCCCGCGAGCGCGACCTGTGGTTCCACGTGGACGGCGCCTACGGTGGCGCGGGCCTGTTCGCCCCCTCGGTGCGCGAGCGCTACGACGGCATCGAGCACGCCGACTCCTTCGTGGTCGACCCGCACAAGTGGCTGTTCGCCCCCTTCGACTGCGCCGCGCTGATCTACCGCAACCCGCAGCTCGCCCGCGCCGTGCACACCCAGGACGCCTCCTACCTGGACGTCCTGCACACCGAGGGCGACGAGTGGAACCCCACCGACTACGCCTACCACCTGACCCGGCGCGCCCGCGGCCTGCCGCTCTGGTTCTCGCTGGCCGTCCACGGCGTCCAGGCCTACACCGACGCCATCGAGACCGGCCTCCAGCTGGCCCGGGACACCGCCCAGCTGATCCGTGACACCGAGCACCTGGAGCTGCTGTTCGACCCGCAGCTCTCCGCCGTCTGCTTCAAGCGCAGGGGCTGGACCAACGACGACTACTACCGCTGGTCGCAGCAGCTGCTCGCGGACCAGATCGGCTTCGTGACCCCGACCGGCTGGGACGGCGAGACGGTGGCCCGCTTCGCCTTCCTGCACCCGGGCACGACCATGGAGATGGTCCGGGAGATCCTGGACACCATGGCCTGATCGACGCTCCGCGCGTACGGCCCCTCCGGCTCGCCCGGCGGGGCCGTACGCGTACCTACAGGAACGCTCCGCTCGGCAGGTACGGGCTCGGCGGCCGCATCCCGCGCACCCCCACGATGCCCCCGGTCCCCGGCGTCAGCCCGACCTCCAGGCCGACGTCCAGCGCCCACTCCTGCTCGGCGGTCAGGTACTCCACCCGCGCCTCGACCCCGTCCGGCACCCGGGCCAGCGCCTCGCGCAGCAGCCGGGCGGCGATCCGCTTGCTGGTGGCCGCCAGCAGCCGCACCGTGCCGCCGTCCCGGTAGCAGTAGCCGCTGCCGGCCAGCGCGTCGGCGACCAGCAGCTCCTCGAAGTGCCCGAGCATCAGCTCGTGGTCCGGGCCGTGGGCCGACCCGCGCAGCCGCCGGTCCACCGAGTCCAGCAGGTGCAGCTGGGTGGCGTTGCCGCGGTGCACCGGGATGTCCCCCGGGTCGATCAGCCCGCTCCGGTCCACCCGTCCGGTCAGCCGCATCGCCGGGTGCAGGGTGAACCCGGCCAGCCGGTAGCGGCGGGCCGCCGCCGGCGAGGAGGAGGCGCAGACCATCCCGCGCAGACAGCCCCGCGCGTGCGCCGTGGCCCGTTCCAGCAGCAGCCGGCCGACCCCCTTGCCCTGCGCGGACGGGCGGACGGCGAACAGCGAGGGCATCCACAGGCCCTCGCGGCGCATCGACAGCACCACCCCGACCGCCTCCCCGCCGCTTTCCGCCAGCCAGCAGCCCCCGGGATCAATGCGCGCCAGGTGCCGGGTCCGCGCCAGCTGCAGCGGTGTCGGCTCGGGCGGTGCCGGAGCGGCGGTCGGCTCGGTGAAGGCGGCGAAGGACAGTTCCTGGACGACCTCCGCGTCCTCTGCGGTGTCCCTGACCTGGCGAAGGATCATGCCGACCATCCTGGCGTCCGACGGACGGCCGCGGGGCCGGTTCACCCGGATCCACGACCAGGGCGGTGACCCGAGCTGCCCGGTTGTGCGAGCATGGGGAGCGTAAGGGAGACGGGTGGCACACCCGGCCCACGGAAACCAGCCGCCGAACAGGCCGCAGAAATCCATCGCCGTCCGGGAAATGAATCCGGACGGCCGTTGGTTGGCACTGGCGGCAGACCGTCGTCAAGACCGGGAGAAAGCAGATGACCGTCCAGGACGAGACCACCGTCGAGAGTGGCATCCTCCTCACCGATGCCGCCGCGGCCAAGGTCAAGGCCCTGCTGGAGCAGGAAGGCCGCGAGGACCTCGCGCTGCGCGTCGCCGTCCAGCCCGGTGGCTGCTCCGGCCTGCGTTACCAGCTGTTCTTCGACGAGCGCTCGCTCGACGGCGACGTGGTGAAGGACTTCGACGGCGTCAAGGTCGTCACCGACCGGATGAGCGCCCCGTACCTGGGCGGCGCCACCGTCGACTTCGTCGACACCATCGAGAAGCAGGGCTTCACGATCGACAACCCGAACGCCACCGGCTCCTGCGCCTGCGGCGACTCCTTCAGCTAAGCCTGAAGCGCGGGCCCAGCCCGAAACGCGTGAGGCGGGGCCAAGGGAGACCCCCCCGGAGCCCCCCCACGTTCTCCCCCCCCCCCCGTCGGGCCCTCCCGCATCGC
>NZ_JBHTTU010000003.1:0-28809 GCF_042794375.1 Kitasatospora sp. NPDC056531 | reverse complement strand
ACCCTCCGTTTTTTTGTTTTGCTGCGTCTCCGTCAGCTGAGTCAGAATGCCGAGCCCACCCAAAACCCCGGGGGCGGACTCCGGGAGATCTCCTTGGGCCCCGCCTCACGCGTTTCCACCGCTACTGGGCCGCGCCGTCCGGGGTCACCGGGTCCGGGCCGGCGTGCGGGTCTCCCTCCAGCGGCACCTCCTGGCCGCTCGTCCGGTCGACCACCGTCCGCCCGGCCAGCGGCGAGCGCAGATCGGCGGCGACCGCCTGCCGCTTGGCCAGCGCGGTGCAGACCTGCCCCGGCTGGACGGCCGGCGGGCCCGGCACGACCTCGACGGCCACCTTGCCCGCCTGTGACTCGTCCGCCTTCAGCGCGTACTTGGTGCAGACCCCGCCGAAGAAGTAGACCGTCAGCTTGTTGCCGCCGTCCGCCCGGTAGGCGACCGGCGGACGCACCGCGGGACCGACCCCGGTGCCGGCCGGGTTGGGCTCGCCCGGGGCGATCGCGTTGCCCGGGGGAGTGGCCGCCCCCGACGGCTGCCCCGGGGCGGGCGGGGCCGACGTCGGGTCCCCGCCGGCCGGCGGGGTCTGGGCCGGCTGGCCGGTCGCGCCGGACGCCGTCGCCGACGGGGTACCGGAGGCCGTCGGGGCCTGCGGGGAGGCACTCGCCGAGGCCGAGGAGCTCGCGGATACGGCGGCGCCCGCCGAGTCCGCCGAACTCTTGCCGTCCCCGTTGCACCCGGCCACCGTCACCATCGCCGCCAGCGCCACAGCCGCCAGGGCCACCGTCCGCCGACCGCGCCGGGGCATCGTCTCCAGGTCCATCTGCACATCCTCCCGAGGGCTCAGCGGCGCCGCCCCTCGGCCGCTCCGCGCGGATGTGACGTGCCCCGGTCGGATCCGGTTCCGTTCTCAGACGGAACGGATCATGCCGTACTCGGCCATCCCGGCGACCAGCCGCTGCGCCCCGGACGGGACCCGCACGCCGACGGACGCGGGGGCGGCCGGCTCCGGGTCCGTCGCCAGCAGCGGCCAGAACCGGCGCAGCCGCCGGGAGGAGCTCACCAGCGCGTCGAGGCTCTCGCCGTCGGCTTCGACCCGGAGAGCGGACGGCGGGGAGTGTTTGGGAATCATCGGGCATCGCTCCGATCCAGAGCCGTGGCGGCACTGCCACGGTCGAAGTCGGGGCCCGCCCGGTCCGGCCGGACCCCTCTAAGGCCGACCCTAGGCCCGGTTTCCGTACACCGACCAGTGCTACCCGGAGGTAGTACACGTTCGAGGGCAAGGGGTGCCACCATGGCCGGAGGGCGACAGCTTGAGTGGCACTCTTGCTGGCGCACGGTGCGGGCCCGGTACCGTTAGTGGGTTCATCCGACCCCGCCCGCTGGCCCTGCTGCCATCTTGAGGAGACCTCCGTGCGTATCGCCGTCGCCGGCTCGATCGCCACCGACCATCTGATGACGTTCCCCGGTCGGTTCGCCGACCAGCTCGTCGCCGAGCAGCTGCACACCGTGTCGCTGTCGTTCCTGGTCGACGCCCTGGACATCCGCCGCGGCGGCGTCGCGCCGAACATCGCGTTCGGCATGGGCGTGCTCGGGCTCCGGCCGGTCCTGGTCGGCGCCGCCGGTGCGGACTTCGCCGAGTACCGCAGCTGGCTGGAGCGCAACAACGTGGACTGCGACTCCGTCCACATCTCCGAGACCCGGCACACCGCCCGCTTCATGTGCACCACGGACGAGGACCACAACCAGATCGCCTCGTTCTACACCGGTGCCATGGCCGAGGCCCGCAACATCGAGCTCAAGCCGATCGCCGACCGCGTCGGCGGCCTCGACCTCGTCCTGGTCGGCGCCGACGACCCGCAGGGCATGGTCCGCCACACCCAGGAGTGCCGCACCCGCGGCTACGCCTTCGCAGCCGACCCCTCCCAGCAGCTGGCCCGCCTGGATGGCGACGACATCCGCGAGCTGGTGGACGGCGCCGCGTACCTGTTCACCAACGAGTACGAGGCCGCGCTGATCGAGAACAAGACCGGCTGGGACGCCGAGGAGCTGCTCACCCGCGTCGGCACCCGGATCACCACCCTGGGCAGCAAGGGCGTCCGGATCGACCGCAAGGGCGAGGCCTCGATCCTGGTCGGCTGCGCGCAGGAGGAGGCCAAGGTCGACCCGACCGGCGTCGGCGACGCCTTCCGGGCCGGCTTCCTGACCGGCCTGTCCTGGCAGCTCGACCTGGAGCGCGCCGCCCAGCTCGGCTGCATGCTCGCCACCCTGGTGATCGAGACCGTCGGCACCCAGGAGTACGAGCTGCGCCCGAGCGCCTTCCTGCAGCGCTTCGAGGAGAACTACGGCGCCGAGGCCGCCGCGGAGATCCGCGACCACCTGGTCAAGTAGTCCCGCTCCCTCAGGAGCGGCGCAGTACCAGGTAGGCCGAGCCCCGGTCGCCGCCGTAATCGGCGGCCGGGGCCTCGCCCGCGTACTCCTGCCCGCGCATCTCGCACCAGGCCGGGATGTCCAGCCGGGCCGCCTCGTCGTCCGCCAGCACGGCGACCGTGCCGCCCACCGGCACCTCGCCGATCCGCTTCGCCAGCTCGATCACCGGCAGCGGGCAGCGCTGGCCCAAGGCGTCGACGACTGTGACTCGTGGTCGCTCCTCGCTTTCGGCACCGGCGCGCCCTTCGGCTCGGGGCGCCGTCTGCGCCACCGGCTCCGGCGCCGGCAGGTCCAGCCCGATCGGGGCCCGGAGGCCCGCCACCAGGTCCGGCAGCACGGCGAGGAAGCGCTCCACGTCCGCCTCGGCCGTCCCGTACGGCAGCGAGACCCGGACGTTGCCCTCGGTGAGCACCCCCATCGCGGCCAGCACATGGCTCGGCGTCAGTGTCGAGGAGGTGCAGGAGGAGCCGGAGGAGACCGCGAAGCCCGCCCGGTCCAGCTCGGTGAGCAGCACCTCGCCGTCCACGTACATACAGGAGAAGGTGACGATGTGCGGCAGCCGCCGCACCGGGTCGCCGACCACCTCGACCTCGGGCACCAGCTGCGGCACCCGGGTACGGATCCGCTCCACCAGCGCGTGCAGCCGGGCGTTCTCCCGCTCGGCCTCGGCCCGTACGGCGCGCAGCGAAGCGGCCGCGGCCACGATCGCCGGGACGTTGACGAAGCCGGGCACCCGGCCGCCCTCACGCTCGTCGGCCGGCAGCGGCGAGGAGTACCGGACCCCCTTGCGCACGGCGAGGACCCCGACCCCGGGCGGCCCGCCCCACTTGTGCGCGCTCGCGGTCAGCAGCGACCAGCCCGCCGGGACGTCCGTCCGCCCGACGCTCTGCGCCGCGTCCACCAGCAGCGGCACCCCGGCCTCGGCGCACAGCGCGGCGACCTCGCCGACCGGCTGGACGGTACCCACCTCGTGGTTGGCGCTCTGCAGCGCGGCCAGCGCGGTGTCCGGGCGCAGCAGGGCGCCGAAGACCTCCGGGTCCACACGTCCGGTGCGGTCCACCGGGGCGACCGAGACCGTACCCCCGCCCGCCTCTCCTCCGGCCTCCGGCCGGGGGTACCCCCATCGCTCGGCGACGTGCAGCACGCTGGAGTGCTCCACCGCGGAGTGCACCAGGTGCCCGCCGCGCCGCCGGTTCCCGGTCAGGGCGCCCAGCAGGCCGAGTTGGACGGCCTGGGTCCCGCTCGCGGTGAAGGCGATCTCGTCCGCCCGCGCGCCCAGGACGGCGGCCACCGTCTCGCGGGCGGCGTCCAGCAGCATCCGGGCCTGTCGGCCGGAGCGGTAGAGCCGGGCCGGATCGGCCCAGCCCTCGTCCAGGGCGGCGGTCAGGGCCTGCCGCGCGACGGGGTGCAGAGGGGCCGTCGAAGCCACGTCGAAGTACACGGTCACATTTAACGACACACCCGGGAGCGTCTCCGCTCCGGTCGCGTGGCTCACCGGCCGTCAGTCGATCATCCTTAATGTCCGCTTCGTCCGCGACCGACGGGCCGTCACTCACGTTGTTCGAGGCCATCCCCCGATCGGGCGTAAGGACCTCGAATGCCTACGATGACCTGCGACGTAGCCCTTGCCGGGCCTGATCGGGCGACCGGGCGGCGCGTTACCGGGGGCTGCCCGTCAGGAGCGCATAAGGCTGGAGTAGGGTTTGGCCCGCATAAGCATTCAAACCGTGCCCGTGGACGGGTCGCCAGGGAGGCTCACAATCCTCCTTCGGTGCGACGCGAAGGCGGGCGAGACTTCGGGAAGGCGCTACGTGAGTCCCAACGGCTCCGACCGCTCGCCGCGGCGCACGATGCGGCGGAAGCTGCCTCAGGCGCTGGCACTGGGCCTCGTCATCGCGACCGCCACCGGCTGCTCGGCCAACGACCTCCCCAGGCTTGGCCTCCCGAGCCCCGTCACGAAGGAAGGGCCCATGGTCCTCCAGATGTGGCAGGGCTCCTGGATCGCGGCGCTGGTGGTCGGCGTACTGATGTGGGGTCTGATCATCTGGAGCGTGATCTTCCACCGGCGTAAGCGCACCGGTGTGGAGATCCCCCCGCAGACCCGGTACAACGTGCCCATCGAGGCGCTCTACACCGCGGTCCCCATCATCATCGTCTCGGTCCTCTTCTACTTCGTCGCCCGCGACGAGGCGAAGCTGACGCAGGTCTCCGCGAAGCCGCAGCACTACGTCAACGTGGTGGGCTTCCAGTGGAGCTGGGCGTTCAACTACGAGAACACCGAGACTCCCGACCCGGCCAACAAGGACGCCGCGTACGAGGTCGGTACGCCCAAGGACGCTCCGACGCTCTGGCTGCCGGTCAACGAGACGGTGCAGTTCCGGCTCACCTCTCGTGACGTCATCCACGACTTCTGGCCCGTCAACTTCATGATGAAGATGGACGTCGTGCCGGGCGTGGTGAACAAGTTCGAGGTCACTCCGACCGTCAAGGGTGACTACGTGGGCAAGTGTGCCGAGCTCTGCGGCGTGGACCACTCGCGCATGCTGTTCAACGTCAAGGTCGTCGACCGCGCCGACTACGACAAGCACCTGGCCGACCTTCGTGCCAAGGGCCAGGAGGGTGCGGTGCCTTCCGGCGTCATCACCATGGGAAGTGAAGCGAAGTGACCATCCTCAACGAGCCCGCCGCGGCCGGCGGGGGCGCCGAGGCCGTCACGGTCGGGGCGCAGCGGACCCGGAAGCCGGGTTCGACCATCATCAAGTGGTTGACCACCACTGACCACAAGACGATCGGCACCCTGTACCTGGGCACGTCGTTCGCCTTCTTCCTGATCGGTGGCATCCTCGCCCTGGTCATGCGTGCCGAGCTGGCTCGTCCCGGGACCCAGATCCTGTCGAACGAGCAGTTCAACCAGGCGTTCACGATGCACGGCACGATCATGCTGCTGATGTTCGCGACGCCGCTGTTCGCGGGCTTCGCGAACTGGATCATGCCGCTGCAGATCGGCTCCCCGGACGTGGCCTTCCCGCGTCTGAACATGTTCGCGTACTGGCTGTACCTCTTCGGTTCGAGCATCGCGGTCTGCGGCTTCCTGACCCCGAACGGTGCCGCCGACTTCGGCTGGTTCGCCTACTCCCCGCTGTCGGACGCGGTGCACTCGCCCGGCGTCGGCGGCGACATGTGGATCATGGGTCTGGCCTTCTCCGGCTTCGGCACGATCCTCGGTGCGGTCAACTTCATCACCACGATCATCTGCATGCGCGCTCCGGGCATGACGATGTTCCGGATGTCGATCTTCGTCTGGAACGTCCTGCTGACCTCGGTGCTGGTCCTGCTGGCCTTCCCGGTCCTGGCCGCCGCGCTGTTCGCCCTGGAGGCCGACCGCAAGTTCGGTGCCCACGTCTTCGACCCGGCCAACGGCGGGGCGATGCTGTGGCAGCACTTGTTCTGGTTCTTCGGCCACCCCGAGGTGTACATCATCGCGCTGCCGTTCTTCGGCATCGTGTCGGAGATCATCCCGGTCTTCAGCCGCAAGCCGATGTTCGGCTACTCCGGTCTGATCGCGGCCACCATCGCGATCGCCGGTCTGTCCGTGACGGTGTGGGCGCACCACATGTACGTCACCGGGCAGGTGCTGCTGCCGTTCTTCTCGTTCATGACCTTCCTGATCGCGGTCCCGACCGGTGTGAAGTTCTTCAACTGGGTCGGCACCATGTGGAAGGGCTCGCTGAGCTTCGAGACGCCGATGCTGTGGACGGTCGGCTTCCTGGTCACCTTCCTCTTCGGTGGTCTGACCGGTGTCCTGCTGGCCTCGCCGCCGATCGACTTCCACGTCTCGGACTCGTACTTCGTCGTCGCCCACTTCCACTACGTGGTCTTCGGCACCGTCGTCTTCGCGATGTTCGCCGGCTTCCACTTCTGGTGGCCGAAGATGACCGGCAAGATGCTGGACGAGCGCCTCGGCAAGATCACCTTCTGGACGCTGTTCTTCGGCTTCCACACCACCTTCCTGGTGCAGCACTGGCTCGGCGCGGAGGGCATGCCCCGCCGTTACGCCGACTACCTGGCCTCGGACGGCTTCACCACCCTGAACACCGTCTCGACCATCGGCTCCTTCGTGCTCGGCCTGTCGATCCTGCCGTTCCTCTACAACGTCTGGAAGACCGCCAAGTACGGCGAGAAGGTCACCGTGGACGACCCGTGGGGCTTCGGCCGCTCGCTGGAGTGGGCGACCTCCTGCCCGCCGCCGCGGCACAACTTCCTCACCCTGCCCCGGATCCGCTCCGAATCCCCGGCCTTCGACCTCCACCACCCGGAGATCGCCGCGCTGGACTACCTGGAGAACCACGGTGAGCCGGCCAAGCACCTCGCCGGCGTGACCCCGGCGAAGTACGACGCCCCGCAGCTGGGCAAGGGCAAGAAGGAGGGCGACGCCTGATGAAGGAACAGGGAAAGATCTTCCTCGGCCTGTCGGTCTTCGTGCTGGCCATGGCCATCACCTACGGCCTGTGGACCAACAAATCGGGCCCGGGTCTGGAGGCCGCCGGTACCACGGCGCTGTTCCTGGCCTTCGGTCTCTGCGCCTTCATCGGGTACTACCTCGCCTTCACCGCCCGCCGGGTGGACAGCGGCGCGGGTGACAACCCCGAGGCCGAGGTCGCGGACGACTCCGGCGAGCTGGGCTTCTTCGCCCCGCACAGCTGGCAGCCGCTCTCGCTGGCGCTCGGTGGCGCGCTCGCCTTCCTGGGCGTGATCTTCGGCTGGTGGCTGATGTTCTGGGCCGCCCCGATCATCGCGATCGGCATCTTCGGATGGGTCTTCGAGTTCTACCGCGGCGAGAACCAGAACCAGTAGGTTCAGCTTCCGCCGACAGGGCCGGTTCCCCCGCACGGGGGAACCGGCCCTGTCGCGTCCCGGGGGTGACCGCCTCACTCGCCCGGGTGAACGGCGGGTCGCCCGGATGTCGTTCGGAGCAGGGCGTTCCTACGATCTGATTAATCGTGCGGAAACCTGGGAGGCGGCAATGGCCGACAGGCGCGGAATCGCAGGCATCGGCGGCATCTCGCTGACCCTCGCAGTGCTGGCCCCGCTGGCCGCCTGCTCGTCCGGTGACGAGTCCGGACCCCACCGGGTCGACGCGGCCCGGCTCGTCCACCTCTCGGTCAAGGGCAAGGTCGACCCCAACCAGCCGGTCACCGTGACGGCCGTGGAGGGCAGCCGGATCACCGACGTCACCGTGGTCGGCCCGGACGGCCGGGTGGTGGCCGGCAAGCTCGCCGACGACCAGCGCAGCTGGCAGACCACCGGCCGGCTGAAGGCCGACACCGCCTACAGCGTCCGGATCTCCGCCGACGACGGCAGGGACGGCCGCGGCGACACCACCATCGGCTTCAGCACCCTGGCCGGCCAGCGCGTGCTCTCCGCCAAGCTCGGCCCGGACTCCTCCGGCAGCGGCGTCTACGGCGTCGGCCAGCCGCTCACCGTGCAGCTCTCCCAGGCGGTGAAGGACCCGCAGGCCCGCCAGGAGGTCGAACGGGCCCTGACGGTGACCTCCCAGCCCGCCGTCACGGGCGCCTGGTACTGGGTGGACGACAAGAACCTGCACTTCCGCCCGGAGGAGTACTGGCCGGTCGGGACGACCGTCTCGCTCGCCTTCGACGGCACCGGCACTCGGATCGCGGACGGCCTCTACGGCGGCGACCGCAGCTCGCTGCGGCTGCGGATCGGGGCGCGGGTCGAGACGGTGATCGACGCGGCCGCCCACGAGCTCACCCTGAAGCGCGACGGCCAGGTGCTCCGGACCATCCCGGTGACCACCGGCAGGCCCGGCTTCGACACCCGCAACGGCATCAAGGTGGTGCTCGGCCAGGAGCGCTCGGTCCGGATGAACGGCGAGACGATCGGTATCGCCGCCGGCACCTCGGACTCCTACGACCTGAACGTCGAGTGGGCCACCCGGGTGACGTGGAGCGGCGAGTACGTCCACGCGGCGCCCTGGTCGGTCAGTTCCCAGGGCATCGAGAACGTCAGCCACGGGTGCACCGGCATGAGCACCGACAACGCCAAGTGGTACTACGACAACACCCGGGTGGGGGACCTGGTCACGGTGGTGAACAGCCGCGGCGCCAAGATGGAGCCCTTCGGCAACGGCTTCGGGGACTGGAACGTCTCCTGGACGGACTGGGTCAAGCACAGCGCCCTCGGACAGCCCCTCAGCACCACCGCGCCGGCCTCCCAGGCCCCCGCCGCGGGGATGATGCGGCCGGAGGTCTGAGGCTGTGAATCCCCCGGCTCGCCTCCGGGCGCTCTGTTACTCCCCCGCTCGCCTCCGGGCGCTCTGATCCGCTGCCGACGTTCGTCGCTCCGGCGCTCGTGCCTCGCTTGTCGCTCCTCGCTTTCGGCAGCGGCGCGCCCTTTGGCTCGGGGGGCTCGGAGGGGGCTCGGGGGCGACTCAGGCCTCGGGGTAGGCCAGCCCCAGCGCGGTGACCACGGCGGCCAGGGCGTCGGCGTGGGACAGGCCCAGACGGTTCGCCCGTTCGGCGTACTCGCCGGCGGCCGCGGCGGCCAGCCGGTGAGCGGTGTCCCCGGTGGCGGCGATCAGGGTGCCGCGCCGGCCGTGGGTCTCCACCACGCCGTCCGCCTCCAGCTCCCGGTAGGCCCGCGCCACCGTCCCGGCGGCCAGGCCCAGCTCCTCGGCCAGCGCCCGGACGGTGGGCAGCCGCAGCCCGGTCGGAAACTCGCCGGAGCGGGCCCGCTCGGCGATCTGGGCGCGGATCTGCTCGTACGGGGGAGTGTCGGCGGAGGGGTCGACGGACAGCTGCACGGGGGGCTCCTGGACGCGGTGCGGGTACGGGAAAGCCCGAGGGCCGCCGACCAGATGAACTCTGGTCAGCGGCCCTCGGGGTGACGCGGGGGTGCTACGGGATCAGTGGTGGCCGTGGCCGCTGGTGATCTCGTGGTGCTCCTCGGCGGTCGGCTTGGGGATCTGGCTGCCCTCGCCGTAGAAGCCGCGGGAGAGCTTGGCCCGGGTGCGGGTGAGGACGCCGGCCTTGCGGGCCACACCGTTCTCGTCCGTCTGGCCCGGCAGCTCGACCGGCTGGATCTGCTCGTGCGCCGTGAGCGTGTGCAGGTCCTTCTGCGGCAGCTGGGCGTGGATCTCGACGAACTCACCGTGCGGCAGGCGCTTGATGACACCCGTCTCGCGGCCGTGCAGCACCTTCTCCTTGTCACGGCGCTGCAGGCCGAGGCACCAGCGCTTGGTGACGATGAAGGTGATGACCGGCACCGCGAAGAAGCCGACGCGGACGAAGTAGGTGATCGAGTTCAGCGACAGGTGGAAGTGCGTCGCGAACAGGTCGTTGCCACCACCGACCAGCAGCACCAGGTACAGGCTGATCCAGGCGGCCCCCAGGGCGGTGCGGACCGGGGCGTTGCGCGGGCGGTCCAGGATGTGGTGCTCGCGCTTGTCGCCGGTGATCCAGCCCTCGATGAACGGGTAGACCGCGATCGCGACCAGGACCAGCGGGAAGATCATCAGCGGGACGAAGACACCCAGGTTCAGGGTGTGGCCCCACAGGCTGATCTCCCAGCCCGGCATGACGCGGATCAGGCCCTCGGAGAAGCCCATGTACCAGTCCGGCTGGGCGTCGGTCGACACCTGGTCGGGGCGGTACGGGCCGTAGGCCCAGATCGGGTTGATCGAGGCGATCGCCGAGATGGCGGCGATGAGGCCGAACACCAGGAAGAAGAAGCCACCGGCCTTGGCCATGTAGACCGGCATCAGCGGCATGCCGACGACGTTCTTCTCGGTCTTGCCCGGGCCCGCCCACTGGGTGTGCTTGTGGTAGAAGACCAGGATCAGGTGCGCCACCAGCAGGCCGAGCATGATGCCCGGGATCAGCAGCACGTGGATGGTGAAGAACCGCGGGATGATGTCGGTGCCGGGGAACTCGCCCCCGTACAGGAACATCTGGATGTAGGTGCCGACCAGCGGGACGGCGAGGATCGCGCCTTCCATGAAGCGGATACCGGTGCCCGACAGCAGGTCGTCCGGCAGCGAGTAGCCGAAGAAGCCGTCGAACATGCCCAGGACCAGCAGCAGGAAGCCGAAGACCCAGTTGATCTCACGCGGCTTGCGGAACGCGCCGGTGAAGAACACGCGCATCATGTGCACGAGCATCGCGGCCACGAAGACCAGGGCGGCCCAGTGGTGGATCTGGCGGATCAGCAGACCGCCGCGGACCTCGAAGCTGATGTTCATGGTCGAGGCGTACGCCTCGGACATCCCGATGCCCTTGAGCGGCACGTACGAGCCGTTGTAGACGACCTCGGCCATCGACGGCTTGAAGAACAGCGTCAGGTAGACACCGGTCAGGATGATGATGACGAACGTGTAGAGGCAGATCTCGCCCAGCATGAAGGACCAGTGGTCCGGGAAGATCTTGCGCAGGTTGGCCTTGGCGAGGGAGTAGATCCCCAGCCGGCCGTCCGTCCAGTCAGCCGCGGCTTCCCACTTGTTGGCGGGGTTGGCACGCGTGCTGGAGGGCTTGGCGGCACCGGTCGTGGTGCTGCTCGCGCTACTCATCGAGCACGCTCCCAGAAGCTCGGGCCGACAGGCTTCTCGAAGTCGCCGGTGGCGACCAGATTGCCCTTCTCGTCAGTGGTGATCTTCAGCTGCGGCAGCGGGTGGCCGGCCGGGCCGAAGATGACGCGCGCGCCGTCCGCCAGGTCGAAGGTCGACTGGTGGCAGGGGCAGAGCGCGTGGTGGGTCTGCTGCTCGTACAGGCTGATCGGGCAGCCGACGTGGGTGCAGATCTTGGAGTAGGCGAGGATGCCCTCGAAGCCCAGGTCCTTGGACTTGTCGTCCTTGATGTCGTCCGGCGCGATGCGCACCAGCATCAGGGCGTCCTTGGCGATCCGCTGCTGGAAGTCCTCGCTGTGGGTGGTCAGACCCTCCGGCATGGCGAAGGTCAGCGAGCCGACGGCGATGTCCTCGGGCTTCATCGGCTGCATGGTGTTCATGTTGATGAGCGGCAGCGGCTTGGCCGGGGTCGCCTCCTTCCAGCCCGTCTCCTGCAGCTTCTTCTCGGGCAGCGGGCCCAGGTCGCGGAGCAGGACCACGCCGGAGAGCGGGACCAGCGCCATCGAGCCGATGAGGGTGTTGCGGATCATCTTGCGGCGACCGAAGCCGGACTCGGCGGCACCGGTCTTGAACTGCTCGATGACGTCCGCGCGAACCTCGTCGGAAGCCTCGATCGGGTGACGCTCGGACGGCATCTCGACGTCCGACATCAGGGTGCGGGCCCAGTGGACCGCGCCCGCGCCGATCATGAACAGGGCGACGCCCAGGGTCAGACCGAGCGCGAAGTTCAGCGCGCTGACCTTCCCCAGCGGGAAGATGTAGACGATCTTGTCCGGGTCGATGGCCACGTACGAGGCGATGAAGCCGATGGTGGCGAGCATCGAGATCACGAACATCAGCGAGACCTGGCGCTCGGCGCGCTTGGCGGCCCGCTCGTCGATGTCGGTGCGACGGGGCTCGTGGGCCGGCAGGCCCGGGTCGGCGAAGGGGTTGCCGTGCTCGGCGACCTCGCCGGCGGAGCCGTGGGGCTCCGGGAGCTTCTCTTCTGACATGTCGTGGCTCATGACTTCTTGGCCTTGGTGGTGTGGGCGGCGACCCAGATCGCGACCGCGATGAGCGTGCCGAGACCGAAGATCCAGCCGAACAGACCCTCGGTCACCGGACCGAGGCTGCCCAGCGTGAGACCACCGGGGTTGGGCTCTTCGCTAGTGGTGTGGCGGACAAAGGCCACGATCTGCTTCTTCTGCTCCTCGGGCATGGTGGTGTCCGGGAACGACGGCATGTTCTGCGGGCCGGTCTGCATGGCCTCGTAGATGTGCTTGGCGTCCACGCCCTCCAGCGACGGGGCGTACTTGCCCTTGGTCAGGGCACCACCCTGGCCGGCGAAGTTGTGGCACTGGGCGCAGTTGGTGCGGAACAGCTCGCCACCCTTGGAGATGTCCTCGGGGTCGGTCGAGGTGTACTGCTTCTGGTCCGGCGTCACCGGGCCGGGGCCGAGGGAGGCGACGAAGGCGGCGAGCTGGTCGATCTCGGCCTGCGTGTAGATGTTCTTCTTGCGCGGCACCTGGGCGCCGGGCTGCTGGGCCGGCATGCGGCCGGTGCCGACCTGGAAGTCGACAGCGGCGGAGCCCACGCCGACCAGGCTCGGACCCTCGCTGCTGCCCTGGCCGTTCAGGCCGTGGCAGGAGGAGCAGCCCACGGCGAAGAGCTTCTTGCCCTCATCGATCGCGAGCGACTGCGCGGCGACGTCGGCCTGCGCCTTGTCGGCGGGCGCGAACGCGGCGTACAGCCCCCCGGTTGCCGCCAGGGCGAGAAGTAGGACGACCAGCGCCGCCAATGGGTGGCGCCGTCGTGCGGAGAGCTTTTTCACGGAATAACCCCGGTGTCAGGATCTGGTCGACTGGTGGGTGCACCCGGCGGCCGGTCTGGCCGGCACGAGGCTGCCTGTTCCAAGGCTGCGCGCGCGGTCGGTCGGTGGGAGCGTCGGCACCGGCAGAAGCGGCCCGTCGCCGATGAGGGCGGGGGCCGCAGCCGGTGGCCAGCGACCTGATCAGCTGGTTACTTGATCAGGTAGATGGTCGCGAACAGGCCGATCCACACGACGTCGACGAAGTGCCAGTAGTACGACACGACGATCGCGGCGGTGGCCTGCTCGTGCGTGAAGCGCTTGGCTGCGTACGTCCGTCCCAGGACCAGCAGGAAGGCGATCAGACCACCCGTCACGTGCAGCCCGTGGAAGCCGGTGGTCAGGTAGAACACCGTGCCGTACGGGTCGGAGGACAGCGAGAGGCCGTCCTTCTTGACCAGCTCGGTGTACTCGTAGACCTGGCCGCCGATGAAGATCGCGCCCATCATGAACGTGATGATGAACCACATGCGGAGCTTCTTCACGTCCCCGCGCTCGGCGGCGAACACGCCGAGCTGGCAGGTCAGCGAGGAGAGCACCAGGATGGTCGTGTTGACCGAGGAGAAGCCCACGTTCAGGGCGTGCGCCTTCTCGGTCCAGAACTCAGCTCCCTTGACGGAGCGGAGCGTGAAGTACATCGCGAAGAGGGCCGCGAAGAACATCAACTCGGAACTGAGCCAGACGATCGTTCCGACGCTGACCATGTTCGGTCGGTTGACCGATCCGTGCGCGTGCCCGGTTTCTACTGCTGTTGCTGTCGCCACGACGGACATTATGTCGGTCCCTTATTCCGTCTTCACGTCGGGGGGTGTCCCTCGGAGTGTCCGGTGCGTGCGGTATGCCCGCTTGGCGGTCGACGGGGTGTCCGGACGGGGGCTGAGCAGCGGCGTGTCCCTTTTCTGACGGTTCCTCGGCGAGGCCCACGACCCCCTTGCCCGGCGCGTCGTTGCACGGTCGGCGCAGCGTCGGGTTGTAGGGGACAGGGTGCCGCATCGGCCGTCCGGGTAGTCTCGGCGGGTCGGGGTGACGGGCCGTCCTCCGGGCGGGTGAGCCGTGGGCGCGGCGGCTTGAGCGGGAACGTGCGCGAGGGGGACCCGGGACGGGGGGAAACGGGAGTAGCATCCGGATCAGGTGAACGTGGTCCGGATCACACTTGAGGGAGCAGGGTCCATGGCGTACACGACCGACGAGACGCTCACCGTCCTCGTCTACAGCGACGACCGCAACACCCGCGAGCAGGTGCTGACGGCGCTCGGCCGTCGACCCGCCGAGGATCTTCCGGAGCTGTCCTACCTGGAGTGCGCGACCACCCCCGCGGTGCTCAAGGCGCTCGAGAAGGGCGGCATCGACCTCTGCATCCTGGACGGCGAGGCGGTGCCGGCCGGCGGGCTCGGCCTCGGGCGCCAGCTCAAGGACGAGATCTACGGCTGCCCGCCGGTGCTGGTGCTGATCGGCCGGCCGCAGGACTCCTGGCTGGCCGCCTGGAGCAGGGCCGATGCCGCTATCTCCCGCCCGGTGGACCCGGTCGCGCTGGCCGGGGCGGTCGCCACCCTGCTGCGGGCGCGAGTGGCCAAGCGGGCCCCGGCCACGCGTTGAGCGGGGTTGTCTCAGTACTAGAGAAGACACCGCCGTAGGAACCCCACCGCTCGATAGGCTGGCTCCATCCGTACGGACGTCCCCGGCACCGGGGAACCCACGACAGCTGGAGTCAGCCATGGTGAACGTGAACCCTGCGAACGGCGGTAGCGACCCCGCGCAGGTGGTCCGCACCTGGCCGGACCTCCTGGCGGCACTGTTGAAGGGGGAGGACCTCGACCGCTCGTCCACCGCGTGGGCGATGGACCGGATCATGAGCGGCGAGGCGTCCCCCGTCCAGGTGGCCGGGTTCATGGTGGCGCTGCGGGCCAAGGGCGAGTCGGTCGACGAGATCGCCGGCCTGGTCGACGCGATGTACGAGCACGCCGAGCCGCTGGACATCCCCGGCCCGGCGGTGGACATCGTCGGCACCGGCGGGGACCGGGCGAAGACCGTCAACATCTCCACCATGTCGGCGATCGTCGCGGCGGCCGCCGGGGCCAAGGTGGTCAAGCACGGCAACCGGTCGGCCTCCTCCACCAGCGGCTCCTCGGACGTGCTGGAGAAGCTCGGGGTGGCGCTGGACCTGTCGGCCCGCCGGGTGGCCGAGGTGGCCGAGGAGGTCGGGCTCACCTTCTGCTTCGCGGCGAAGTTCCACCCCTCGATGCGGCACGCCGCCACGGCGCGGCGCGACCTCGGGGTGCCGACCGCCTTCAACATCCTCGGCCCGCTGACCAACCCGGCCAAGGTCACCTCGCACGCGATCGGCTGCTTCGACACCCGGCTCGCCGGGCTGATCGCCGGGGTGCTCGCCCGGCGCGGGGCGACCGCGCTGGTGTTCCGCGGCGACGACGGGCTGGACGAACTGACCATCACCACCACCTCGCAGGTGTGGCTGGTGCGCGACGGGGTGGTCACCGAGACCTCCTTCGACCCGCGGGACGTCGGCATCGAGCTGGTCGGCATCGAGGCGCTGCGCGGGGCGGACGCCGCCTACAACGCCGAGGTCGCGCGCAGGCTGCTGGCCGGGGAGCACGGGCCGGTGCGGGACGCCGTGCTGCTGAACACCGCGGCGGCGCTGGTGGCGCTCGACCTGGGCGACGCGCCGCTGACGGAGCAGCTCGCCGCGGGCATGGCGCGGGCGGCGGAGGCGATCGACTCGGGCGCCGCGCGGGACCTGCTGCGGCGCTGGGCGGATGCCACCAGTCGTAGCTGAGGCGGAAGTTGAGGGCCCGTACCGGTTCGCCGGTGCGGGCCCTTCGCGCGCCCGCCCCGAGCACACGCGAGCGGGCGAGAACGCCGTCCGGATGGTGGATGACTGTTTGACCACCCGACGGACGCGACCTAGAGTCTTGGCCAGGTCATGAGTGACAGCGTCAAGCCCCAGCTTGCTGTCCGGCAACCCTCCGTCCGTGGCGGGGTGCCCTGGGTGAGGACCGGGTCGCTCGGCAAACCGTCCGTGCGACAAGCGCGGACGCCCGACGACTAGCACTCCCGGGGTCCCTCATCCCTGAAGGAGTGCATCCTCATGCCCATCTCCACCGAAATCTGCGCGCCGCTCGCCGTCCTGGGCCACGACGTCCTGGTCCCGCTGGCCAGCGGGGAGAAGGTCGGCTACGCGGCGCTCGACTACGCCGCCAGCGCGCCGGCGCTCCAGCGGGTGTGGGACGACGTCGCCGCCTACGCGCCGTACTACGGCAGCGTGCACCGCGGCGCCGGGTACCTCTCCCAGCTCTCCACCGACCTGTTCGAGCAGAGTCGCCGGACCGTCGCCGAGTTCCTCGACCTGCGCGAGGGCGACCAGGTGGTCTTCACCCGCGCCACCACCGACTCGCTCAACCTGCTGGCCGCCGCCGTGCCGGCCGGCACCCGGGTGTTCGCCTTCGAGACCGAGCACCACGCCTCGCTGCTGCCCTGGGCGCACGCCGGGCTGGAGGTCAGCTACCTGCGGGCGCCGCGCTCGCGGGCCGAGGCGGTGGCCGCACTGGACGCCGCACTGGCCGCGGCGCCCGAGGGGCCGAAGCTGCTGTGCGTCACCGGCGCCTCCAATGTGACCGGCGAGCTGTGGCCGGTCGCCGAGCTGACCGGGACCGCGCACCGGCACGGCGCCCGGGTGGTGCTGGACGCCGCCCAGCTGGCCCCGCACCACCGGGTCTCGGTGCGCGAGCTGGACGTCGACTGGATCGCCTTCTCCGGCCACAAGCTGTACGCGCCGTTCGGCGCCGGGGTGCTGGCCGGGCGCTCCGACTGGCTGGACGCGGCCCAGCCGTACCTGGCCGGTGGCGGGGCGACCCGGACGGTGGCGCGAGAGGTGGACGGCTCGGTGGCCGTCCAGTGGCACACCGGCCCGGCCCGGCACGAGGCCGGCTCGCCGAACGTCATCGGCGCCTACGCGATCGCCTCGGCCTGCCGGGCGCTGACCGAGGCCGGCTTCGACGCGCTGGAGGCCCGGGAGCGGCAGCTGGTCGAGCGGCTGACGGCGGGGCTGGCGGAGATCCCGCAGGTCAAGGTGCTGAACCTGTTCGGGGCAGGCTCGGCCCGGGTGGGTGTGCTGTCCTTCGTCGTGCAGGGCTGGAACAGCTCGCACTTCTCGGCCGCGCTGTCCGCCGAGTACGGCATCGGGGTGCGCGACGGGCTGTTCTGCGCGCACCCGCTGGTTCGCACCCTGCTCGGCGACGAGGACGTCCCGCCGTCCGAGTGCGGGGCGCCCGAGCCCTCGCTGCCGGGCGAGCGAAGCCTGAACGCGATCCGGGTGAGCTTCGGCGCCGGGACTCCGGACGAGCACGTCGAGCGGTTCCTGACCGCCGTCCGCGAGCTGGTCACGGACGGCGCGGCCTGGAACTACCGCAACGAGGGCGGCCGTTGCGTGGCGACCGTGCAGATCGACAGGGGGCGTCGCGAGGGCTGAGCCCTACTCGTCCAGGCCGAGGGCGAAGGCCGCTTCGAGGTCGTGCTGGGAGTAGGTGCGGAAGGCGATCTGGGTCTCGGTGTGGGCCACGCCCGGGACCTTGTTGAGCCGGCCCGGGATGACCTCGGCCAGGTCGTCGTGGCGGCGCACCCGGACCATCGCCACCAGGTCGTAGCCACCGGTCACCGAGTACACCTCGCTGACGCCCTCGATGGCAGCGATGGCCTCGGCGATCTCCGGGATGCGGTCGACACTGGTCTTGATCAGGACGATGGCGGTGATCACTGTTCGGGCTCCTTTGTGGGGTGCCGCCAGCGTATCGGGCCTCAGCGGGGGCGTCTCGGGGGGTGGCCGACGACGGTGCAGGCGTGGAGGAAGCCGGCCGAGAAGCCGATCACGTGGACCAGGTAGGCCACCCCGGGCCCGGCCGAGTGCACCGACCACCACTGCAGGGCGAACCAGAGGCCGAGCACCAGCCAGGCCGGGAAGCGCAGCGGAAGGAAGAGGAGCAACGGGACCAGGGTGGTCACCCGAGCACGCGGGTGGAAGCGCAGGTAGGCGCCGAGCACCCCGGAGATCGCGCCGGAGGCGCCGATCAGGACCCGGGTGGAATCCGCCGAGTGCGCCTCGGCGAGCGCGAAGCCGTACGCGGCCAGGCTGCCGGCCGCCAGGTAGAAGAGGAGGAACCTGGGCCGACCGAGCCGTCGTTCGACGGTGGGACCGAAGACATAGAGGAAGAGCAGGTTGCCCAGCAGGTGCAGCCAGCCGGCGTGCAGGAAGAGGCCGGTGAGGGCGGACACCGCCGGGTGCTTGCCCGGGGTGGGGGCGGCCGGGCAGCCGGGGACGGGGTCGGGCGCCTCGGCGAGCTGTTCGGCGGTCAGCGGGTGTCCGGTCAGCAGTTCGGCCGGGACGGCGCCCCAGCGTTGCTCGTACCTCTGCTCGGCGCAGACCCGGGCCTGGTCCCGGCCGTACAGCGGGTTGAGCCCGGCGGCCGGGCCGAGCAGGAAGACCAGGGTGTTGACCGCGATCAGGGCGTAGGTGACCGCCGGGGCGGGCACCGCTGGGGGGCCGTCCCGCGCGTCGGTGTGGTCGGGGGCCGCGAGCGCCATGCGGCCAAGCATCCCTCCGGACGGCGCAGGTGACACGGCGGTTTACGGCAGGTGGGCTAGCCCTCGTGTTCCGGCAACCGGTGGTCGTGACGGTTGCCCCAGGCAATAGGCTGGGGGGCGAGCATTCCCGCCTCCCGCCGCCGACGCCGGGGCTCCGGGGGGAGCGCCTAGCCCACCCAGGGACCAGCCGAGAGGATCCCCGATGACCGTCCCCGCTCTGACCGCCGAGACGCGCTGGCGCTGCACGCTGTGCAGCAACCTCACCCGCTTCGATGTGACCCGCACCGCGCGGGTGACGGAGTTCCTGCACTTCGACCTGGCCGGCGAATCCAAGGTCGAGGAGACCGAGGTGCTCAGCGAGACGATCGAGTCGGTGCGCTGCCGCTGGTGCAATGCGGTGGACCAGGTCGAGCTGGTGGCCCGTCCCGGCGCCGAGGGCACGGAGGCCCCCGCCGCGTAGGGCTGATCCCCGCCGGTGCGGTGGGCGGTGCGCGACGTGCCCGTCCGCCGCACGGGACAATACAGACAAGACGCACGGAGCGTGACGACAGGGGCGGCCGCGGCCGCACCCGCTGGACCAGGATCGGAGCCGAGGACGTGGTGGACGCAGCGAAGGAGCCCGCCGAAGCGCAGGGGCTTCAGCCCGCTGCGCCGGCACCGGAGCCGGGCGCCGAGACGGTCCCGTCCGAGACCCCTCTCACGGAGACCCCCCTCCCGGCGGCCGCTGCCCCGGAGTCCGGCGAGTCCGGTGAGTCCGGTGGTGCCGACGCCGCTTCGGAGCTTGCGGTCGAGAAGCTCGACCGGCCGCTGCCCGAGGGGGTGCGCCGGCGGGTGGTCGGGCTGGCCTCGGACGCGCTGGGCGGGCTGCCGCCCGCGGAGCTGCCGCAGAGCCTGCGTCAGTACGTCAAGTTCACCCCCGCGCGGCGCGCCAAGTACGCGGCCACCGCGCTGGCGGCGGCGCTGGAGTCCGAGCCGGCCTTCCGGGTGCGGATAGCGGAGCGGCTGCGGCTGGGCCAGCCGGACCTGGTGAAGGCGTTGGAGTCGGGCACCGTTCCCAGCGCCGCCGATCCGATGGACGTCGCAGCCGCCGCCTACCTGGTGCGTTCGGTCGGCTGGAGCCGGCTGGTCGCCGAGGCCGGCGAGGAGGCCGAGCGGGCCGGCGCCGAGGACGCGGCCGCGGAGGCCACCCGGCTGGTGGAGAAACTGCAGGCCGAGCTGGCCGAGGTGCGGGCGGCCGCGCGGACCGACCTGGAGCGGCAGCGCGCGGAGTTCGAGGGCGTCCGGCGGGAGGCCGAGTCGCTGCGCAAGAAGGTGCGCTCGCTGGAGAGCGACACCCGCCGGGCGCAGGCCGAGACCCGGCGGGTGACCGGGGAACTGGAGGCCGCGAAGGCGCAGGCCGTGACCGAGCGCAGCGCGGCCGAGAGCGAGGCGCGGCGGCTGCGGCACCGGGTGTCCGAGCTGGAGAACGCCGCCGAGCAGGGCCGCCGTTCGGCCCGCGAGGGGCGAGGCGTCGAGGACATGCGGCTGCGGCTGCTGCTGGACACCGTGCTGCAGTCGGCGCAGGGACTGCAGCGGGAGCTGGCGCTGCCGGTCTCCCAGATCCGCCCGGCGGACCTGGTGGAGGCGGTGGTGCCGGGGGCGGCCTCGCCGCACGACGTGGCCCGGCGCGGCCTGGCCGAGGACGATCCGGCGCTGCTGGACCAGCTGCTGGCGATCCCGCAGGTGCACCTGGTGGTGGACGGCTACAACGTGACCAAGACCGGCTATCCGACGCTGCCGTTGGAGCAGCAGCGGATCCGGCTGCTGGGCGGGTTGGCGATGCTGGCCCAGCGCACCCAGGCGGAGGTCACCTGTGTGTTCGACGGGCAGGACCTGGACGTTCCGGTGATCATGGCGCCACCGCGCGGGGTTCGGGTACGGTTCAGTCGGACCGGGGAGACCGCGGACGAGCTGATCCGTCGTCTGGTGCGCGCCGAGCCGCAGGGCCGTCCGGTGGTGGTGGTGTCCACCGACCGGGAGGTCGCGGAGGGCGTGCGGAAGGCGGGCGCGCGCCCGGTGGCCTCGGTGCTGCTGCTGAACCGGCTGGCCCGGCCCTGACCTCGGGCCGGACGGCGTGAAGCCCGGTCAGTGTCCGTTTTGCGAGGGTGTGCGGATCCCGTGAAGTCAGCGTGGGGACCGGAGTTCACGCCTTCGGGGGAGTGGCAAAACGGATAGATCTTCACTAGGGTCTGGCGTCAAACCTATTTTCCGGAATCTCATCCGATCAGGTGAGTCCGATGGAAGAAGGAGCCGGTCCCTTGGCCTCCCACCGCCGTCCCAAGCAGCCGAGCCGCGCGCGGGTCTCCGTGCTCACTGCTGCCGCTGCGACCGCGGTCGCCCTCTCCGCCCAGGTGGCCGCGCACGCGGCGCCGCAGCCGAACAAGGCCGACGTCAAGGCGCAGATCGACCAGCTCCAGCAGGAGCAGGAGCAGGCGGCGGAGAAGTACAACGGCGCCAAGGAGCGGGCCGACCAGCTCCGCAAGCAGGCCGACCAGCTGCAGGACCAGGTGGCCCGCAGCCAGGACCAGATGACCCAGCTGCAGGCGGGCCTGGCCGAGGTGGCGGGCGACCAGTACCGCACCGGCGGCATCGACCCGTCCGTCCAGCTGATGCTCTCCTCCGACCCGTCCGGCTACCTGGAGAAGGCCTCCAGCGTCCAGCAGGCCAGTGCCAGCCAGACCGAGGCGCTCAAGGGCCTGCTCGACCAGCAGCGCCGGCTGGACCAGGAGAAGGCCGAGGCCGCCGCCGTCCTGTCCTCGCTGGACTCCACCACCAAGGACCTGAACCAGGCCAAGTCGGACGTCAACCAGAAGCTGAAGGCCGCCCAGGACCTGCTGAACTCGCTCAGCGCCGCCGACCGCGCCGCGCTGAAGGCCCAGCAGCAGCAGGACGACCGCGCCTCGCGCGGCAGCGCCCGGGTCGACCTCAGCAGCCTGCCGCCGGCCAGCGGCTACGCGGCCGTGGCCGTCGCCAAGGCGATGAGCAAGCAGGGCTCGCCGTACGTCTGGGGCGCCACCGGGTCGAGCACCTTCGACTGCTCGGGCCTGATGGTCTGGTCGTACTCCCAGGCCGGCGTCTCGCTGCCGCGCACCTCGCAGGAGCAGGGCAACGTCGGTACCGCGGTGCCGTCGCTGGACCAGGCCCAGCCGGGCGACCTGGTGATCTACGGCAGCGACCGGCACCACGTCGGGATGTACATCGGCAACGGCATGGTGGTCCACGCGCCGCACACCGGTGACGTGGTGAAGGTGATGAAGGCCGACGCGATGCCGATCAACACGATCCGCCGGGTCTGACGCCCCGACACGCCGGGAAGTCCGGGTTCCGGCCCTGTGATCCGCGCCACCCTCCTATCGGGGGTGGCGCTTCGGGTTTGCCCGTTCCGCGGTCGGCCGGTGAGATCCGATCAGCTTTCCGTGCGGTGGCGATCACCATCGGTCATTTTCACAAAAGAACACGGGCAATCTTTCGTCTTTTTTCTGACAAGGATTTGAACGGATCACGGTTCAGTTACTAGGGTCGTGCCCCGAACCACCGCACTGTCGATCACCCAGCCTGGGTGGCGGCGGTGGTTACCGTCGAGTTCGCGAAACAGCGGGGCAGGTCGAAGCGACTGTCCGACAGGGGAGCCCAGTGGTCGGGGGCGCTGCGGAGCGGAGCCGGGGAACCACGTTCCTCCGGGGTGAATCGACGCCAGGTCGGCCGCTGGAACGGTCGTGAGGCGTCGTAGGGCATGCTTCCGGCCCGAACCCGTCAGCTCACCCGGTAGGCGGCCGTAGGAAGAAGGAGTCCGCCTTCGTGGCGTCCCATCGTCGTCCCAAGCCCGCCAGCCGCGCCCGTGTCTCGATCCTGACCGGTGTCGCCGCGGCAGCCGTTGCCCTCTCCGCGCAGTCCGGCGCGCACGCCGACCCGCAGCCGACCAAGGACCAGGTCAAGGAGCAGGTCGACCAGCTCAACGAGCAGGCCGAGCAGGCGACCGAGAAGTACAACGCCGCCCAGGAGAAGCAGCAGGCCCTGGAGAAGCAGGTCTCCGGCCTGCAGGACCAGGTGGCCCGGCAGCAGGCCCAGGTGACCGACATGCAGGGCGGGCTCGCCGAGATCGCCGGGGAGCAGTACCGCAACGGCGGCATATCCCCGACCGTCCAGCTGATGCTCTCCTCCAGCCCGGACAACTTCCTCAACCAGGCCGGTGCGCTCAACCAGGCCGGTGACACCCAGAAGAACCAGCTGAAGCAGCTCCAGGAGGAGCAGCGCAAGCTCGACCAGGACCGCACCGAGGCCCAGGGCAAGCTCGCCGAGCTGGAGTCCACCACCCAGCAGCTGAAGACCTCCAAGGAGGAGGTCCAGAACAAGCTGAAGGCCGCGCAGGACCTGCTCAACACCCTGACCGAGCAGGAGCGCCAGGCGATCCGTCAGGCCGAGGAGAAGGCCGCGGCCGACGCCAAGGCCCAGGCCGACGCCGCCGCGAAGGCCGCCCAGCAGCAGGCCGCCGCCGACCGCGCCTCGCGCGACAGCAGCCGCACCGACATCGGCTCGGGTTCGGGCTCCTCGGGTTCCGCCACCTCCTCCTCGCCGGTCGCCAAGCCGGCCGCCCCCGGCAGCTCGCACGGTGCCGCCGCGCTGGCCGCCGCAGCGAGCAAGGTCGGCAGCCCGTACGTCTGGGGCGCCACCGGCCCGGGCTCCTTCGACTGCTCCGGCCTGATGGTCTGGGCGTTCAACCAGGTCGGCGTGTCGCTGCCGCGCACCTCGCAGGAGCAGGCCGGCGCCGGCACCCGGATCGGCTCGGACATCTCCCAGGCTCAGCCCGGCGACCTGCTGATCTTCTACAGCGACGCCCACCACGTCGGCATCTACGCGGGCAACGGCCAGGTGCTGCACGCGCCCAAGCCGGGCGCCTCGGTCCGCTACGAGGCGGTCTCCAACATGCCGCTGGCCTCCATCGTGCGGGTCTGATCCCTGCGCAGGCCGTTCCGGGCCCGGTCCTCCACCGCGGAGGGCCGGGCCTGCGGCTTTTCCAGCGGCTCGGGCTGATGTCCGATTAGGGGTCAAATATTCGGGTCGGGAGGGGTTTGGACTCGCTTGCCCGGACTCGCTAACGTCTGCCACCGGACTCCCGCTCGACGGCCGCCCGCTGGGGCGCGGCCGCGGGGCCGCGCCGCAGGATTGGAGCCGCTGCCGCCATGTCCGTGCACCGTCGTTCCCAACTGCTCGCCCGTGCGCTGGTGCTGACCGCGGCCGCCGCCACGGCCCTGGGTGTGACGGTCGGCGGCAGCGCCCAGGCCGCTCCCGGCGCACCGGACGCGCCCGACCGCAGTGACGTCAAGGCGCAGGTCGAGCGGCTGTACGACGAGGCCGAGCAGGCGTCCGAGAAGTGCAACGCCGCGCAGGAGGCGCAGAAGCGGCTCCAGGCCGAGACCACGCTCCTGCAGGGCGAGGTCGCCGCCGGCCAGGACCAGCTCAACCAGCTGCGCGGGGACCTCGCGACCGTGGCCGCGGCCGAGTACCGCGGTGGCGGGATGACCCAGACCGTCCAGCTGATGCTCTCCAGCGACCCCGAGTCCTACCTCGCCCGCGCCCGCACCCTCGGGCAGGCCGCCGAGCGGCAGCAGGAGACGCTGCACGAGCTGGTCAGCCGTCAGCGCAGGCTCGACCAGCGCCGCACCGAGACCGCGGGCAAGCTCGCCGAACTGGACCAGGCCCGGCGCTCGCTGGCCGAGAACAAGCAGCAGATCCAGCAGCGGCTGGCCAAGGCGCAGAAGCTGCTCAACAGCCTGGACGCGGCCGAGCGGGCCCGGATGGTCGTCCAGGACGCCGCCGACGCCGAGCAGCGCGCCACCCGCGGCACCGACCGGCTGGACCTCGGCACCACCCCAGCCGCCTCCGAGCGCGGGGCGGCCGCGCTTGCCGCCGCGGTGCGGATGATCGGCTCGCCGTACGTCTACGGATCCGCCGGGCCCCGCGCCTTCGACTGCTCCGGTCTGATGTACTACAGCTGGCGGCAGGCCGGAGTGACCCTGCCGCGCACCTCGCAGGCCCAGGCGTACGCCGGGCAGCGGATCAGCCTCTCCGAAGCGCGGCCGGGAGACCTGGTGATCTTCTACCGGGACATGCACCACGTCGGGATGTACGCCGGCGGCGGGGTGATGGTGCACGCCCCCTACCCGGGCGCCAAGGTGCGGTACGAGAGCGTCAACGCGATGCCGGTCGCCGGGGTGGTCCGGCTCTGAGCGCGACGCCCTCCGACCCGGCCGACATACCCGGTCCCGTGCTGTCCCGACGCGCTGCGCTGCTGCTGGCGGCCGGCGGGCTGGCCCAGCTGTCGCTGCCCCCGGCCGCGCCGCCGGCACCCGCCGGGCGGTCGGCCGACCAGCGGGCCGAGGTGTCCGATCTGCTGGCGGCGCGGGCGCGCTCGCTGCCCGCCTGGTCCGGGCTCACGGGGGCCGAGGCGGTCTACCGCAACCTGGTGCTGTCGCCCGGTCAGGGGTCTTCGGCGGCCGCCGGGCCGGACCGGCTGACCGCCGCCGTCGAACTGGCGGTGCGGATCGCCGGCTACGACGAGTACCCGGTGGTGTACCCGCGCCGGATCGCGCTGGTCCGGGAGTCGGGAGGCTGGCGGGTCGAGCGGGAGGAGACCGCGAGCGGGCCCCCGGCGCTGTGGGACCTCGGCCCGGCCCGTACCGCCCTCGGCGCGCACTGCCTGGTGCTCGGCCTGGCCGACGGGCCGGACCCGGCCGGGCTGGTCGCGGTCGGGAACAAGGCGGTGCCGGCCGTCAGCGCGGTGTGGGGCGGCGCCTGGCCGGGCCGGCTGCTGCTCGAACTGCCCGCCACCGAGACCCAGTTCGCCCGGCTGCTGGAAGCCGACCCGGCGGGCTGGACGGGCATGGCGGCGGTCACCGTGGCCGCCCCCGGCGCGCCCTGGCACACCCCGGCGGACCGGGTGGTGGTCAACCCCGAGGCGTTCGGGCAGCTCAGCGACTTCGGCCGGCAGGTGGTCGTCACCCACGAGGCCACCCACGTCGCGACCAGGGCCGACACCCGGGCCTGGACCCCGCTGTGGCTCTCCGAGGGCGTCGCCGACTGGACCGCCTACCGGGACTCCGGCCGCCGCCCCCAGCAGATCGCCCCCGAGCTGGCCCGGGACGTCGCGGCCGGGAAGCTGCCCACCGCGCTGCCCGCCGAGGCGGACTTCACCGCCGGTGCCACCGGCATCGCCCAGGCCTACGAGCAGTCCTGGCTCGCCTGCGACCTGATCGCCCGTCGCTGGGGGACCGACCGGCTGGTCGCCTTCTACCGGGCGGTCGGCGCGGGCGACGGGCAGGGCGAGGACAGGGAGCACCGGATCGACCGGCTGCTGCGCGGTGAGCTGGGCGTCGGGCTGGCCGAGTTCACCGCGCTCTGGCTGGCCGAGGTCTCGTCCCTGAAGGGCTAGCCGGGGCGGCTGGCGCCCGGGCGGGCCCGAGGGTCAACGGCCGGCCGGGTGGTCGATGCCGTCCAGCAGGTCCTGCTCGTACGCGATGCCCGGGCGGACCGGGTAGGAGGAGGCGGACGGCAGTGCCGGGGTGTTGTCCAGCACCACAGTGGGCGGCAGGGCCGCCGCGGCGCGGGTGGAGCGCCAGAGCCGGACGCCGGAGAGCACGGCGGCGGTCAGCAGCAGCAGGTTGCGCAGGGTCAGTACGGTGACGGCCCACGGGTCGCTGGCGAGGATCTGGGTGAACATGGTCGGGAACTCGACCAGCGTCAGCGGGCAGGCGATCAGGATCAGCAGCGCCACCGGGCGCTGGCTGGTGCCGCGTACGGTCAGGCAGACCGCGGCGACGCCGATCAGCCAGACCAGGTACTGCGGGCTGATCACCCTGCTGGTCACCACGAAGACCAGCAGGGCGCACAGCGCGGCGTCGTACATGGTGGCCGCGTTGCGGCGGCGGGCGGTGAAGCGCCACAGCAGCAGCCAGAGGAAGCCGAGCACGGTGCCGGCCATCATCACCTTGCTGATCACGCTGACCCACGGCCCGAGCATCTCGGGGGAGCCGTAGTTCATGGTGACCTTGCCGTCCCAGGCCCGGGCGATCCGGGCGAAGTGCAGCGGCAGCGCGCCGACCGACTCGACCTCGATGCCGCGGCCCGCCTGGAAGGTCAGGAAGTCGAAGGCGCCGTTCATCCCGGCCGCGAGCAGGAAGCCCACCGAGACGGCGGTGGCCGCGGCCAGCGTCCAGGCGCGGCGGGTGCGACGGCCGGAGGGGGTGCCGATCAGGCCGAGCAGCGGCCAGATCTTGACGATTCCGCCCAGGCCCAGCAGCAGCCCGCCGACCGCCGGGCGGCGGATCAGCGCCAGCAGGCCGGCCAGGGTGAGCGCGGTGACCAGGAGGTCGAAGCGGTTGTAGATCATCGGGCCGAGCAGCGGAACGGCGACCACCCACATCCAGGCGCCGGTCAGCGCCCGGCCCTTGCGCAGGCCGGTGCGGATCAGCAGCGCGGCCGCGGCGGCGTCGGCGATCCCGCAGATCACCCAGAAGGAGACCAGGTACGACCAGGGCAGCAGGCCCGGCAGCAGGATCACCAGGGCGGCGCCCGGCGGGTACTGCCAGGTCACGTCGTCGAACGGGAAGGTGCCGGTCTGCAGCACCCCGTACCAGGCGTGGTAGATCATCCAGACGTCGGCGGTGACGTCGCCGCCGGGCGCCTTCAGTACGCCGGTCATCAGCAGTACCAGCACGGTACGGGTGGCCACCCAGGTCGCCCCGAGGGCGGCGAGCGCCCCGAGCGGGCGGCCGAGGCGGCCGCGCGAAGAACCTGGCTCGGTGGCCGGGGCCAATTCCACTGCGCTCCCTCGTTCGTCTCGGACGTCCTCACCGGAGGCGTCGTACAGACGGACGCCCGGGCCGCGGTCCTCCACGGCCTAGGTACTAGGACTGACCCGGGGGTCAAACGGTTGCCGTGCGCGGATCCGTTCCCGACGGGTCATGGTGTTGACCTATCGTACGGATCACCCAGCGGTACACCGCGCACCCCCCGACCGAGCGAGCCGTGGCCTGATGCACAGAACCTTGATCGTCACCAATGACTTCCCGCCCCGCCCCGGGGGCATCCAGGCCTTCGTGCACAACATGGCTGTCCGTCAGCCCGCCGGGAGCGTCGTGGTGTACGCCTCGACCTGGCGGGACGGCAGCGAGGTGCGGCGGTTCGACGCGGAGCAGCCGTTCCCGGTGATCCGGGACCGCACGAAGGTGATGGTTCCCACACCCCGGGTCACCCGGCGGGCCGCCGAGATCCTGCGCGCCGAGAAGTGCGACTCGGTCTGGTTCGGCGCCGCCGCCCCGCTCGGCCTGATGGCGCCCACGCTGCGCCGCGCCGGGGCCGGGCGGCTGCTGGGCATGACCCACGGGCACGAGGCCGCCTGGGCCCAGCTGCCGGTCTCCCGGCAGCTGCTGCGGCGGATCGGCGCCGGCACCGACGTGCTCACCTACCTGGGCGAGTACACCCGCTCGCGGATCGCCGCCGCGGTCGGGCCGCAGGCCGCGGGCCGGATGGTGCAGCTGCCGCCGGGCGTGGACGAGACGACCTTCAACCCGGAGTCGGGGGGCGCTGAGGTGCGCAGTCGGCTGGGACTGGCGGACCGGCCGGTGGTGGTCTGCGTCTCCCGGCTGGTGCCGCGCAAGGGCCAGGACACCTTGATCGAGGCGATGCCGCAGATCCTGGCGGACGTGCCGGACGCGGTGCTGCTGATCGTCGGCGGCGGTCCGTACCGGGCGGACCTGGAGAAGCTGGCGGACGCCAAGGGCGTACGGGCCTCGGTGCGGTTCACCGGCTCGGTGCCGTGGGAGGAGCTGCCCGCCCACTTCGGGGCCGGGGACGTCTTCGCGATGCCCTGCCGGACCAGGCGCGGCGGGCTGGACGTGGAGGGCCTGGGGATCGTCTACCTGGAGGCGTCGGCGACCGGCCTGCCGGTGGTCGCGGGGGACTCCGGCGGTGCGCCCGACGCCGTGCTGGAGGGCGAGACCGGGTACGTGGTGCCGGGCGGCTCGGCCGCGGCGGCCGCGGAACGGATCGTGCGGCTGCTGCGGGACGAGGAGCTGCGGCGGCAGATGGGTGAGGCCGGGCGGCGCTGGGTGGAGCGCTCCTGGCGCTGGGACCTGCTGGCCGGGCGGCTGACCTCGCTCCTGGCGGGCTAGTCCGGGCTGACGCGGGGGGGGGGGGGGAAGCCTAGAGGGGGGGGACAGGCACGCTTCCTTTTTTTCTTCTTTTTTCCTTTTTTTCTCTTTGTGCCCCTTCT
>NZ_JBHTTU010000002.1:390474-448698 GCF_042794375.1 Kitasatospora sp. NPDC056531 | reverse complement strand
TCCACCCCGAAGGGCTTCACCGTTCGACTTGCATGTGTTAAGCACGCCGCCAGCGTTCGTCCTGAGCCAGGATCAAACTCTCCGTGAATGTTTACCCGTAATCGGGTCGACACCCGCGTTGAGCGGCACGGCAACCACCGGAATAGGGCGGCCCCGCGCACTGCGTCCTCGCTAGTGTTATTTCAAAAGGAATCTCCAACCCCAGGAACCCTGAGGCCGGGGATGTCAACATATCTGGCGTTGACTTTTGGCACGCTGTTGAGTTCTCAAGGAACGGACGCTTCCTTCGGACCGCCTTCCAGCGGGCCCTCCGGGCGCTTCGTTCTTTCGTGTTTCCAGCTTATCAGATGTTTTCCGCTCCGTTTCCGGGGCTTCGTTCATCCAACTCGCCGGTGTCTTCCGGGGCTTGACGCCCCGTTCGACGTTTCAAACTCTAGCCGATCCCCGCTCCGAAAAGCGAATCGACCGCAATCCGATAAAACGCGCACACCGAATAAGCACCGAGTCGCACCGCGACAACGCGAAACGACCGGCACGAACCGGAAGTGGTGTTTCAGAGGAGTGGCCGCCTCGGGACCGTCCGCGCAAATGCGTGTCCGGTGCTCCCTGCCAGGCAGCTCGAAGAACACTAGACCTCTGGAGTGGCCGAGTCAAGCTCCGCAACCGGATTCTCAGCTCCCTCTTCCGCCGGCAGGTGGAAGGCCAGGACGGCGACGTCGTCGTCGTGCTCCGAGGTCACGCCCATCGCCCGGAGGAGGCGGGCGCAGATCACCTCGGGGGTGCCGATCGCGCCGGTGAGGGTACGGGCCAGCAGGTCCAGGCCCTGGTCGATGTCCTCGTCCCGGCGCTCGACCAGGCCGTCCGTATAGAGGACGCCGGTCGTGCCGGGGAGCAGCCGGAGGGTGTGGGAGACGTGCAGGCCGTCGCCGGTGCCGAGCGGGGGACCGTTCTGTTCCTCGCTGCGCAGGATGGTTCCGTCCGGGCAGCGCAGCAGCATCGGGAGGTGGCCGGCCGAGGCGTAGGAGAGGGAGCGGCGCTGCGGGTCCCAGACGGCGTAGGTGCAAGTGGCGATCTGATTGGCGTCGATCTCCATGGCGAGGCCGTCGAGCAGGCGCATCACCTCGTGCGGGGGCAGGTCGAGGCGGGCGTAGGCGCGGACGGCGGTGCGCAGCTGGCCCATCACGGCGGCCGCCCGCAGGCCGCGGCCCATGACGTCGCCGATGACGAGGGCGGTGCGGCCGCCGTCGATGGCGATGACGTCGTACCAGTCGCCGCCGACGGCGGCCTCGGCTCCGCCCGGTTGGTAGGTGGCGGCGACCCGCAGGTCGGCCGGCTGGTCGAGCTTCTGCGGCAGCAGGCTGCGCTGGAGGGTGACGGCGGCCTCGCGCTGGCGGCGTTCGGCTTCGCGAAGGCGGGCGGCGGCGAGGACCTGGTCGGTGACCTCGGCGGCGAAGATGAGGACGCCGGCGGGCGGGCCCTCGGTGGGGGTGTCGCCGGTGTCGCCGGGGCCGAGCGGGACGCAGGAGACGTTGTAGTAGCGGTTGCCGGTGAGGCCGAGGATGCAGCGGGCCTTGACGCTGCGGGGGCGACCGCCGCGGATGACCTGGTCCATCAGGGGCAGGACGCCCATGGTGTCGAGTTCGGGGAGGGCCTCCCCGGCGGGAAGGCCGGTGGGGCGGTCGCCGAAGAGTTCGCGGTAGGCGCGGTTGGCGTAGCCGAGCTGGTGGAGCGGGCCGTAGGTGACGGCCACCGGGGCGGGGATCCGGTTGAGGACCTCGCGCAGGTTCTGGGGTTTGTGCGGATCGAGGAGTTCGGTGGTGATGGCGGGGCTGGTCGGGTCGCGGGGACTGGGCACGACGACGCCGTCGGTGGAGGGCATGCCCTCGCCGGTGCCGGCCCCGTTGGGTGGGACGGCACGCCGGGGGACTCCCGTGAGCCGGGCGCTCCAGCGCATGAGGTTCAAACGACGGCCGCTTCCTCGTTTTCCAGGCATATCATCACTTTTTGTGCACACGTCAGCACATGGGGTAATGACCAGGTCGGGCTGATCCTGTCAGGCGGAGGGCCGGTTCCGGAAGTCGCGCGCCCGGCGTGGCCGTCGGATCAGTCGGCGCACCGAGGTTGCGAAATCGCCCGTCGGGGCAGGAACCCGGCTCATCGAGGCAACGGGACGGTTCATCGGGGCGCTTCCGGCCCGGCGCCGGGCGGTCGGCTGGGCCCGGAGTCGAAACCCTCCTCGAAGACCGAACGCGGATGCTCCATCGCGCCGAGGGAGACCACCTCGCGGGAGAACACCCCGCCCAGCACCCAGTCCATCAGCACCCGGACCCGGCGCTCGGTGCTCGGCAGCCGGCGCAGGTGCCGGGCCCGATGCAGCCACCAGGCCCGCCGTCCAGTGAGCCGGCCGCCGCGCCGGGTGTGGGCGACGGCCCGGCCCGGGCCCAGCGAGGTCGAGCAGGCGGCGGGGCCCGGTCGGTACTCGGCGAGGCCCGGTGCGTGCGGTCCGCCGTCCAGGGCCACCGCGATGTTGCGGGCGAGCAGCTCGGCCTGGGCGAAGGCGTGCTGGGCGTTGGGTGCGCAGGGGGCGCCGTCCGCGCCGGGGTCGGGTACGGCGGCGCAGTCCCCGGCCGCCCAGACGCCCGGCAGGGCGCGCCCGTCCGGGCCGACGGCTTGCAAGGTGGCCAGGCAGCGGACCCGGCCGAGGGTGTCCAGCGGCAGGTCGGTGTCGCGCAGCAGCGGGGAGGGCCGTACGCCCGCCGTCCAGACCAGGGTGCGGGCGCCGAAGCGGCTGCCGTCGGAGAGCACGGCGACCTGGTCGACGGCGGACTCCAGGGTGGTGCGCAGCCGGATGTCGACGCCGCGTTCGCGCAGCTGGCCGAGGGTGTGCTCGGCGAGTTCGGGCGACTCCTCGGCGAGGATCCGGTCGGTCGCCTCGACCAGCACCCAGCGCAGGTCCTCGACGCGGACGTTGTGGTAGTCGCGGACGGCGGCGCGGGCCATGTCCTCCAGTTCGGCGAGCGCACCGACGCCCGCGTAGCCGGCGCCGACGAAGACGAAGGTGAGCGCGGACTGGCGTAGCGCCGGGTCGCGGGTGGCGGAGGCGAGGTCGAGCTGTTCCAGCACGTGGTTGCGCAGGCCGACCGCCTCGCCGACGGTGGAGAAGCCGAGTCCGTGCTCGGCCAGCCCGGGCACGGGGGCGGTCCGGGAGACCGAGCCGGGGGCCACCACCAGGACGTCGCAGGGGAGTTCGATCGGCGCGGGGGTCTCGCCGGGGCCCGCGGCGTCGGCCAGGGCGCGGCGGGCGGCGTGTTCGATCCGGGTGATCCGGGCGGTGAGCACCCGGCAGTCCGGCAGGGCCCGGCGCAGCGGGACGACGATGTGCCGCGGGTCGATCGACCCGGCCGCGACCTCGGCCAGCAGCGGGTGGTAGGTGAAGTAGGCCTGGGGCTCGACGACGGTGATCTCGACCTCGCCGCGTCGCAGCCGTTCTCGCAGGCCGCGCTGGAGGTGGAGTGCGGTGGCCGTTCCTGCGCAGCCGCCGCCGGCGATCAGGATCCTGATGGTGCACCTCCTGCCGATGTGACGTTTCGTCCCGGCCGCGCGGCCGGGGCTGTCCCCCATCACGCCCCCCTATGAAGGACCGGCCGGGGTGGTCTTGTCCACAGTCCGTACGGGGCGGGTTGCAACGGAAGTGACGGCCGTGGCCGGTTGTGCTTGCTGGGCGACTTTCTGACGCACTTTCGGCCGCGAAGAGCCGTGAACTATGGTCGGATTGTGTGCCGGAGCGGTTACCGCCATGACAATCGGCGGCGACGCACCGTGGAGCGGCCACTACGGCCAGTTCCAGCGTTGGCGTGAGATCCCGACTGGGGGACAGTCATCCGGGGAAGGTTAGTTCCCGGACAGGGCCCCGGACGGTGCCGACGCGCCGGGCCGGACGTGAGGGCGGCCCGGCGGCACGACCGTGGTCACCGGAACGGGACGGGCGGCACGAACGATGGTTCATCAGGTCATTTCTGACGGGCTGAGCTGCACCGGGGGGTGCAGGGGCGGGCGACGACAGGGTCCGGATTCGGACGCCTGCGGGGGAGAGTTGGGATGATGGAACAGGAGCAGGTATTGGGCCGGCCAGGCGTACCGCACACCGGACAGGGCATGGTGCCGGAGCAGCGCGGCCCGGTGGACCTGCCACCTCAGGGCGGGGTGTCGTACTCGGCCGTCCCGTACCGGGCGGAGCCGCAGTCGGCCGCCGCACCGGTGCCCGGGGCCCGGCTGCGGGTGGACGCCCGACGGAACCTGGAGAGCGTGCTGCGGGCGGCCCGGGAGGTGTTCGGCGAGTTCGGCTACGACGCGCCGATGGAGGAGGTGGCGCGCCGGGCCGGGGTCGGGGTCGGCACGGTCTACCGGCGCTTCCCGAGCAAGGAGGTGCTGGTCCAGCGGATCGCCGCCGAGGAGGTGGCCTGGCTGACCGCGCAGGCGCGGGAGTCGCTGTACGGCGGCGCCGGCGCCTGGGAGGCGCTGGCCGGGTACCTGGCCCGGGCGGTGAGCACCGGGGCCGGGCGGCTGCTGCCGCCGGAGGCGTTCCGGTACGCGGAGGAGCTGGGCCGGGTGCCCGGGCAGCGTCCGTCGGAGGCGCCGGCTGCCGTCCGCTTCGACCTGCGCGGCGAGGCGGCGCGCTCCGGTGCGGCGGTCGAGCCCTCGGCGGCGGACGCCGATCCCCGGCTGCTGCTGCAACTGCTGGCCGCCCTGGTGGCGCGGGCCGGTGCGGCGGGTGAACTGCGGCCGGGCGTCACGGTGTCGGACGTGGTGCTGGTGCTGACGGCCTCGGTGCCGGTGCACGCGGCGCGCCCCTCGGTCTCGGCGCCGACGGCGGCCGGCTTCACGGCGGTCGCTCCGCAGACGGACGGTCAACCGGCCTCCGGGCCGTCGGACCGGCTGTTGCAGATCCTGCTGGACGGGCTGCGGGCTCACTGACACCCCTCGCGGCCCGACCCTGCTGGACGGGGAGACACGGTGGACGCGTCAGACGGGGAACGGTCGACGCGCCCGACGGGGAAGGGAGTTGGGCAGCACACCGGCGCGCGGACAGGGCACGCGCGCCGGGTGCGGGCGTCGCGCGGCCCGATGCCGCACGCTGGGCGAACACGCCCGTGACGAACCTCGGAAGAGTGGGTACCGGCCGGTCCCGCTACCACCCTTCCCTGCGCTATGCCATCCTTTGCCCGTGGTTGGAGCCAATGTCCCGATGCGCGCCCTTCGCGCGCCGTCGGCGCCGTACGCCGGGGAACCGTGCGCCTACGCACTCCCGCCTGCCCTGCCACACTACGGGGGCTGTCGTGGAATCTGGGGTCCGTTGTGAGCGCCGAGGAACAGAACGACTACGGGTACGGCCTCGACTTCGGGGGCTTCTCCGGTAGTACCGCCGAAGGGTCCGCCGCGGGCCCGGGTGGCACCGGCGCCACCCAAGTGCCGGGCCCCGCAGCGGGTTCGGGCGCCGGACACGTCCCCGACCAGGCCGGGATGCCCAGCCGCGAATCGCTCTCCGCCTCGGCCGCCGCGTTGCCGCCCGGACGGGTACCCGGCCAGGCCCCGGCGGGTCTGGGCGGCGTCGCCCCCGAGGCGTTCGTCGGCGACGGCCGCCCGGCCCGTCCGACCGTGCCCGCCCCCGCCGACCCGGTGGACGGCGAGCGCCCACCCTCCGACGCCGAGTTGACCGCCCGGGTACGGGCCGGCGACGACACCGCGTACGAGGAGATCTACCGCCGGCACGTCGACTCGGTGCGCCGCTACGCGCGGACCTGCTGCCGGGACAGCTTCACCGCCGAGGACCTCGCGGGCGAGGTCTTCGCCCGCACCCTGCAGGCACTCAAGGCCGGCAAGGGCCCGGAGTTCGCCGTCCGCGCCTACCTGCTGACGGCCGTGCGCAACGTCGCCGCCGCCTGGACCCGCAGCGAACGACGCGAGCAACTCGTCGACGACTTCAGCGTGTTCGCCCAGTGCTCGGCCGCCGTGGTCGACCTCGATCTGGCCGACCCGGGCGCCGACGCCTGGGCGATGGCGCTGGCCGACCAGCGCATGGTCATGCAGGCCTACGCCGAACTCCCCGAGGACGACCGGGTGGTGCTCTGGCACACCGAGGTCGAGCGGGAGTCGCCGAAGACCGTCGCGGTGATGCTCGGCAAGACCGCGAACGCCACCGCCGTCCAGGCCCACCGGGCCCGCGACCGGCTGGCCGCCGGCTTCCTGCAGGCGCACGTCTCCGGCAGCCAGGACAGCACGTGCGAGGCGTACGCCAACCGGCTCGGGGCGTACGCGCGCGGCTCGCTGCGCAAGCGGGCCTCGGCGGAGGTCGGGCGCCACCTCAGGGAGTGCGACCGCTGCACGGCGGCCTGCCTGGAACTGACCGAGATCAACACCGGCCTGCGCGCGCTGCTGCCCGGCGGCGTGCTGGTCTGGGTCGGGGTCGGCGGGTTCAGCGCCGCCGCGGCCGCCGTGGGCGGTGCCGCCGCGGTCGGCGGTGCGGCGGCGGCCTCCGCCGGATCGTCGGGCGGTGCGGCCGGCGCCGCGGGTGCCGCAGGTGCCTCGGGTGCTTCCGGAGGGAGTGCGTTGGGTGCCGCGGCCGGCGAGGGCCTGGGCGCCGCCGCCAAGGCCGGGATCGCCGCCGCCGCCGTGGCAGTGGCCGCGGCCGCCGTCGCCGCGTACGCGCTGACCGGCTCGTCCGACCCGAGGCCCGCTGCGGCCGCTCCCCCGGCCACCTCCGCGCCGGCCGCCTCCGCGTCGGCCGCCCCCGCCCCGAAACAGCCCGCGCCCGCGGCACCCGCCCCGGCCTCGGCTCCGGCGCCCAGCAGTGCTGCCCCGGCCCCGGAGAAACCGGCGCCGCCGAGCCCCTTCGCCAGCCCGAAGCCGACACCGTCGCCCCGGCAGAGCCAGGCCCCGACGGTCACCCCGGCGCCGAAGAGCCAGCCCCCCGCGGCCAGCAGGGCGCCGGCCCCCGGGCCGACCGTCCCTGCACCGACCGTCCCGGCACCGGTCGTCCCGGCGCCGACCGTGCCGCCGGTGCCGACGCCGGAGGTGCCGGTCGTCCCGACGCCGACCCTGCCGCCGGTGCCGACCCCGACCGTGACCCCGCCCTCGCCGCCCGCGCCCACCGACTTCTGGGGCGACTCGCTGCCCGTACTCAAACCGGGCGGCAACCGGGTGCCGCCGGAGGGACCGAGCATCCGGCGGAAGGGCAGCGACAGGTTCTGGCAGCGCGACGGCGCGTGGATCCGCGGCGAGTACCTGCCGCACGCCATCACCGTGCGCGCCCCGGCGACCACGCTGATCGACCTCAACCGCGGCTGCACGTCCTTCGACGCCGTCGCCGGGGTGGACGACGCCACGCTCACCCCGGGCGGAGTGGTGTTCTCCGTCCAGGACGGCGACGGCCGCACCCTGTGGAGCTCCCGCGCGCTCGCCGCCGGGGACGACGCGGTACCGGTGCACGTGCCGCTGGCCGGGCAGAAGTCGATCAAGCTGGTGGTCACGCCGGTGCACGGGATCTGGTCGGCGCTGAACATCGCGGACTGGGCCGAGGCGCGCTTCAGGTGCTCCTGACACCCCTCGCGCGGGCCGAGGCCCGTTCCGGGAGCGTCTGACAGCTCTTGGAACGGGCCTCGGAGGGCGTCCTTCCCGGATCGCTCAGATCGCGCAGGAGCCGTCCGCGCAGGCCTCCCCGGCCGGGGCGACCTGCACCGGGGCGGGGCGGTGCTCGCCGATCTCGGCGGCGACCTGCTCCAGCACCTTGCGGAAGGTCTCGGCCTCCTGGCCGCCCTGGACCGCCCACTTGCCCTCGAACACGAAGGTCGGCACGGCGGTGATGCCCAGCTCACGGGCCTCGGCCAGCTGGGCGATGACCTCGGCGGTGCCCTCGTCGCCCGCCAGGTAGGCGGCCACCCGCTCGCGGTCCAGGCCCGCCGCCACGGCGACGTCCGTCAGCGCGGCGCGGTCGCCGACGTCCACGCCGTCGGTGAAGTGCGCCTTCAGCAGGGCCTCCTTCAGACGGCCCTGGGCCTCGGCGCCGTACTCGGCCTCGGCGAGGTGCAGCAGGCGGTGGCCCAGGAACGTGTTGGCGTGCAGGGCGGCGTCGAAGTCGTACGTGATGCCCTCGGCGAGGCCCAGCTCGGCCACCCGCGCGTCCATCGCCACCGACTGCGGGCCGTACCGCTCGGCCAGCCAGGCGCGGTGCGGGCTCGCCGTCGCCGGCGCGTCCGGGACCAGCTGGTACGGGCGGTAGACGACCTCGACGGCCTCCTTGCCCGGGAAGTCCGCCAGGGCCTGCTCGAAGCGGCGCTTACCGATGTAGCACCAGGGGCAGGCGATGTCGGACCAGATCTCGACCTTCATTTCGGGGGGCTCCAGAGGGCGTCTTGAGTCGGCTGTACGAGATGGATGAACGATGAACCATCTTGGTACATTCCCGACACCCGGGCCGTTCCCGCTGGTCAGGCCTCCACCGGCGCCGGGACCACCAGCACCGGGCAGGCCGCGTGGTGCACCGCCGCCGAACTCACCGAACCGAGCAGCAGCCGGGCGAACCCGCCGTTGCCCCGGGTTCCGAGCACCAGCGTGTGCTGCCGGGTCGACGCCTCCAACAGCACCTCGACCACATTGCCCAGCACCACGTGCAGCGACATCTCCGCCGTGAACGGCCGCCCCCGCTGCCGCAGCACGGTGGCCACCGCCCGGCGCAGCCCGTCCGCCATGCTCTCGACCAGCGTCTCCACGCTCTCCTGCACCAGCTCCGCCATCCCCGGCGGGTACCCGGCCGGCGCCGGGTTCACCACGGCCAGCACGTACAGCGGCAGACCGAACAGCTCCGCCTCCACCATCGCCCGGTCCAGCGCCCACAGCGACCCGTCCGACCCGTCGCACGCCGCCAACACCCCGGGCGGCCGCCCCGTCGGCGGCCGCCCGAGCACCGACAGCACAACGGGAACGTCCTGCCCCGGGCGCACACCGGCCACCACACACTCCCCTCACCGTGGACTCACAGCCCCGTCATCATCACCTGCCCCGTGCGACGGGCAGGGACAGCCGCGCCGAACGGCGGTGGGGGTGCCCCGGCGGCGGCGTGCGCTCCGCGGCGACCAGGCGCCGGGGTGGGGTGCGGGAGGCGGGAGGCGACCCCGGCGGGCGCCGGTGCGGCGCCTGCCGGATCAGCGGGCGCGGGCCTCGCCGAAGAGGCCCGGGTCGGACCTGGCCTCGGTGCGGGTCGGGCAGCGGCAGGCGGGGGGCTTGTCCGGGCCGGGTAGCCGCGGGTCAGGGGGTGAGGGCCGGGGGGTGGGGGTGGGGGAGGCCGGTCCAGCAGGCGCCGTGGCGGCGGGCGCGGAGGCGGCGGAGCCAGAGTTCGGTGGAGACGAGGTCGGCGAGGCCGGCGAGGGCGGCCGGGGAGAGGGGGGTGGCGGGGTCGGCGGAGTGGGCGAGGCCGGCGCGGACGGCGGGGAGGTCGATGAGGCCTGCTTCGGCGAGGAGCGGGGCGTCGAAGAGTTCGGCGAGGCCGTCGGCGGCGAGGCGCAGGCCCGCCCGGGCGGGGGCGGTGCGGTCGGGGCGGGGGCCGCGGCCCCAGTCGGGGGGCAGATCGGTGCGGCCGGCGCCGGTGAGGACGGCGTGCAGGAGGGCGTGCCGGGCGCCGGGTTGGAGGCGGACGTCGTCGGGGAGCAGCCGGGCGGCGCGGACCACCTGGTTGTCGAGGAAGGGCGCGTGCAGCCGCTGGCCGGGCTGTTCGGCGGCGTGCACGAGCGTGCGGTAGGAGCGTGCCTGCCGATAGAGGGCGTGCCGGGCGCGGTGCGCGCCGGGGTGTTCCTCGGGCGCTGGTTTGCGCGCTGCCAGGCGCAGCCGCAGGGCCACCGAGGAGAGCGCCTCGTCGGAGAGCCAGCGGGCGGCCGGGCCGGGCACGCACCAGGCGAGGTCGACGGCCGAGCGGTCGCCCGCCGTGCCGCCGCCGTCCGGGACGTGGCGGGCGGTCAGCTTGGCGGCCGCCTCGTCCAGCGCCTCGGCGTAGCGGACCCGGGAGAGCCGGTGAGCGGCCCGGACCACGGTGAGCGGGGTGCGCAGCGCGCCGGCCAGCACGCCCGCGGCGGCCCGGTCGGCGCCGGCCAGTGCGGCGACCGGGGGCAGGAGTTCGCGGGGCCGGCCGGCCCGGATCAGGTCGGCGAGCCGGGCCGGGTGGCCGTCGAGCACCTGGCGGGCGCCGTAGCCGGTGAGGTGGTCGGTGCCGCCCGCGTCGAAGCGGGCCTCGGCGCGGGCCGCGGCGATGAGTTCGGGGCCGGGCTCGTCGGTGAGCCGGCCGGACTGCGGGTCGGCGCGCAGCCCGGCGTACGGGAGGGTGTCGGGGCCGGGGTCGAGCACTGTGTGCCGCAGCCGCGGAGTGTCGGGGGCCAGCGCGAGGGTGGCGGGCGGTTCGGTCTCTCCGAGCGTGACGGCGGCCAACTGCTCGGGGGCGGAGGGTTCCTTCGCGACGGACCGGGCCCAGGAGCCCTTGACCGCACCGGTCCTGGCCCGGCCGGCCCTGGCCCCGCCGGCCCCGGCTCCGGCGGCCGCCACCGGGGCGGCGGCCGTGGACGGCACCGGCGGCAGCGGTACGGCGGCGGCGAGCAGGGCGACGGTGGCGGAGGCGGTGCCGTACGAGAGGTCGACGCCGAGCCGGGCGCGCCCGGCGGCCTCGGCGGCCGGCGCGGTGGTGCGGACCCGGGAGCGGACGGATTCCAGCAGGGTGCGGGTGAGTTCGCGGATGGCGGGCGCCTCGTCGCGCGGCTGCTCGGCGCCGGGCGGTTCGTCGTACGCGTCGAGGTACGGGCGGCCGCCGCGGATGGCGAGCACATGGCCGGGCGGCACCCGCTGGACGCCCAGGTACGGCGTGCCGGTACCGAGCGCCTCGGGCGATTCCGGGCAGGCGAGGCGGGCGGCGAGGTGGCCGGTGTCCAGCGGGGCGCCGACCAGGTCGGCGAGCGGGAGGGCGGCGGTGGCGTACGCGGTGCCGCCGGCCCAGGGGGTGTGGAAGACGGGCTGGGCACCGGCCAGGTCGGTGAGCAGCAGGGTGGAGCGGGTGCCGGCCCGCAGCACGACGGTGTAGCTGCCGGGCCAGGCGGTCAGGTGGCGGACGGCGCCGCCGCGGGCGGCGGCGAGGCCGGCAGCGAGTTCGGCGTCGCTGGCGCCGCAGTGGCCGAGGACGGCGAGCCGGCTGGTGGCGGGGGTGTCCTCGCCGGGATCGGGGGCGTTCGGGCCGGTGCTGACCGCGGCGGGGCCACCGGGGCGGAGGGAGACCAGGCGGATCTCCTCGGGCCGCCAGTCGCCCACGGCCCAGAGCGGGTTGGGGCCGGTCCACAGGGGACGCGCGGCGATCGGCGCCACCGTGGCGAGGGCCTCGTACCCGGGCGTGCCCGCTCGGGGCGCGCCCGTGCTCCAGCCCGTCAGCCACCGCATCGCGCCTCCACCGGACGAGGACCTGCACTCGCGCGGCGCGTCGGCGCCGGGCGGGCGGCCGGGTGAGGTGCCGTGGCGGCCGGCACGCGCGTCCGGGCGTGCCCTCGGGTCCGGCGCGCCGTCTGGAGACATCGTGCCACCACCGCGCGCTGCCGGGGCCGGTGTTGTCGGTTCCGCTTCCGTTTCGGCGCGCGCTTCGGGGCAGGCTTCGGCGCGGAGTTCGACACGGAGTTCGGCGCAGGCTGCGACGCGGGCTTCGGCAACGCCTTGGGCGGCGACTTCGGCGGCGACTTCGGCGGCGACTTCGGCGAGGAATGCGGAGAAGACCTGAACGGACGTTCCAGCGGGGTGGATTCGGGCGGGCCGGGCCTCCCCCTCCCCGGCCCGGACCGCCCGGGACGCCTTTGGCATGGGCATCGCGAGATGGCCGAAAGGCGTCGCCCGGCCCGGGAGGGCATCCGCATGCCCTCCCGGACCCGGCCGCCGCCCGCGGGGATCGAGGCGGCGGTTTCCCCCGGCCCGCCGGGTCCTCGACGGCGGGCCGACCCACGACCACCAGCGAATCGCCGAGCAGCCGGTCGGGCCAGGGGGCACGGCCGGGCGCACGTGAACACGGGACCGGAGCACGGCGCTCCGGCGCGCGGCGCGTCCGATCCGCTCCGGGTGGTCCGGACCAACCCCTGCGAGGGCCCTGCGCCGCGCCGCCGGGTGCGCGATCCCGCCATCCGGAATGCGGCCTCTTAACCGTCGGAACGCGTCCGACTACTCTAGGTACAGCAGCTACGGCCCGGTGCCGCCCGGGCCCCGCGCACAAGGCCGCAGGAGGTGCCGCCGCCACCATGACCGTCAGCCCACGAGGACCGAACGAACGGCTCGGCACGCTCCTGACCCTCGCCCAGATCAGCAACGCCGGACTCGCCCGCAGGGTCAACGACCTCGGCGCGCAACGCGGGTTGACGCTGCGGTACGACAAGACCTCGGTGGCCCGCTGGGTCAGCAAGGGCATGGTCCCGCAGGGGCCCGTCCCGCACCTGATCGCCACCGCGATCGGCGGCAAGCTCGGCCGGCCCGTCCCGCTGGAGGAGATCGGCCTGGGCGACACCGACCCGGCGCCCGAACTCGGCCTGGCCTTCCCGCGCGACGTCGCCGACGCGGTCCGCTCCGCCACCGACCTGTTCCGGGTCGACCTCGACCTGCGCCGGGGCCCCGGCGGGGGCCGCTGGAGCGACAGCCTGGCCGGCACCTTCTCGGTCGCCGCGTACGCGACGCCCGTCTCCCGCTGGCTGATCAACCCGGCGGACGGCTCGGTGGCGCGGGAGGTGCCGCGCTCGCCGAGCGAGAGCTCCTCCTACCGGGTCGGCCAGTCGGACGCCGCCAAGCTCCGCGAGGCCGCCCAGGAGGCCCGCCGCTGGGACTCCAAGTACGGTGGCGGGGACTGGCGTTCGTCGATGGTGCCGGAGTGCCTGCGGGTGGAGGCGGCGCCGCTGCTGCTGGCCTCGTACAGCGACGCGGTCGGCCGGGCGCTGTTCGGCGCGACGGCCGAACTGACCAGGCTGGCCGGGTGGATGGCCTTCGACACCGGGCAGCACGAGGCCGCGCAGCGCTACTACATCCAGGCCCTGCGACTCGCCCGGGCCGCCGCCGACGTGCCGCTCGGCGGGTACGTGCTCGCCTCGATGAGCCTGCAGGCCGGCTACCGGGGCTTCGCCGAGGAGGCCGTCGACCTCTCCCAGGCCGCGCTGGAGCGCAACCGGGGTCTGGCCACCGCCCGGACCATGAGCTTCTTCCACCTGGTGGAGGCACGGGCCCAGGCCAAGGCCCGCAATGCGGCGGCGTGCGCGACGGCGCTCGGCGCTGCGGAGAGCGCACTCGAACGAGCGCGCGCCGGGGACCCCGATCCGGCGTGGATCGACTTCTACGCCTACGACCGGCTCGCCGCCGACGCCGCCGAGTGCTTCCGCGACCTCGGAGTGCCCTCCAAGGTCCGGCAGTTCACCCGCGAGGCGCTGGCCAAGCCCACCGAGGGCTTCGTCCGCTCGCACGGCCTGCGGCTGGTGGTCTCGGCGATGGCCGAGGCAGAGGCGGGCGACCTGGACGCCGCGGTCGCCGCCGGCGAGCGCGCCGTCGAGGTGGCCGGCCGGATCTCCTCGCAGCGCAGCCGGGAGTACGTGGTGGAGATGCTGCGTCGGCTGGAGCCCTTCCAGGGTGAACGCCGGGTGCGGGAGCTGACGGAGCGGGCGAGGGCGGTGATCGTCGCTCCGGCGTGATTCGCGGGAGCTCCCACGGGAACCGCGGGAGCTGACGATAAATGGGATGCACCTGTGAGAGGGGCCTCGCTAAGGTCTCTCTCGTCCAGGTGCGCAGGCGGAGGTTACTTCCACTCTTAATGGGCGGGTCGCGGGTTCGAGTCCCGCCGCCGGCACTTCCGTGCCGGTGTAGCTCAGTCGGTAGAGCAGCTTCGTCACCTCAGCCGTCCTCGAACTCTGGACACCCATACGTGAATAGAATTCCGCACCTCCCGGTGCGACGGCGGCGGTTACTTCTGTGGAGTGCCCCTTTTCGGGGCGCGTTGAAGCAACCCCAAAAACCGCAGCCGAATCCATTGATCTCGGGAGGCAGCTGCGCTTCGGAGTGCCCGGTGCGCAGGCGGGGGTTACTTCGGATCTTGCGGTTCCGGGTTCAAGTCCCGGGCGTGCCGTGCGTGAGTGCGGCCGCTAGCTCAATCCGGTAGAGCACAAGGCATATACCTCCGCCGACGTCGGCCGTCCAAAGGTCGACATGATCTCGGGCACCCCTCACCGCTTCATGCCTCCCTCCCGTCGACACCACCGACAGACCGAGGGGGGCTGTTGCATGTCCAGGTTCAACGTCCGTAAGGCCAAGGCGGGTCCGAGCTCGCCGGTGACCACGACCGGGCAGCGCGGCCGCACCCACGAGGGCGGCGTCGGCTACGTCCGGGACCGCAGGTCCGAACTCTTCCTCCTGTCGATCGCCAACATGGTCGGCCAGGACACCTTCTACGAGCGCGGCGGCGACCGCGACGACCGCTACACCGCGCTGGTGCGCGAACTCGCCGTCGCCGACCCGGAGTGGACCCTCGGGCTGCTGCGCTGGCTGCGGTACGGGGCGCAGATGCGCACCGCCGCGCTGGTCGGCGCCGCCGAGTTCACCCGGGCCCGGCTGGACGCGGGCGCCCACGGCTACTCCCGGCAGGCCGTCGACGCCGTGCTGCGGCGCGCCGACGAGCCCGGCGAGCTGCTCGCGTACTGGACCTCGCGCTACGGCCGAGCGCTGCCCAAGCCGCTCAAGCGCGGCGTCGCGGACGCGGTGCGGCGGCTGTACGACGCGCGCTCGCTGCTCAAGTACGACACCGCAGCCAAGGGGTACCGCTTCGGCGACGTCCTGGAGTTGACCCACCCGACGCCGGACCCGGACAAGCCCTGGCAGGGCGCGCTGTTCGGCTACGCGCTGGACCGCCGGCACCGGCCGGAGGAGGCCGTCCCGCCCGCGGCCGTCCCGCTGCTGACCGCCAACCGCGAGCTGCTCGCGCTGCCGGTCGAGGAGCGCCGGGCGACCGTGACCGCCGAGGACGGCGCCGAGCGGCTGGCCGCCGCCGGGCTGACCTGGGAGGCGCTGGCCGGTTGGCTGCAGGGCCCGCTGGACGCCGCGGTCTGGGAGGCGATCATCCCCTCCATGGGCCCGATGGCGCTGGTGCGGAACCTGCGCAACTTCGACAAGGCCGGGGTGTCGGACGCGGTCGCGGCCGGGGTGGCCCGGCGGATCTCCGATCCGGGCGAGGTGCGGCGCTCGCGCCAGTTCCCGTTCCGCTACCTGGCCGCCTACCGGCACGCGCCCTCGCTGCGGTGGGGGCACGCGCTGGAGACGGCACTCGGCCACTCGCTCGCCAACGTGCCCGAGCTGCCCGGCCGCACGCTGATCCTGGTCGACCGCTCCGGCTCGATGTTCGACCGGCCCAGCGCCCAGACCCAGCTCAACCGGGCGGACTCGGCGGCGATCTTCGGCACCGCGCTGAAGATCCGGGCGGCCGAGGCCGACCTGGTCGAGTTCGGCACCACCAGCCGGGTGATCGAGGTCGGCCGCGGCGAGGCGGTACTGCGGGTGCTGGATCGTTTCAGCAGCCTCGGCGGCACCAACACCGCCCAGGCCGTCCGCAGCCACCACCGGGGCCACGACCGGGTGGTCATCGTCACCGACGAGCAGACCGGCTTCGGCTACCGGGGCAGCGATCCGCTCTCCGCGGTCCCGGCCGACGTCCCGGTCTACACCTGGAACCTGGCGGGCTACGCCCAGGGCCACGGCCCCAGCGGCGGCGCCAACCGGCACACCTTCGGCGGCCTGAGCGACGCGGCCTTCCGGCTGATCCCGCTGCTGGAGGCGGGGACGAACGCCGGGTGGCCCTGGGAGGCGTAGCCGACGGGGGACGGCGGTGACGCGCGGGGCCGGGGGGCCCGGCGCGGCACCCCGAGGCACGGCCGGGGGGACGGCGGTGACGCGCGGGGCCGGGGGGCCGAGCGCGACACGCCGCGGCCGGACGAGAAAGGGGGGCAGTGGCGGCGCGCGGGGTCGGGGGACCCGGCGCGCCGCCACTGCGGCCGGCGGGGAGACCGGCCGCCCGCCCCGGGGCGGGCGGCGACACACTGCCGCCCACCCCGGCGTACCGGGCACCCGGCGCGCCACCACGCGAACGGACGGGACCACGCATCCGCGCGGCGGAGCCTTCACGGGCCGACCGGCGTGCGGGGAAGCGGCTCCGCCCGACGGCACGACGCACTCTCGACCCCCACCCGTCCCCGTGGCAGCATCGGCGGCAGACGGGGACCGGGCGGCGGACAGGAGCGCGAAGTGACGGGCGAGTTCGATGTCGTGGTCGTGGGCGGCGGGATCGTCGGGCTGGCCACGGCCCATGCGCTGACCCTGGCCGACCCCGGTCTGCGGATCGCCGTACTGGAGAAGGAGCCCGGCTTCGCGGCCCACCAGACCGGGCGCAACAGCGGGGTGATCCACAGCGGCATCTACTACCGCCCCGGTTCGTACAAGGCCCGGTTCGCCGTCGCGGGTGCCGCCGAGCTGGTGGCGTTCTGCCGCGAGCACGGCATCCCGTACGAGGTGACCGGCAAGCTGATCGTGGCCACCGACGCCGCCGAGCTGCCCCGGCTGTCCGTGCTGGCCGAGCGGGGGCGGGCGAACGGCATCCCGGTGACCGAGCTGGACCGGGCCGGGATCGCCCGACACGAGCCGGAGGTCAGCGGCCTGGCCGGACTGCACGTCGGGACGACCGGCATCTGCGACTTCCCGGCCGTCGCGACGACGTACGCCCGGCTGGCCCGGGAAGCGGGCGCCGAGCTGCGGCCCGGCACCGAGGTGCGGGCGGTGGCCAGGCGGAGGGACGGCGTGACGGTCGGCACCGCCGACGGGGAGCTGCGCGCCCGGGTGCTGGTGAACTGCGCCGGGCTGCACAGCGACCGGATCGCCCGGCTGGCCGGGGACGACCCCGGCGTGCGGATCGTGCCGTTCCGCGGCGAGTACTACGAACTGGCGGAGAAGCGGCGGGACTTGGTGCGCGGCCTGGTCTACCCGGTGCCCGACCCGGCCTTCCCCTTCCTCGGCGTGCACCTCACCCGGGGCGTCCACGGGGACGTCCACGTCGGCCCGAACGCGGTGCCCGCGCTGGCCCGCGAGGGCTACGACTGGCGCACCGTCCACCCGCGCGACCTGGCCGACACCCTCGCCTTCCCCGGTACCTGGCGGATCCTGCGCCGGCACTGGCGCTACGAGGTCGGCGAGCTGCACCGCTCGCTGTCCAAGCGGGCGTTCACCGCTGCCGTCCAGCGGCTGCTGCCCGCCGTGACCGGCGCCGACCTGGTGCCGACCACCGCCGGGGTACGGGCCCAGGCGGTGGCCCGGGACGGCTCGCTGCTGGACGACTTCGCCTTCGCCGGCTTCGACCCGGAGGACCCGCGCTCCCCGCGCCGTACCGTCCACGTGCTGAACGCCCCCTCCCCCGCCGCGACGGCCTCGCTGCCGATCGGCCGCGAGGTGGCCCGCCGGGCGCTGGCCGCGTTGGAGGCGGGCGGCTGAGCCGCTCCCGGCCGGGGCCGGGCCGGACGGACCGAGCGGCCGGGAGCCGCGAACGAGCCGCGCGGCCGCAGCCCGGATGAGCCCCGTCACACACCCCGACGGGTGCCACGCACGGCCCCGTAGACTCGGGGGATTGTGACTGCCACCGCCCCGATCCCCCAGCAATCGCCGTCCGCCCGGATGTCCGCCGCGCCGGCCGCCTACCCCGCGCCGATGTACCCGCACAAGGCCACCGAGGCCCAGCACCGCGAGCGGCGCATCCGCAGCTTCCAGCCGCGCCGGGGCCGGATGACCAACGCCCAGGCGGGCGCCCTGGACCGCAGCTGGGAGACGTACGGCATCCCGATCGACGGCAGCCCGCTGGACCTGCGGGAGCTGTTCCGCGGTCTGCCGGTCACCCTGGAGATCGGCTTCGGCATGGGCGAGACCACCGCCGCGATGGCCGCCGCCGACCCGTCGACGGGCATCCTCGCCGCCGACGTGCACACCCCGGGCCACGGCAACCTGCTCGGCCTGCTGGAGCGCGACGGTTCGCAGAACGTCCGGCTGGCCGCCGGTGACGCCGTCATCCTGCTGCGCGACATGCTGCCGAACGCCTCGCTGGCCGGACTCCGGGTCTACTTCGCCGACCCGTGGCCCAAGCCCAAGCACCACAAGCGCCGGCTGGTCCAACCGTCCTTCCTCGACCTCGTGCTGCCCCGGCTCGCCCCCGGCGCCCTGGTGCACTGCGCGACCGACTGGGAGCCGTACGCGGAGCAGATGCTGGCCGTGCTGTCCGCCTCGCCGGAGCTGGAGAACCTGCACCCGGAGGGTGACGGCACCGGCTGGCTGGAGCCCGCGGACCACCCGGACGGCAGCATCCCCGGCTACGCACCGCGACCGGACTGGCGACCCGTCACCAAGTTCGAGCGCGCCGGGATCGCCAAGGGCCACGTGGTGCACGACCTGCTGTTCCGCCGCCGCTGAGCCCTCGGCCGCCGTTCGAACAGGCGGCGGCCGACTGAGCGGCCGGTCGTGCGACCGGCGGACGGTTCGTCCCGAGTCCTCCCGACGGGCTGCTGCCGTGGCCTACCCTGTGCCGCATGGGCAGCCCGTCCGGCGGCGGGTTCCGGACCCGCGGACGCGCCGCCGCCGACGTACCGGGGACGGTCCCGCGCACCGGCGGCACCCGGACCATCCCGGGGCCCCGGGGGCGCCGGGCCCACCAGCTGCTGCCCCGGCCGGGTGGCGCGTTGCCGCCGGCCGGCTCCGCCGCTTCCACCTCTCCCGCCTCTCCCGCCTCTCCCGCCGTGACGAGCACGTCCGCGCCACCACCGGGTCGCGGCCGCTCGATGGCGCTCTCCTCGGTCACCGCGACCGCCGTACTGATCCTGATCGGCTGCGGGGTGCTGATCCTGCACCTGGTGCAGCGGCAGACCGGCACGGTCGGACTGCTGGTCGGCCTGGGCCTGGCGATGGTGCCGCTGCCCTTCGTGCTCGGCGGCCTGGCCTGGCTCAACCTGACCGCCCGGGTGCCGCTGCGGCACACCGTGTTCTGCCTCGGCTGGGGCGCCTGCGCGGCCACCACGGTCGCGATCCTGGCCAACAACTGGACCGCCGACTACCTGACCACGCACCCGGGCCGGCTCGGTGAGCTGCTCGGCGCCGGGATCGCCACCCCGCTGATCGAGGAGAGCGCCAAGGCCACCGCCCTGGTGGTGCTGCTCCTGCCGCTCGGCCAACGGCTGCGCTGCCACGGCCGCCGCACCGGGCGCCCCTGCGCGCCGCTGCTGCAACGGTCGCCCGCGCCCCGGCGCCCCCGCCCGTACGAGCGCCGCCCGGCCGGACCGCACGCCCGAGGCCGACTGCGGCTGCGCCCCTACCTTCGGCCGCTGCCGTACCTGTGCCCGGCCCCGCTCTCCGGCGGCACCCCGCACCGCCGCTCCCGGCCGCGCACCCTGGCCGCCGGAGTGGTGCTCGGCGGGATGACGGCCTGCGGCTTCGCCTTCGTCGAGAACGTCCTCTACCTGGGCCGGGCCTTCACCACCGACCAGCGGAACCGGCTGGACAACATCGGCCTGGGCGACCGGCCCAGCCTGCGGGACTTCGACAGCACCGTGCAGACCTTCGTGCTGCGCGCCCTGCTCTCCCCCTTCGCCCACCCGCTGTTCACCGCACTCACCGGGATCGGCCTGGCCGTCGCCCTGACCACCGGACGGCGCTGGCTGGCCCGGCTGGCCGCGCCGGCCGGGCTGCTGCTGGCGATGGTGCTGCACGGCACCTGGAACGCCGCGGCCGACCTGGGGACGGACGGGTTCCTGGTGGTCTACGGGGTGCTGATGGTGCCCTGCTTCGTGGCGCTGGTCTGCTTCGCGGCCTGGGCGAGATCCCGGGCGACCCGGCACGCCTCGCGGCGCGGGCGGCGGGCGGCCGGGGCGGTCTGAGAGCCCTGCTCGGCGCCGCCGGCTCAGGCGCCCGAAGAACCGATTTCCCATCTCGGCGACTTCCACGTATTGTTGTGTTCACCGACGCGGGGTGGAGCAGCTCGGTAGCTCGCTGGGCTCATAACCCAGAGGTCGCAGGTTCAAATCCTGTCCCCGCTACTCAGTAGCCGAAGGGCCCGGAGGATTCTTCCTCCGGGCCTTTTGCGTTCCCGGGTACGGGCAGAGCACGTTCCTGCCACGAACCTGTAACAGGGGCCGGATCCAAGATCTGCTGTCCGGGGCCTCCCCCATACTGCTGAGGAAAAATTCATCCAGTTGGGGGCGGCAGGGCCGTGCCCCGGGACAGGAACCATCTCATGCTGTCGAAGCGCCTGGTCAGCACCGCCGCGATCTGCCTTCTGCTCGGAGCGGGCACCGCCGCCTGCGGCGACAACAAGGACAAGTCCGCGGACAAGGCCGCCGCGCCCGCGACCGCCGCCGCGACCACCGCCGCCGCGACTCCGACCGCTACGCCGACCCCGACCCCGACCGTCGCGCCGCTGGACACCGACAAGCTGACCGCGCAGGAGATCGAGAAGCAGGCCAAGGACGCGTTGGCCGCCGCCACCGCCTTCAAGATGTCCGGCACCATTGCCGACGTAGACGGCAACATGGACATGGACCTGGCCATGGACAACAAGGGCCAGTGCAAGGGCACCATGTCCCTGCCGGGCATGGGCAAGATCGAGATCATCAACGATGGCAAGGCCTCCTACATGAAGGGGGACAGCGCCTTCTGGACGGCCATCAGCAGCAAGAACGGCGGCAAGGACGGCGGCAAGGTCGCCGAGCTCCTCAAGGGTCGTTACCTGACCGGGTTCGACAGCGACCCGCAGATGAAGATGATGACCAGCTTCTGCAGCCTCACCGACTTCAGCAAGCAGATCACCGACGGCAAGACCAACAAGGCCGAGAAGGGCTCTCCGGGCAACATCAACGGCCTGAAGACCTTCAGCCTCAAGGTCACCGACGACTCGGGCGAGCTGTCGACGCTCCACATCGCCACCGAGGGCAAGCCCTACCCGGTCCGGATCGAGACGGACTCGGCCAAGGACGGCAAGACCACGATCAACCTCACCGACTTCGACAAGCCGCTGACCGTCCAGGCCCCGCCGGCCGACAACACGATCGACTTCTCGAAGTTCAAGGACCAGATCAAGACCGCCTGAGCAACGGCCGCGAATAATCCGTTGCCCTCCCGACAGGGGGCTGCCTACAGTGGCGGCACACTGAAAGGAGGTGATCCTGAATTGAGTTCCATCAGGATGCGTGAGGTGGCTGCTCGCTAGAGCCGCCCCTGCCTGCGCAGGGTGAGGCCCCTGGCCTCCGGCAGGCGAAATCCACAGCAGTCACCCAGCCCGCGGGCTCACCGGAACATCCCCGGTGCCTCGGTGCCAGGCCAGTGCACGGGCCGGCATCGAGGAGCAGCCCGCGGGCTGTCTGTGTTTTCAGGGCCGGTCCCGTCGTAGCGGAGGCGCCCCCGGGCCGTTCCCGTGGTGGGACCGCGGCGCTAGAGTCGGCGCGGCCCCACCACAGGAACGACGGGGCGCAGCGGAGCGGACACTGGGGGTGGGCGATGGCGAAGGCGCGACGGGTCGGCACGTCGGCGCTGCGGACGGCGCAGCGGGCGGCCGCCGGGGTGCTCGGCGGGACGGGACTTCTCGGGCTGCTGCTGTTCGCACTCGGCCGGGAGCACGCCTGGCAGGCACTCGGCGGCGGGCTGGTGGTGGCCGGGGCCTCGACGGTGGTCGGCGGTGCGCTGGGCTTCCTGTTCGGGGTGCCCCGGGTGAAGAGCGGCTCCGGCGAGCCGCAGGGCTCGTACGCGCCGAACACCAACCTGGAGCAGGTGTCGGACTGGCTGACCAAGGTGCTGCTGGGCGTCGGGCTGACCCAGCTCGGTTCGCTCGGTGAGCGACTGCACCAGCTCGGTACGGCGCTGGCGCCCGCGCTGGGCGGGGAGGACGCGGCGGTGCCGTTCGCGGCCGCGCTGGTGCTGTACTTCCTGGTCCTCGGCTTCCTGGCCGGCTGGCTGGTGACCCGGCTCGCGCTGCCGCAGGCGCTGACCGACGCGGACCAGGCGCTGGACCTCTTCCTGGCCGGGCAGGACCGCGACCGGCACGGCGACAAGGTGGGCGCGGACGACCTGCGGGTGCGCGCGATGCAGCACCTCGGGCTGCTCGGCGGCAGTGCCGAGCAACCGGCGGCGCTGGCAGCGCAGTTGCCGCCCTCCTCGGGCTCCCCCGCCGGACCGGAGGGCGTGGTCGCCGAGGTCCGCTCCACCGCGAAGCGCTCGGCGCTGACCGTCGACCAGGTGCGGGACCTCTTCGCGGACGGCTCCGAGGGCCGCCGGATCCAGGCGCTCGCACTGATGCAGGGCGACCCGTCACTGGCGGACCTGCCGTGCGTGCTGGACGCGATCGAGCACCCGCGCTCGGGCTTCGAGCAGTACCACGCGCTGCTGGCCGCGCGGGGCCTGCTCTCCCGGCTGCCCGGCACCGAGGCGCAGCGGCTGCGGGACGCGGTGGCGGCGCAGTTGGTCGACCCGCGGGGGATTCCGTACGGGTCGGACCGCAGTTGGCTGGCGGAGAAGATCCTGTCCCGGCTGCAGGTGGCGGCCTTCGTCCCGGCGCAGGCTTCGCCGCCTTCGTCGACGGCCCGGCCCGCTCCGTCGGCACCGTCGGCACCGCCCGCTCCGTCGGCACCGTCGGCACCGCCCGTTCCGCCGGTCGGCGACGACTCCTAGACGGTGAAGCGCAGTTCGGGCTGCTCCCAGGGGGTCTTGGCCCGCGGCGGGCGGGTACCGGTGCGCTCGGCGCCCAGCTGCCGGTAGAAGCCCTCGGCGGGCGGGTGCGAGACGACCTTGACCGCCGCGATCCCGGCCTCGCGGGCGCGGTCGAGCATGTCGGCGATCAACTGCCGTCCGATGCCGAGCCCCTGGGCCTCGTCTGCGACGAACATCAGGTCCAGCTCGGCCGGTTCGCGGATCAGCGCGTAGAAGCCGAGCAGCCGGTCGTCGTCGGTCACGGCCATCCCGACCTCGTGGCGCTCCACGTAGTCGGGCGTCACGACGTAGCCGTCGATCATCGCGAAGTACGCGCCGCGGTAGGCGCTGGAGGCCTGGATCAGCGCGGTGAGCCGGTCGGCGTCGGCCGGCGCGGCGGGCCGGATCGTGGTCTCGCTCATGCGAGCGAGTATAGGAACGAAATGGCCTAGTGACTATTACCGATCCGACTGCCGCCGAGCTCCCGGCGGCGGTGGTCGGCGGCCCGCAGCACCAGCACCCGGCGGGTGCGGCCGTCCCCGCGGGGGACGCGGCGGACCTCGCTGGATATCCGGTGCTCGCCGAGCGCGTACCGCAGCCGGTCGAGGTGCCCGCAACGGCGCCCGTACCCGTCGTACAGCGGCTGGACGCGGACCTCGCCGTCCGCGGCGGTGACCCGGACCAGCTCGGCCAGTGCGGCCAACTGATGCTCGGGGCCGAACAGTTCAGGGTAGGCGAAGAGCAGGTAGCCGCTCAGGGTGAGGGCGAAGGTGCCGTCCGCGAAGGGCAGTCGGGGCAGCGCAGCGGCCACGTACCGCTGGGGGTGGGCGGCCGAGTCGGCGGTGAACAGTCGGCGGGCGCGGTCCCAGCTGCGCAGGTAGCGCTCCGACCGGCAGCGGCCGGTCGCCGGGTACAGGTGCGGGCGGGCCGCCATCGCGGCGGCCATCGAGCCCCGGGCCGCCAGGGCGTGGTCCGCCACCTCGGGCAGCGGCAGGGCGTACGCCGGGTCGGCGGCGATCACCCGGCAGCCCAGCTCGCGCGCCTCGGCGGCCAGGCCCGCCGCGCCGCCGGGGCAGTCCAGCAGCGGCCCGGGCAGGGCGGCGAGCAGGGCGCGGGTGAGGCCGAACGTGGCGCAGTACTCGTCCAGCGGACGGGAGGTGATCAGGATGCCGGGGTTCGGCGCGGAGGTCCGTGCGGCGGCCACCCGGCCATCCGAACACGGGCCGGCCCCGACCGCATCCGGAGCGCGGTCGGGGCCTCGAACGGTGGATCGGGCCCGCACGGCGGGCCGGCGGGCCCGGACGGCGGGCGGGTTCAGCGCCCGAGCAGGCCCAGGGCGGCGGCCCGGTTGACATTGGTCAGGCCGCGGACCAGCCTCGCGGTGAGGAAGACCAGCAGCACCCCGGCCATCGAGAACGCGGCGATCTGCCAGGTGCCCTCGACGTAGTAGACGTGCCGGACGTGGTCGCTGTCGGTGAAGTCGAACAGCTGGTAGCCGCGCCAGTGGGTGTAGGTCGGGAAGACCCAGTGGTAGAGCGGGTAGAGCGCCATCGCCCAGCCGAGCAGCAGGAACACCAGCGTCATGGCGAAGCTGAACACCGCCCACGGGAACATCACCACCTGGTACAGCACGGCCTTCCAGCCCGCCGCGTCCGCCAGCCGCGCGGTGATCGCGCCCCAGCCACCCGGACGGACCTGGCGCACCGGCGCCGGCCCGGGCACGTCCAGGCCGAGCATGCCGCGCACCCGGGCCCGCTCCAGCCGGCCGAAGCCGCGGGAGACGATGGTCAGGCCGGCCAGCACCGGCAGGCCGAGGACGGTGACGAAGGTGCCGAGGCCGAAGCAGAACATGGTGATCGCGACGGTGAAGGCGGCGATCGCCACCGGCAGGCCGGTGAGCGCGTAGCCGATCTCGCGGTAGTAGTGCGCGGAGAACGGCGCCCGCCAGAAAGCCGGCGGCTGCTCCGTCCGGCGGGCCCGGACGGGGCGCGGGCCCTCGTCGTCGTGACCGCCCAGGACGTCCCACTCGTGGTCCAGCGTGCTTCGGCTGCTGCTCATGTCCCGGCCCCCGGCCCCTCGATCTCGCGGTCGTTCGTACTCGCTGACGTCGTCCAGTCTGGTCGAACCACAGGTCGGGGGGTATCCGGGGGACCGGCGGATCGGGGGTGGGGTTAACCCCCCGTCCGGTCCGCTACCGGCTCGCTTCCGGTCCGCTTCCGGGATCAGGACGAAGCGAAGGGGGCGGACGGGCCCGGCCACTCGTCGACGAGCAGCGAGTACAGGTACGAGTCCGACCAGACGCCGCCCTTGTACAGGTCGTGCCGCACCCGCCCCTCCAGCTGGAAGCCGAGCCTGGTGAGCACCTTGGCGGAGGGCTTGTTGTCCACGTCGACCCGGGCGGCCAGCCGGTGCAGCCCGAGCGGGCCGAAGGCGAGCTCGCAGAGCAGCCCGGCGATCTCGCCCGCGTAGCCGCGGCCCCACACCCCGCGGCTCAGCACGTAACCGAGGTGAGCGGAGCGGTACTTGCCGAGGGTGAGGCTGGCGTGCGCGATCGGCAGCGCGTCCGCCGGGTCCTCGGCGCCCTCCCGCCGGACGACGGCGAGGCGGTAGGTGTCCCGCTCCTCGGCCATCGCCTCCTCCAGGTACAGCTCGATCTGGTCGGCGCAGGTCTCCCGGTCGCGCGGCTCGAAGGGGAGGTAGCGGGTCACCTCCGGGTCGCTGTACAACGCGTACAGCGCGTCCACTTCCTCCGGGGTGTGGTGGTACTCGCGGATGGCGAGCCTGGGGCCGGTGAGGCGTACGGGGACCATGGCTGCCGACCCTACCCCCCGTCCGACGGCTACCGTTCGGAATATGAACGACGAAGACCTGCGGCTCGCCCCGCGCACCAGGGCCGCCGACCTGCTCGACTGGGCGGCCGAGCAGGACCGCGCGCCGGTGGCCGAGCAGCCTCTGCGCACGGTGCTGGCGCTGCTGGAACTGGGCGAGGGCAGGATGCACGACGGCTGGCCCGAACTGACCTCCGACGCGGTGGAGCACCTGCTGTACGAGCGGCTCCACCTCTACGTCCAACCCGCCCCGGAGGCGGACCCGCTCGCGTACGGCAACGCCGTGCGGCTGTTGATCGACCACCAGCGGGCGGCGAAGCGGCTCAACGCCAAGCGCCAGGAGCGGCTGCACGCCGAGGCCGAGTGGCAGGGCGAGGTCGCGGCCGGGCTGCTGCGCCGCGCCGACCTGGTCACCTGGCCGCGGCTGTACGCGGTGCTGCTGCATGCCCACGGCGTGGACACCGCGGACGGGGCGGCGGTGCGGGACTGGCTGGCCGGCTTCGCCGGGCTCGACGAGGAGGAGCGGCTGGCCGGGTTCGAGGCGCTGGTGGCGACCGGCTGGCTGGACGAACCGGACGAGCAGGGCTGGGGGCCGGGCCGGGTGCTGTCGGTCGGCATGGCCACCGACGGCGCGCGGCGACTGCTGGAACAGGGCCTGATGCGGCGCAGCTACCGCAACCTGGCCGAGCTGAACGCGCTGGGGCGGCCGATGCCGGACGAACTGGCCGGGGACTTCGGGGAGTTCGAGACGGCGGCGGCCGAGGTCGCGCTCGATCTGATCGGCGGGTGGACGGTGCCGGGGCTGCCGCGGCTGCTGGTGGAGGAGTTCCCGGAGCTGGCGCCGGAGCCGGGGGCGGAGGAGATCGACGCCTACCTGGCGCAGCTGCCGGCGGAGTCTGCGGAGTCTGCGGAGTGAACGGCCGAGGGCCCCGGGTGTCCGGGGCCCTCGGGCGTCGCGTCGGAGGCTCCCGGTTCTCGTCGGGGCTCCCGCCAGGAGTTCAGGGGTTCCCGTCAGGGGTTGAGGCCGCGCTGCTGGAGCCAGGTCTCCGGGTCGACCGGGGCGCCGCCACCCGGGCGGACCTCCAGGTGCAGGTGCGGGCCGGTGACGTTGCCGGTCGCGCCGACCTTGCCGATCTGCTGGCCGGAACCGACCGCGCCGGAGCCCTTGATGATCGAGGAGAGGTGGCAGTACCAGATCTCGGTGCCGTCGGGCAGGGTCTCGACGATCCGGTAGCCGTACGCGCCGGACCAGCCAGCCGAGGTGATGGTGCCCTGGCCCACCGCGTAGACCGGAGTGCCGGTGTCGGCGGCGAAGTCCAGGCCGGTGTGCAGGTGGGCCCAGTAGCGGGCGCTCTGGCCGTAGTGGGCGGAGAGGTTGTAGTCCTTCACCGGCAGGGTGAGGGCAGCGGCCTTGGCACGCTCGGCCTCGGCGGCGGCGCGCTTGGCGTCGGCCTCCTTCGCGGCGGCCTTCGCCTCGGCCTCCTTCGCCGCCTGCAGGCGGGCGCCCTCCTCGGCGGCGGTGCGCTGACTGTCGGCCTGCTGCTGGATGCGGGCGGCGAGCGCGAGGCCGGGGTCGGCGGCGAGGGTGACCGGGGCCTCGTCCGCGGCCTCGACGGCGGGCGCGGCGGCCGGGGTGGCGGAGGCGAAGCCGGTGGCGCCCAGGGTGGCGGCGACGGCGGTGACGCCGAGCAGCGGGGAGGCCCCGCGGGTCTGACGCGGCATCCGGTGGCGGTTGGCCTCGGCCTCCGGAGCGAAGTCGTCGGTGCCGAGCGACTCGGTCCCGTCCGTGCCGGGGTGGTCGAGGAGCTGGGTACCGGCTGCGGGGCCGGCCGGGTGTGCCGGGGTGTGCGTCGACGCCACGGAGGCGCGCTCCTTTCCTTCCTTCGCGCCTACCGGGTTAGCTGACGGGTTCGGAGCAGGAAGGTCTCCTACGGCCGGGCCGGGGCCCCGCCGATTCACCCCAAGGAACGTGGTTCCCCGGCTCCCTGACCTGCCCGGAGGCCGGTCGGCGGGATTAGGCGACGGCGCACGGTGCCGTCTGGGTACGGCGTTGACGACCGCGCTGCGTTATCAAACGTTAATCCTAGGAGGCCCTGATTCCAAGCCATCCGTCCGGGACGGCTGGGGGGCAGGTGGTCGGACGTCAACGAACGACCCATCATTCGCCTAGTCCATCTGAGTACTCCTACTCATGTGCGGCCCGGCCGCGCCGCCGCATCCTGACGCCATGAGCGCACCGATGCAGTCACGCACCACGGCCGCGTACTACGTCCAGGCCGTCCTCTCGTTCGCGATCTCCGGCGGGGCCCTCGCCGTCGGGATCGCCTACCTGCCCGTCGGCGGGTGGACCAGGGCCTTCCTCGGGATCGGCCTCCTCTACACCGTCACCTCCGCCTTCACGCTGGCCAAGGTGATCCGGGACCGACAGGAGTCCTCGGACACCGTCGCCCGGGTCGACCAGGCCCGACTGGAGAAGCTGCTCAGCGAGCACGATCCGTTCCGGGCCGAGGGGGTCTGAGCCGTTCCCGGGACACCGGCAGAAGGGGTTGACGGCTAAGGCTATTAGCCATAGCTTTATGGCTATCGGCAGCACCGACCCCGTGGAGGACCACCGTGAACGGCACCGTCACCCCGAACACCCAGTACCTCGACGTCCCCGGCGGCCGGATCGCCTTCGACGACACCCGGCAGGGCGACGGCACCCCCGTCGTCCTGCTCCCCGGAATGCTCGACAGCCGCCGCGCCTACCGGCACCTGCACCCGCTGCTCACCGCCGCCGGGCGCCGGGTCATCACCATGGACGTGCGCGGCTTCGGCGAGTCCTCGATCGTCTGGGACGACTACAGCCCGGCCGCCGTCGCCACCGACGTCCTCGCCCTGCTCGACCACCTCGGCATCGAGCGGGCCGTCCTGGTCGGGCAGTCCTACACCGGGGCGACCGTGGTCAAGCTCGCCGGGGACGCTCCCCAGCGGGTCGCCGGAATCGCGCTGATCGACGCCTTCGTCGAGCACCGGGCCAACGCCCTGATGCGCGGCGTGATGGCCGTCATGGGCACCGCGATGGTCCACTGGCCGGCCGTCTGGGGTTTCTACCTGCGCAAGATGGCCTTCCCCGGCCCCCGACCCGCCGACCTCGACACGTACGTGGCCGGGCTGGTCGCCGCCCTGCGCACCCCCGGGCGCAAGACCGCCACCCGCGGACACGTCGCCGGGGACTCCGCGCCGATCGGCTGGTGCGCGGCCGCCCGCTGCCCCTCGCTCGTCCTGATGGGCAGCAAGGACCCCGACTTCCCGGACCCGGCGGCCGTCGCCGAGCGCCAGGCCGCGGCGCTCGGCACCCGGAAGGTGATGATCGAGGGGTCCGGCCACTACCCGATGGCCGACAACCCGCAGGCCGTCGCGGACGCCCTGCTGCCCTTCCTCGCCGAGCTCGCCTGAACCCGCCGAGCCCGCCGAGCCCGCCGAGCCCGCCGAACCGCAGCCGTACGGAGAAACCGAACCCATGCCCCGAGTAGGACTGACCCCGGACCAGGTCGTCGACCACGCCCTCGCCCTCATCGACGAGCAGGGCGCCGAGGCCCTCACCCTGGCCTCCGTCGCCGCCCGCGCAGGAGTCGCCACTCCCTCCCTGTACAAGCACGTCAGCGGCGGCCTGACCGAACTGCGCCGGCTGATCGCCGTCCGGGTCACCGAGGAACTGGCCGACCGGCTCGCCGAGGCCGCGGTCGGCCGCAGCGGCGACGACGCCGTCACCGCCGTTCTGCGCGCCTACCAGGCCTACGCCACCGAACACCCCCACCGCTACACCGCCCTCCCCCAGGCCCCCCGACCCGACGACGACCTCACCCGCGCGGCCACCCGCCTCGTCGGCGTCATCATCGCCGTCCTCCGCTCCTACGGCCTCGACGGCCCCGAGGCCATCCACGCCGCCCGCACCGTCCGATCCCTCGCCCACGGCTTCGCCTCCCTCTCCATCACCGGCGCCTTCCAACTCGCCGAAGACCTCACCACCACCCACAACCGCCTCATCACCACCCTCACCACCGGCCTCCACGCCTGGCCGAAGGCGGAAGAGGAGGAGTAGGAAGCCGGGCCCGCCGACTTCTGGTGCGAAGCGGGTGGGGGCTGGGGGGGTGGTGGGGGTGGACGGGCTAGTGTGGCGGGCTGACTGGTGGTCATGACAGGGGACCGCCCACGCTTGGCGGAGGTCCCGGGTGCCCGCACTGATGGCGAGGGTGCGGCGGTGGTACGGGCGGCTGCTGGACGGGGACATACGGGCGGGGCGGGTGGCGCTGGGGGTGCTGCTCGCGGTGACGGTGGTGCTGGGGGTGCTGCCGATCCTGATGCCGTACGGGTGGCCGCCGTCGGCGCTGGTGCTGCCGGTGGTGGGTGGCGGGCTGGTGCTGCGGCGGGGGCAACTGCTGGTGCTGGTGTGCGCGGCGCTGGCGGGCAGTGCGCTGGGGGCGGTGGTGCAGGACCCGCGCGGGGTGCGGCTGGGGGTGACGGTGGTGCTGGCCGCGACGGGGGCGACGGTGCTGTCGGCGAACCGGTTCCGGCACCGGCTGGGGCTGCGCGGCACCCAGGGCGACACGATGCTGCTGGAGCTGGCCGAGCACAACCGGACGCTGGCCCGCCTCCCGGAGCGGCTGCTGGACTGGCACTTCGACAGCGAGCTGGCCCCGGCCGGTGGCGCCTCCTTCTCCGGGGACTTCCTGCTCTGCGCCCACCGCCCGGAGGAGGACCTGCTGGAGCTGGTGCTGGTGGACGTGTCGGGCAAGGGCAGTCGGGCGGCCGCCCGGTCTACCCACCTGTCGGGCGCCTTCGCGACGCTGCTGGGCCGGGTGCCGCCGGAGGCGTTCCTGCCGGCCGCCAACGACCACCTGGTCCGGATGGGCTGGGAGGACGACTTCGCCACCGCCGTCCACCTGGCGCTGCACCCGGCGACCGGCCGCTACCGGCTGTTCAACGCGGGCCATCCGCCGCCCGTGCGGTACTGCCGGAGGAACGGCTGGCAGCCCTCCGAGCACGGCGGCCCGGCGCTGGGCCTGGTGCCGGGCGCGCCGTACCCGCCGGTGTCCGGGCGACTGGGGTACGGCGACTCGCTGCTGCTGTTCAGCGATGGCCTGGTGGAGGTGCCGGGCCGGGACCTGGACGAAGGGGTGGGCCGACTGTTGGCCGCAGCCGAGCCGGAGGTGCGCACGCACCGGCCGCAGCAGCAGCTGGTCCGGGGCGCGGCGAGCAGGCTGGTGCACACCGTGGCGCAGGACGTCGCGGACGACCGGACCCTGGTGCTGGTACGGCGGCTGGGTACGGCCGGTCCGGCCGTGACCGGTTGAGCCGCACCGGGCCGCAACGGGTAGCGCCGGTCCAGGCCGGACGACGTGGCGCTGCTGCCGCACCGGACCCCGCCCGTTCCGCAACACCGTGCACACACGCCCCTCACATCCCAGAACGTGAATCAGCCATCACCCGTACCGTCGACCCGGGTCGGAAGACCCTGGACGAACGATCGCGGACCTCGACGGACTCACGGGATCGGGGTCGAACGACGCTGGATTGACGGCGTATTGACTCGATATTGACGAGATCCGGTCACTTGGCGAGATCCGTTCACACCTACGTAGGATCATCACCCTAGAATTCGCGGCGTGACGATGACTCAGTGGTCCGTAACGGCAACCGGCGTACTCGCCGTCCTCGCCCTCCTGGCCGCCGCGCGGTACCACGCCGTGTCCGTCACCCACCGCGGCCGGGCCGACCGGCTGCAGGACGAACTCACCCGGCTCCAGGACCAGCTGACCGCCGAACTCTCCCGCCGGGGCGCCGACCTGGCCGCCGTCCAGCAGGAGCAGGAGCTCACCGCCTCCACCCAGCGGGCCTTCCTCAGCGTCGCCCGTCGCATCCTCGTCATGGCCCACGACCAGCAGGCGCTGCTCGACGAGATGGAGCGCACCCACGACGACCCGGCCCTGCTGGAAGGCCTGCTCAAGGCCGACCACGCCGCCGCCCAACAGGCCCGGCTGGCCCAGACCCTGGCCGTCCTGTGCGGCGCCCGGGCCGGACGGCACTGGCCGGAACCGGTCACGCTGGAGGACGTGGTGCGTGGCGCCCAGTCGCGGATCCTGCCGTTCCAGCGGGTGGTGGTCCGCAGCCGGATCGAGACCGCGGTGGTCGGCGCAGCCGCCGAGGCGCTGATCCACGCCATCGCCGAGCTGCTGGACAACGCCACCCGCTACTCCCCGCCCAGCACCCAGGTGTTCGTCACCCTGATGCCGGTGCACAACGGCGCGGTGATCGAGATCGACGACGGCGGCGTCGGCATGCCGGAACAGGCCGTCGCCAAGGCCGCCGCCGCGCTCGCCGGCGGCAGCGCCCTGGAGGTCTCCCGGCTCGGCGAGGTACCGCAGTTGGGCCTGGCCGCCGTCGGCCGGCTCGCCGAGCAGTACGGCTTCCGGGTCACCCTCAGCTCGGCTCCCTCACCGTACGGCGGCGTCCGCGTCGTCATACTGCTGCCGAACGCCCTGCTCACCGAGCCGCTGCCGCCCACCGTCCCCGGCCTCGGACCGGACGACCGGGCGTTCAGCCCCGACCCTTGGCCGGCCACTCCCGCCGACCACCCGACGGCCGGCCACCCGACGGCCGGCCACCCGTTGGTGGAGACCCCACCCACCGGCCGGCCACCCGCCACCGGCGACACCCCGCCGCCACTGCCCCGCCGGAGCCACCGGCGCGACCGCGCGAACCGGCCCGCCCAGCACGCCGCTCCCCCGCCGCCCACCCCGCCGTACCGCTCGGCCCAGGACGCGCAGGCGTTCATGGCGATGTTCCAGGCCGGCACCGCCAGCGGCCGATCGGCCGCCCGGGCCAGGGCCCAGACCCCGCCCGACCCGCACTGACCCTTCCCGCCCTGCTTCCCCCCTCCCCCGACTTCCCCAGCCCTCCGGAGAGTTCCATGACCACCACCCCTGATCTCGGCTGGCTGCTCGCCGACATCATCGCCGTCCCGCAGGTCCAGCACGCCGTCGTCGTCTCCAACGACGGCCTGGAGATCGGCCGCAGCGCCGACATCCCCCGCGAGGACGCCGAACGGCTCGCCGCCGCCTGCTCCGGACTGCAGTCGCTGGCCCGCGGCGTCGCGGCGGGCTTCGGCGGACCGGGCAGCGCCACCCGCCAGATCATCATCGAGTACGGCGGCGGCTACCTCTTCATCGTCGCCGCCGGGGCCGGCGCGCACCTGGCCGTGGTGACCAGCGAGGCGGTGGACGCCGGGCTGGTCGCGTACCAGATGCAGGTCCTGGTCGAGCGGATCGGAACCCACCTCACCAGCCCGCCGCGGGTCGACCACGCGGCGGGGGGCCACCGGTGAACGGGCCCGTCCGGCCCTACGTCATCACCGGTGGGCGCAGCCGCCCCACCCGGGCCGACCTGGCCATCGAGAGCCTGGTCAGCGCGTTATCCGGCCCCCCGGAACTGCCCGAGCACGTTCTGCTCAACCGCGAGCACCGGCGCATCCTCGGGCTCTGCCACAGCCTGCTCTCCGTCGCCGAGGTGGCGGCCCACCTGGGGCTGCCGCTCGGCGTCGTCAAGGTGCTGGTCGGTGACCTCTGGGACCTCGGCGCCGTGCAGGTGCTCCCGCCCGTCCCGCAGGCCGAACGCCTGCCCACAACCCTCCTGGAAGAGGTGCTCGTTGGCCTCCGCCAACTCCGCTGAAGCCCCCGCCGACGTACCGGCCGAGCCGCAGTACCTCCCGGCCTCGGTGCAGGGCGCGGTGAAGATCCTGGTCACCGGCCCGTTCGGGGTCGGCAAGACCACCCTGGTCGGTTCGCTCAGCGAGATCACCCCGCTGCGCACCGAGGAGACCATGACCGCCGCCAGCAGCGGCGTGGACGACCTGACCGGGCACAGCGGCAAGACCACCACCACGGTCGCGCTGGACTTCGGCCGGATCACACTCAACTCCCGGCTCGCGCTGTACCTGTTCGGCACGCCCGGGCAGCAGCGGTTCTGGCCGCTGTGGGACGACCTGTCCCGCGGGGCGCTGGGCGCCATCGCGATGGTCGACCTACGGCGGCCGGACGAGAGCTTCGACGTGCTCGGCCGGCTGGAGGAGCAGCGCATCCCCTTCGCGGTGGCGGTCAACACCTTCCCGGACACGCCGACCTACCCGGAGGAGGAGCTGCGCTCGGCGCTGGACGTGCTGCCCGAGGTACCGATCCTCTACTGCGACGCGCGTGACCGGCGGCAGTCCTACGACCTGCTGATCGACTTCGTGGACCACCTGCACCGCAGCTCCCTGCTGGAGCTGCAGCGATGACCGCCCCCGAGCCGCCGCGGGCCGCCGGCTGCCCGGTCGCGCACGGCGGCGCCTCCAGCGGCGCGGCGTACGGCGGGGCCCCGAACGGCGCAGCCGCGTACGGCGGCGGGCTGCCGGTCGGCGTGCCGCTGACCCCGCTGTACGGGCAGGCCGTCGCCGACGACCCGCACGGCCTGTACGCCCGGCTGCGCGAGCGCTACGGGCCGGTCGCGCCCATCGAGCTGGAGCCCGGGGTGGAGGCCTGGCTCGTCCTCGGCTACGGCGAGCTGCTCGAACTCACCCGCAACGAGGCCCTGTTCTCCAAGGACTCGCGGCACTGGCGGGTGCCCGCCGAGGGCCGGCTCGCCCCCGACTCGCGGCTCCAGCCGATGACCACCTGGCGGCCCACCCTGCTCAACCTGGACGGCGCCGAGCACCAGCGGCTGCGCGCCGCCGTCTCGGACACCCTGGCCCAGATCGACCACCGGCAGCTGCGCGAGACCACCGAGGCCGCCGCCGACGGCCTGATCGACGGCTGGGGCCCGGACGGCACCGCCGACCTGATCGGCCAGTACGCCCGGGCGCTGCCGCTGTTGGTCTCCACCCAGCTGGTCGGCCTGCCCACCGGGGCCGGGCCGCGGATGATCGAGCTGATCAGCCACTTCGTGGACAGCGGGCCCGAATCGGTGCGCGCCGCCGGGGAGTTCCAGGAGATCCTGGCCGACCTGGTGCGCCGCCGCCGCTCCGCGCCCAGCGCCGACCTCACCTCCTGGCTGCTCGCCCACCCGGCCGGGCTGACCGACGAGGAGGCGGTGCACCACCTGGTGGTGCTGATGGTCGCGGGCAACGAGACCTGCATCAACTGGATCGGCAACACCCTGCGGCTGCTGCTGACCGACCGGCGCTTCCGGGCCACACTCACCGGCGGACGGCTGACCGTCTCCGACGCGCTGGAGGAGGTGCTCTGGCGCGACCCGCCGACACAGAACTTCCCCGGCCGCTGGGCCACGGGCGACACCGTGCTCGGCGGCCAGTACATCAGCGCCGGCGACATGCTGGTGCTCGGCCTGGCCGCGGCCAACGCCGACCCGGCCGCCCAGGGCGCCGCATCCGCCGCCCAGGGCTCGCTCGGCGGCAACCGGGCGCACCTCGCCTGGGGCGCGGGCCGGCACGTCTGCCCGGCCCAGCACCCGGCGCGGATCATCGTCGAGACCGCCGTCGAGACCCTGCTGCACCGTCTGCCGGACCTCCAACTCGCCGTCCCGGCGGGCGAACTGGCCTGGCGGCCGTCCCCGTGGTCGCGGGCGCTGGTCGCCCTGCCGGTGCTGTACAGCGCCTTCACCCCGCCCCGTCCGCCCGCCCCCGAGAGGTCCGCATGGACACCCCCGACGGCTCCCCCGGAGCCCGCCCCGAACCCGTCCGGCTCGACCCCTTCGGCCGTGACCAGCACGGAGAGAACGCCCGGCTCCGGGCAGCCGGCCCAGCGGTCCTGGTGGAACTCCCTGGCGGGGTGGTGGTCTGGGCGATAACCCACCACGACGCCCTGCAGTCGCTGCTGGCCGACCCCCGGGTCGGCAAGAACGCCCGGCTCTGGACGGACTTCCGGGAGGGGCGGCTGCCGGAGGGCTGGCCGCTGCTCAACTTCGTCACCGTACCGGGCATGGTCACCGCCGACGGTGAGGACCACCGGCGGCTTCGCGGGCTGGTCAGCCAGGCCTTCACCCCGCGCCGAATAGCCGCGCTGGCGCCCGCGATCGAGGCCCGGGCGGTCGCGCTGCTCGACTCGCTCGCCGAAGTGGCGAAGCAGGAGGGCGGGTTCGACCTGCGCGAGCACTTCGCCTACCCGCTGCCGATGCAGGTGATCGGCGAACTGCTCGGCCTGGCGGTGGAGCAGCAGGACGAACTGCACGCACTGTCCGACACCCTGGTCTCCAGCTCGGCCACCCCGGCCGCGGCCGTCGCCGCCCAGCGGGACCTGAACGCGCTGCTGGCCTCGGTGGTGGCGGCCAAGCGGGCCGAGCCCGGCGACGACCTCACCACCGACCTGATCGCCGCCCGGGAGGCCGGGGAGGGGCTCAGCGAGGCCGAACTCGTCGGCACCCTGCTGCTGATGCTGGTGGCCGGGCACGAGACCACGCTCAACCTGATCACCAACGCGGTACGGGCCCTGCTCGCCCACCCCGACCAGCTGCGGCTGGTCCTGGACGGCGCGCACCCGTGGTCGGCGGTGGTGGAGGAGACGCTGCGCCACGACTCACCGGTCGGCCAGTTCCCGCTGCGCTACGCGAGCGAGGACATCGAGGTCGGCGACGTGGTGATCCGTCGCGGCGAGGCGCTGCTCGCCTCGTACGCGGCGGTCGGACGCGACGCCGGGCACTACCCGGACGCCGACCGCTTCGACCTGACCCGGCAGCCCGCCCGGCACCTGTCGCTGGGCCACGGCCCGCACTTCTGCCTCGGCTCGGGGCTGGCCCGGCTGGAGGCGGAGACGGCGCTGCGGCACCTGTTCGAGCGGTTCCCGGAGCTGGCGACGGCGCCGGGGCGGGTGAACGAGCCGATCGGGTCGTTCGTCAGCAACAGCGTGCGGACGCTGTGGGTGACGGCCTGAGGGTTCGGCCTGAGGGTTCTGGGCGTTCAGGGGTGACGGTCCGCGCCACCCGGTTACCTGAGGGCGGCCCGGGTCGTTCGGCAGGGCATGAAGAAACTCGCCACCCTGGCCGCCCTCACCATGGCGGGCCTCGCCCTCGCCGCCCCGGCGGCCTCCGCCACCACCCAGACCGCCAGCTCGCCGGACGCCACCGGCGGCATCACCGACGGTCTCAACCTGTCCCCCGCCGACCTCGCCCTCCGGACCGCGAGCAAGCTCCCGGTGGTCGGGCACACCGCCGACGAGGTGGAGGCCGTCGGCACCAACCAGATGTCCCACCCGGGGCTCAGCGGACAGATCGGCTGACGATCGGGTGACCGGCTGACCGACCCCCGTCCGGTCAGCCGGCCGCCCTCCGCCGCTCAGCCCTCGGAGAGGGCGTTGAGCTCCTGGTAGGTCAGTCCGCCGTTCAGGCAGGTGTACGTTCCGCTCGCGTACACCTCCTCGGCCGCGCGGCGGACCGCCGCGTACGCCACCTTGCCCAGGCCGGGGCCCAGGCTGATCCGGGCCACGCCGAGCTTCGCCAGTTCGGCGACCGACGGGGAGCCGGGGGCGGCCAGCACGTTCAGCGGGGCGGGGACGGCCGCGACCAGGGCCGCGATGGTCTCCGGATCGGCCACGCCGGGGACGAACACGCCGTCCGCGCCCGCCTCGACGTACATCCGCAGCCGGCGGACCGCCTCGTCGAACCGGCCCCCGGGCTCGCCCAGGCCGCGCAGGAACACGTCGGTGCGGCCGTTGACGAACAGGTGCACGCCTGCGGCCCCGGCGGCCGCCCGGGCGGCCGCGATCCGCTCGGCGGCCTGCTCCGGGGTGTACTCGGCGTCCTCCAGGTTCACGCCCACCGCACCGGTGGCGAGCAGCGCGGCGACCGTCTCGCCGACCCCGGCCGCGGTGTCCGCGTAGCCGCTCTCCAGGTCCGCGGTGACCGGCAGGGCGACCGAGCGGACCACCTCGGCGGTCCGGGCCAGCACCTGGTCGCGGTCGGCGCCGCCGGCGCCGCCGCCGTCCGGGCTGCCGAGCGACCAGGAGACGCTGGCGCTGGCCGTCGCCACCGCCTTCGCCCCGGCCGCGGCCACCAGCCGGGCGCTCGCCGCGTCCCAGACGTTGGCCAGCACCACCGGCTCGCCGGGACGGTGCAGTTCCTTGAGCAGCCGGGCCCTGTCCTGCTGGGTGGTCATCTCGGCTCCGCTCACTTCGCTGCCGGGCTCATGCGGGTGGACACGCCGATCCGGTTCCAGGCGTTGATGGTGGCGATCAGGGCGATCAGCTGGGCGAGTTCGGTCTCGTCGAACTGCGCGGCGGCCTCCTGGTACACCGCGTCCGGCACGTGGCCCTGGGTCAGCAGGGTGACCGACTCGGTGAGGGCCAGCGCGGCGCGCTCGCGGGCGGTGAACCAGGGGGTCTCCCGCCAGGCGGGGAGAGAGACCAGCCGGTGGTCCTGCTCGCCGTTCTTGCGGGCGTCGGTGGCGTGCATGTCGATGCAGAAGGCGCAGCCGTTGATCATCGAGGCGTGCACCTTGACCAGCTCGGCGATCACCGGGTCGACGCCCTGCCGGGACGCCCGGTCCACGGCGATCATGGCCTGGTAGTACTCGGGCGCGAGCCTCGGCATCGCGAGGCGCTGCTCCGGCGCCGGCACCGGGCCGTCGGTCGTGTTCGGGGTCTCGTTCGTCGTCATGACTACCAGCGTAGGAGCGCAGTGGCCTGCCGTCCTGGTGCATTCGGCGCCGGGTTCCTTGGGCCATTTCCGGCGCACGAACAGGAGTGCGATGATCCCTGAGGGGGTTCCCACCGGGATCCACGGCAGGGCTCCGGCAGGACTCCGACAGGACGAGAGTAGGGGGAGACGGGACCGTGTGCACGGCGTTCGTCAGCATCGAGCCGGGGGCGGCGGTACCGGTGCTGCTGCTGTCCGTCCGGGACGAGTACCTCGGGCGCGGCTGGCTGCCGCCCGACCACCACTGGCCGGACCGGCCCGGGCTGCTCGGCGGGCTGGACCTCGCGGCCGGCGGCACCTGGCTGGCCATCGACCCGGCCCGGCGCACCGCCGCCTGCCTGCTGAACGGCTTCGGCCCGCTCGCCCCCGCCGACGCCCGGCTCAGCCGTGGCGAACTGCCGCTCACCGCCGTCCGGCAGGGCGGGATCGGGCACCTCGACCTCACCCCGTACGACCCCTTCCACCTCGTCCAGGTCGGCCCGGACGGCGCCCGGGTCACCAGCTGGGGCGGCGGACGGCTGGAACAGCACGAACTGCCCACCGGCCTCAGCGTGGTGGTCAACGACGGACTGGAGGGGACGGCCGCCAACCGCACCGCCTCCGAACGGATCCGGACCCTGATGGCCGCGCGCGCCGACCACTTCCGGGCCCGCTTCGCCGCCGCGCCCAGACCGGAGCCGACCGCCGACGGGACGGCCGCCGGGGCCTGGGGCGCGTGGCTGCCGATCATCACCGGCGACGGGCTGGCGCTGGACGAGGGCGCGGCGCTGATCCAGCGGCGGGACTTCGGCGACGGGCGGATCTGGGGCTCCTCCTCGATCTCCCTGCTGGCCCTCGGACCGGAGCTGCTGCGCTACGACTTCGCGACCGCGCCGGCGCCGGCGGACGGGTCGGGGTGGCAGCAGGTGGTGGCATGAACCGGGCGGCGCGGAAAAGGACTTGAACCTGACGCTGCGGTAGGCGGCATCGTGGGCGTCTGTCGACCCCTCGCCCCCGAAGGAGGCCAGCGATGCCCACGACGCCCACCCCGCCCGCGGCGGACCGCTCCCGCCGCCCCTGCGCCCTGCTGCCCGCCGTCCTCGCCGTCACCCTGCCCCTGGTGGGCGCCCCGCTCACGGTGACCGCCGGAATGCTGATCGGCGGCGCCGTGCACCAGGTGGTTCCGGCCAACGCCGTCCCGGGCGCCGTGACCGCGGTGCTGGTCCGGCACCTCGGGGCCGGTGTCGCCCAGACGTACGCTCGATGAACTTCTGGCGGCAAGGCTGCCGGGCGTCTACATGCCGGTAGTAGCTTCGCGGAGGCCCCCGGAATCGGCGGGCCGCAGCCCCCCGAGCGAAGGTGCGCGATGTCCACCCTGACCTACCCGGAAGCGATAGGCGTCGGCCTGCTGCAGGGTGTGACGGAACTCTTCCCGGTCTCCAGCCTCGGCCACAGCATCCTGCTCCCCGCCGTGATCGGCGGAAAGATCCAGCAGGACCTCGACATGACCGCCGACGGCTCCTCCTACCTCGCCGCCCTGGTCGCCCTGCACCTGGCCACCGCGCTCGCCCTGGTGGTCTTCTTCTGGCGGGACTGGGTCCGGGTGGTCAGCGGCCTGATCAGCTCCGCCCGGCACCGCCGGGTGCAGACCCGGGACGAGAGGCTCGCCTGGCTGCTCATCATCTCCACCATCCCGGTCGGGGTGGCCGGCCTGGCCCTGGAGAAGGCGCTGCGGCACGCGCTCGGCAAGCCCGTCCCGGCAGCGGTCTTCCTCGCCCTCAACGGGCTCGTGCTGCTCGGCGCCGAGCGGCTCAAGCGCGGCGGCACCGGCCGCCGCCGGGCCGGGCACGCCGCCCCGATCGACGAGCCGGGCCTGGACCCGGCGATCGCCTCCGACGCCCGGCTGACCAAGCTCAGCTTCGGCCAGGGCGCCTTGATCGGCGCTGCCCAGATCCTCGCGCTCTTCCCCGGCATCAGCCGCTCCGGCGTCACCATGAGCGCCGGCATCCTGCGCGGACTGCACCACGAGGACGCCGCCCGCTTCTCCTTCCTGCTCGCCACCCCGGTCATCCTGGCCGCCTCGGTGCTCAAGGTGCCCGAGCTCTTCAAGCCGGAGAACTCCGCCGTGCTCGGCCCCGTCGCCGCGGGCAGCGTCGCGGCCTTCGTCGCGGGCTACATCTCGGTGCGCTTCCTCACCAAGTACTTCGAGACCCGCAGCCTGACGCCGTTCGCGGTGTACTGCTTCCTGGCCGGCGTCGGCAGCGCCCTTTACCTGTCGATCTGAACACCTGTCGATCTGAGTCCTCACGTCCGACGGGCCGTCCGGCAGGTTGCCGGACGGCCCGTTCCGCGTCTACGCGGTGAGGCCCAGGGTGGCCAGGCGGGTCGGGTCGGTGAGGATGTCCATCGCGGCGATCCGACCGTCGTGGATGGTGAAGGACATGACCGACAGCGGGCGGCCCTCGGCGAAGGAGACCACCCCCGGCGAGCCGTTGACCAGCACCAGGCGCCCGTCGGCGGCGAAGCGGGCGAAGGTGATCGCCTGCGAGGCGACGTCGGCTGCGCCGCGGCGAAGCACGCTCGGCACCAGCGTCCCGCCGTCGGAACGGGCCACCACCCCGGGGTCGAGCAGGGTCAGCAGGGCATCGAAGTCACCGCCCCGGGAGGCAGCCAGGAACGCCTCCACCACCTCGCGCTTGCGGGCGTTGTCGGAGTCGGCGGCCGGGGTGGCGCCCTGCACCCGGCGGCGGGAACGACTGGCCAGCTGGCGGGTGGAGGCCGAGGTGCGGCCGAGCACCTCGGCGATCGCGTCGAAGGGCACGTCGAACATGTCGTGCAGCACGAAGGCCACCCGCTCCGCAGGGGAGAGCGTCTCCAGGATCACCATCAGCGCGATCCCGACCGAGTCCGCGACCAGGATCTCGTGCACCGGGTCAAGCGCCGCCAGCCCGCTGACCACCGGGTCCGGTAGCCGTACCTGCCCCTCCTGCTCGGGCAGCAGGTCCTCCCGGCGGGAGGCCCTGGAACGCAGCTGGTCCAGGCAGACCCGGCCGACCACGGTGGTGAGCCAGGCCCCGAGGTTCCTCACCTCGCTCACGTCACTGCGGCTCAGCTTCAGCCAGGCCTCCTGGACGGCGTCCTCGGCCTCGGCCACCGACCCGAGCATCCGGTAGGCCACGGACCGCAGTTGGGGGCGCTCGGCCTCGAAGCGCTCGGCCAGGGAATCGGCTCGGGAAATTTCCTCGCTCACGTGTCACATCCTCGCGTCGGGATCCGTCGGATCAGTGACGGACGCTAACCGAACAACAGGAGACCGTGGTGAACACCGCTTCCACCGGCACCGACAGCACCACCACCGCCCGCATGAAGAACCCCGCCCTGGTCCTGCCGGACGCGATGAAGGGCATCCAGAACATCTACAAGGCCGTGTACCAGGGCGGTGTCTCCCCGCAGCTCCTGGAGCTCGTCCACCTGCGCGCCAGCCAGATCAACGGCTGCAGCGCCTGCGTGTTCGCGGGCGTCCAGGGCGCCAGGAAGCACGGCGAGACCGACGAGCGGCTGCACGCCGTCGTCGCCTGGCGCGAGGCCCCGTTCTTCACCGACGAGGAGCGCGCCGCCCTCGAACTCACCGAGGCCGCCACCCGGATCGCCGACCGCACCGGCAAGGCCGTCCCGGACCACATCTGGGACGCCGCCGCCGACCACTTCAACGAGGAGCAGCTCTCCGCGATCATCCTGATGATCTCGCTGACCAACTTCTTCAACCGCCTCAACACCACCGTCGAGGAGCCCGCCGGCGCCACCTGGAACTGACCGGCGACAGGCGAGAATGGAGCCCTTGACATCCTCCCCCGGCTAAGGCCGGGGGATTCCTCCCGCGCCTGCGACACGGACACCCGTGGGTCGCAGATCGCCGAGGCGGGTTCCCCGTTCAACGGGCCGTGCCTGACGCGGGATTGCCACGCCGGGTCTTACCAGCCCTCCAGGGGCGTTTAGCCTGTCCGCCTGCCCGGCGGCCAGGATGTTTCGAGCAGCGTTGAGGTCACGGTCATGCAGTACCCCGCACTCCGGGCAGGCCCACTCGCGGACCGCGAGCGGCTTGGGTCCGTCGCGGTGTCCGCAGTCCGAGCAGAGCTGGGAGGACGGGAACGCGCGGTTGACGACGTGGATGGTGCGCCCGTAGCGGGCTGCTTTCTCTTCGAGCAGTCGCCGGAAGGTGGACCATCCGGCGTCGTGGACGGACTTGGCCAGACGGCCCCGGGCAAGGCCGCGCACGTTCAGATCCTCCAGGTAGAGGGCTTGGTTCTCGCCGATCAGCCTGGTGGTCTGCTTGTGCAGCCAGTCCATGCGGGTGTCGGCCACCTTGGCATGGGCCTTGGCGACCTTGCGCCGGGCCTTGGCCCGGTTCTTCGACCCCTTGGCCTTGCGGGACAGCTCCCGCTGCGCGGCCTTGAGCTTCTTCTCCGCCTTGCGCAGGAAGCGCGGGTTGTCGATCACTTCGCCAGTCGACAGGACGGCGTAGGTGGCCAGCCCGAGGTCGATGCCGACCTCGGCATCGACCTCGGGCAGGTGGTCCGGTTCCACGTCCACGACGAAGCTGGCGTGGTACCGGCCGGACGGGTCCAGCACGATCGTCACGGACGACGGGTCAGTGGGCAGCGCCCGGGACCACTTGACCCGCACATCGCCGATCTTCGCCAGGTTCAACTTCCCGTTGGACCGGATGCGGAACCCGTTGCGGGTAAACCGGAGCGACTGCCGGGCATCGCGCTTCGACTTGAACCGTGGCAAACCGACCGGCCGACCTGCGCGCTTGCCGGACACCGAGTCGAAGAAGTTCCGGTAGGCGGTGTCCAGGTCCCGAAGGGACTGGATCAGCGGGTCCACACCGACCGAAGCGAGCCACGCCCGCTCAGCCGTCCTCTTCGCCGCCGTGATCACCAGCTTCTGCAGATCCGTGCCCTTGGGGTACGCAAGTCCGTTCTTCCGGGCTTCCTTCCGTACCTCGAGAGCGTCGTTGTACACCACCCGTGCACATCCGAACGTCCGGGCAAGCGCCTCGCGCTGACCCACCGTCGGGTAGATGCGATAGCAGTACCTCAGATGCACACAATCAACCTACCGAAGGCCACTGACACAATGGCTCCCGTCAGAACCTCCGAAGATCGCTCCGCCACTTCGCGGCTCCGATCCAAGGACCCTCCCCACCCTCCGGGCGGGGGGACCCCTATCTTCCCGGCCGGAAGGCCGGGGCATCCTGGGAGATCAAAGGTGAACGGCTCCTGGACCTCCTTCGGCGGCGACCTGCACCTGGACCTCACCGAGCGGCGCGCCGCCGGCACCGGGCTGCGGGCCGCCCTGGAGGACGCCCTGCGGGAAGCCGTCCAGGCCGGCCGGCTCGCCCCCGGCACCCGGCTGCCGTCCTCCCGGGCCCTCGGCGAGGACCTCGGCATCGCCCGCAACACCGTCGTCGAGGCGTACGGCCAGCTCACCGCGGAGGGCTGGCTCAGCTCCCGGCAGGGCTCCGGCACCACCGTCGCCCGGCGGGCCGCACCCTCGCCCGCCGTACGGCCGGCCCGGCCGCAGACACGGCGGCGGACCGTCCGGCACGACCTGATGTCCGGGCGGCCCGACCTCTCGCTCTTCCCCCGCACCGCCTGGCTCGCCGCCGCCCGCCGCGCCCTCGCCACCGCGCCGCACGAGGCCCTCGGTTACGGCGGCCCGCTCGGCCGGATCGAACTGCGGGAAGCACTCACCCACTACCTGGCCCGGGTCCGCGGCGTGCGCACCGACCCGGACCACCTGCTCATCTGCAACGGCGTTCAGCAGGGCCTCGGCCTGCTCTGCGCCGCCCTGCGGGAGCGCGGGGCCCGCTCGCTCGCGGTCGAGGAGTACGGGCTGCCGCCGCAGCACGCCGTCGTCCGGGCCACAGGGCTGACCACCGCCCCGCTGCCGCTCGACTGCGAGGGCGCACAGGTCGATCGCCTCGGTCCCCGCAACGGCGCCGTGCTGCTCACCCCGGCCCACCAGTACCCCACCGGCGCCCCGCTGTCCGCCGACCGGCGGGCGGCCGCGGTGCGGTGGGCGCGCGAGCAGGACCGGTACGTGATCGAGGACGACTACGACGGGGAGTTCCGCTACGACCGGCAGCCGCTCGGCGCGATGCAGGCGCTCGACCCGGAGCGGGTGGTGTACGCGGGCACCGCCGCCAAGAGCCTCGCCCCCGGCCTGCGGCTGGCCTGGCTCGCCCTGCCGGACGCGCTGGTCGAACCCGTCGCCCGGCTGAAGGTGCTGGCCGACACCATGTCCCCGGTGCTCGACCAGCTGACCCTCGCCGAACTGATCACCTCCGGCACGTACGACCGGCACGTGCGGCGCTGCCGCCTGCACTATCGGCGCCGCCGCGACCGGCTGGTCGCGGCCCTCGCCGAACACGCCCCGCACGTCCAGGTCACCGGTATCGCCGCCGGCCTCCACGCCGTCCTCCAGCTCCCGCCCGGCTCCACCCCCGAGCCCGAGCTCCTGGCCTGCGCCGAAGCCGCCGGCCTGGCCCTCAGCGGCCTCGCCTGGCACCGCGCCGGCCCAGCCGACGAGGCCGCCGCGCCGGCCCTGGTGATCGGCTACGCCACCCCACCCGAACACGCCTTCCCGGCAGCCCTGGACGCCCTGTGCGACCTGCTGCGCCGGGCATGAAGTGGGGATCCGCCGCCCCTCCCCGAGGAGTGGAGGGCTCCGCAGCCTCCGCGCCGACTACTTGTTGCGGCTGCCCAGTTCGAACAGCAGGATGATGAACCCGGCGAAGACGTGGATGCCCGCGGTGTAGATCACCAGGCGGTGGTAGACCCGCTTGTTGGCCCACTTGCCGGCATCCATGGTCTTCGGACCGGTGGGGGTGTCGGCGACGGCAGCGGTCGTGGTGGTGATGGTGGTGGTGGGATCGGCCATGGGGATCTCCTCCAGGGGCCTGACGATGGGTCAGTGGGTCGCTGCGGGGCCGCCGCCGAGGCAGAGTTCGCCGCCGGGGCTCTGCAGCAGGGTGTGGATGAAGAGCAGTTCGACGCCGGTGTCGGACTCGGCGGCGATGCAGTGCGGGGTGAGCGAGTCGTAGTGGGCGGAGTCGCCGGGGGCGAGGTGGTGGACGCGGTCGCCGAGGGTCAGCCGGAGTTCGCCCCGCAGGACGTACAGCCACTCCTCTCCGGGGTGGACCCGGACCACCGCGTCCTGGACGCCCGGCGGGACGTGCACCCGCAGGGCCTGCATGGCGCGGCCGGGGGCGCCGGCCCGGCGGTAGCCCCAGCCGCCGGCCCGGCCCGGCTCTATGGCGCCGCCCCGGACCACCGGGTCGGGCTCGGCCATCGTCTCGCCGAGCAGCCCGGAGACCGAGGTGCCGTAGGCGCGGGCGAGGCCGAGGAGGACGGGCAGGGAGGGCTGGCGGCGGCCGGTTTCCAGCCGGGACAGATAGGCTGGGGAGAGCCCGACCCTCGCCGAGGCGACCTCCAGGGTGAGCCGGCTGCTGAGCCGGTGTTCACGGAGGCGGGCGGCGAGGCCGGCGACTTCCTGGTCGTCGAGCTGGTCGCCGGTGGCGGGGGTGCCGCTGGGGCTGGTGGTCATGTGACCAGTGGACACCTCGCCTGCCGCACGGGCAAGGCTTTTGCCTCAGGGGCAAAGTCCGCCCGAATGCCCCTCCGCCCCGCTCACGGCCGGGGAATGTTGCGCAGATTGCTGCGGGCCAGGTCGATCATCCGCCCGACGCCGCCGGAGAGCACCGTCCGCCCGGCCGCCAGCGCGAAGCCCTTCAGCTGGGCGGCGGTGATGTACGGCGGGATGGACAGCGCGTTGGGGTCGGTGACCACGTCCACCAGGGCCGGGCCGGGCCGCTCCAGCGCCTCCGCCAGGACCTCCCGGACCCGGGCCGGCTCGGCGACCCGCTTGGCCGGGATGCCTATGGCCCGCGCGATGCCCGCGTAGTCCACGTCGCCGTTGTCGATCTCGAACTCGGGGTAGCCGGAGACCAGCATCTCCAGCTTGATCATGCCGAGCGCGCCGTTGTTGAACACCACCGTCTTCACCGGCAGCCGGTGCTTGGCCACCGTGAGCAGTTCGCCGAGCAGCATGCCGATCCCGCCGTCGCCCGCCATCGCGATCACCTGCCGTCCGGGGCAGGCGAGTTGGGCGCCGATGGCGTGCGGGAGGGCGTTGGCCATCGAGCCGTGCAGGAAGGAGCCGATCACCCGGCGGCGGCCGTTCGGCTGCAGGTAGCGGGCGGCCCAGACGTTGTTCATGCCGGTGTCCACGGTGAACACCGCGTCCGGGGCGGCCACCTCGTCGAGCACCGAGGCGACGTACTCGGGGTGGATCGGCAGGTGCTTCTCGATGTCCCGGGTGTAGGCGCCGATCACGTCCTCCAGCGCCCGGCAGTGCTTCCTCAGCATGCCGTCCAGGAAGGAGCGGTCCTTCTTCTCGTCCAGCAGCGGCAGGACGGCCCGCAGGGTGGCCGCGACGTCCCCGTGCACGGCCAGCTCCAGCGCGGTGCGCCGGCCCAGCCGGGTGGCGTCGTGGTCGACCTGGACGGTACGGGTCTGCGGCAGGAAGGAGTCGTACGGGAAGTCGGTGCCGAGCAGCAGCACCAGGTCGGCGGAGTGCAGCGCCTCGTGGCAGGCGCCGTAGCCGAGCAGGCCGCTCATGCCGACGTCGTACGGGTTGTCGTACTGGATCCACTCCTTGCCGCGCAGCGAGTGCCCGATCGGTGCCTTCAGCGCCTGCGCGGCCTCCGTCACCTCGTCGTGCGCCCCGCGCACCCCGGCGCCGCAGAACAGGGCGACCCGGCGGGCCGCGTTGAGCAGCCGGGCGAGTTCCTGCACCTGGGACCAGGGCGGCGCGGCGACGGCCTGCTCGGTGAGGAAGTGGCTGGTGCCGGTCGGCCCGGCGGCGGGGTGGGCGGCGACGTCCCCGGGGAAGGCGAGCACCGAGACGCCGTGCGAGCCGATCGCGTGCTGGATCGCGATCCGGAGCAGCCGGGGCAGCTGGGCGGGGGTGGAGAGCATCTCGCACCAGTTGCTGCAGTCGGTGAACACCCGCTCGGGGTGGGTCTCCTGGAAGAAGCCGGTGCCGATCTGCCCGGACGGGATGTGCGAGGCGAGCGCGAGCACCGGCAGGCCGCTGCGCTGGGCGTCGTACAGGCCCTGGATGAGGTGGGTGTTGCCGGGGCCGCAGGAGCCGGCGCAGACCGCGAGGCGGCCGGAGAGCTCGGCCTCGGCGGCGGCCGCGAAGGCGCCGGCCTCCTCGTTGCGGACGTGCACCCAGCCGATGCCCTCGGCGCGGCGGATCGCGTCGACGATGGGGTTGAGGCTGTCGCCGACGACGCCGTAGACCCGCTCCACCCCGGCCTGCCGGAGCACCTCCACCATCTGTTCGGCCACGCTCGCCACGGGAGTACTCCTTCGGTCGCCGCAGGACACCTGCACCCTCCGACGGGCCGTGGAACGGCGCACCCGGGGTGGGACGAACGGGTGAGGGCGACGGACGGGCGAGGGCGACGGACGAGGGCCCGCTCCGCGCGACGGGAGCGGGCCCTGAGCGGCCCCGGGGTGGTCCGGCGGCTACTCCGCCGCCAGGTGGTCCTGTTGCCCCAGCTTGCCCGCGGCCAGCCCCGCCTGGGGCTGGCGGCGGGCCGGCTCACGGCCGGGGGGCTGGGCGCAGCGTTCCTGGGCGGGCGGGGCGGTGGTGGGCAGGGTGACCGGGAAGCCGGCCTTGACCTGCACCGCCTCGCCGTCGTGCCGCAGGTGGATCACCTCGCCGCGACGCAGCGTGTAGGTCGTCCCGTCGTGGGTGATCTGCACGCCGAGCAGGTGCCCGCGCACCAGCAGCGAGAAGCTGAGCTTCATCAGCCCGGAGGGCAGCCGGGGCCGGAAGCTGAGCGTCTCGCCGTGGTCGCGCAGGCCGCCGAAGCCGGCCACCAGGGCGATGCAGGCGCCGGCGAGCGAGGCCATGTGGAGGCCGTCGCGGGTGTTGCCGCCGAGGTCGTGCAGGTCCATCAACGCCGCCTCCGCCGTGTAGTCGTAGGCGAGGTCGAGTTGGCCGACCTCGGCGGCGATGACGGCTTGGGTGCAGGCGGAGAGCGAGGAGTCGCGGACGGTCAGCCGCTCGTAGTACGCGAAGTTGCGGGCCTTCTGCTCGTCGGTGAAGGCGTCGCCGCGCACCTGCATGGCGAGCACCAGGTCGGCCTGCTTGACCACCTGCTTGCGGTACAGGTCGAAGTACGGGAAGTGCAGCAGCAGCGGGTACTTCTCCGGCTCGGTGTTCTCGAAGTCCCAGAGCTGGTGGTGGGTGAAGCCGTCGGCCTGCGGGTGGACGCCGAGGTCCGCGTCGTACGGGATGTACATCGCGGCGGCGGCGTCGCGCCAGGCGGCGGTCTCCTCGGTGTCGACGCCGAGGGCGCCGGCCTCGCGCGGGTGGCGGACGGCGGCCTCGGCGGCGGCGCGCAGGTTCGTCTGCGCCATCAGGTTGGTGAAGACGTTGTTGTCGGCGACGGCGCTGTACTCGTCGGGGCCGGTGACGCCCTCGATCCGGAACTTCCCGGCGACGTCGTGGTGGCCGAGCGAGCGCCACATCCGGGCGGTCTCCACCAGAAGTTCGAGGCCGTACTCGCGCTCGAACTCCTCGTCCCCGGTGGCCCGGACGTAGCGGGCGACGGCGACGGCGATGTCGGCGCCGATGTGGAAGGCGGCGGTGCCGGCCGGCCAGTAGCCGGAGCACTCCTCGCCGCGGATCGTGCGCCAGGGGAACACCGCGCCGGCCAGGCCGAGTTGGGCGGCCCGGTCGCGGGCGAGCGGGAGGGTGGTGTGCCGCCAGCGCAAGGCCTGGTTGACGGCGCTGGGCAGGCAGTAGGTGAGCACCGGCAGGACGAAGGTCTCGGTGTCCCAGAAGCTGTGCCCGTCGTAGCCGGGGCCGGTCAACCCCTTGGCGGGGATGGCCCGTTCCTCGCTGCGGGCGCCGGCCTGCAGGACGTGGAAGATGCCGAACCGGACGGCCTGCTGGAGTTCGACGTCGCCCTCGATCTCGACGTCGCTGGTCTTCCAGAACTCCCTGAGGAAGTCGGCCTGTTCGGCGACCAGGCCGTCCCAGCCGGTGTAGCGGGCGGCGGTCAGCGCGGCCTCCACCTGGTCCCCGACGGCGGGCAGCGAGCGGGTGCCGGACCATCCGTAGGACATGAACTTGACCAGCCGCAGCCGCTGCCCGGCCCCGAGCACGGTGGTGACGCTGATCCGGCAGTGGCCGGCCTCGGCCTCGGCGACGGTGTCGAGCTTCTCCGGGCCCTCGATGACGTGGTCCATCCCGGCCGCGACCCGGATGCCGCTGAAGCGGGTGCGGTGCACCAGGACGGCCTTGGTGCCGCTGGCGTGATGCGCCTCGGCCTGCAGCGGGGCCTCCAGGACGGCGGCGGCGCGCGGGTCGCCCTCGGGGCCGCCGGGCAGCTGCTCGTTGGCGACCAGCTCGGACTGGAGCACGATCCGCACCGGCCCGTCCACCGCCTCGACGCTGTACTCCACGGCGGCGATGGCGCGCTGGGTGAGCGAGACGAGCCGGGAGGAGCGCACCCGGATGGTCCGCCCGGCCGGGGACATCCACTCGGCCTCGCGGTGCAGCATGCCCTCGCGGAAGTCCAACCAGCGCTTGTGGCTGAGGAGTTCGCCGTAGCGCAGGTCGAAGGGCTCGTCGTCCACCAGCAGGCGGATGATCTTGCCGTTGGTGACGTTGATGACGCTCTGGCTGGACTCGGGGTAGCCGTACCCGCCCTCGCCGTACGGGAGCGGGCGCAGTTCGAACACGCCGTTGAGGTAGGTGCCGGGCAGGCCGTGCGGCTCGCCCTCGTCCAGGTTGGCGCGCAGGCCGATGTGGCCGTTGGACAGGGCGAAGACGGATTCGGCCCGGGCCAACGCAGCCAGGTCCAGGCCGTGTTCGGTGATCTGCCACGGGTCGACCGTGAAGTTGTCCGCAGGACTCATGCGCCCACCTCGCTACGCTCGGCAGGGGCATTCGCCCACACGCACCTCTTGATGACTCGCTCGCTCTGCTCACTCATGCGCCCACCTCGCTACGCTCGGCAGGGGCATTCGCCCACACGCACCTCTTGATGACTCGCTCGCTCTGCTCACTCATGCGCCCACCTCGCTACGCTCGGCAGGGGCATTCGCCCACACGCACCTCTTGATGACTCTCCCCCAGCCTTCGGCCGGGGGGACCCCCATGCTCCGCTCACTCATGCGCCCACCCCGCTACGCTCGATGACTCGCTCGCTCCGCTCGCTCATGATGTGCCCCCCAGCAGCTCGGAAAGGTCGTCGACGACCACGGTGGCGCCGTCGCGGCGCAGTTCGGCGGCCTGCCCGGTGCGGTTGACCCCGACCACCGCGCCGAAGCCTCCGGCCCGGCCGGAGGCGACCCCGGCGAGCGCGTCCTCGAAGACGACTGCGTGCGCGGGGTCGACGCCGAGCTCGCGGGCGGCGTACAGGTAGGTGTCGGGGGCGGGCTTGCCGGGCAGGCGCTGCTCCTTGGCGACCACGCCGTCCACGATCACGTCGAACAGCTCCAGGATGCCCGCCGAGCGCAGCACGTCCCGGCAGTTGGCGCTGGAGGAGACCACCGCGCTGGGCAGTCCGAGCGCGCGCAGCCGGTGCACGTAGGCGACCGAGCCCTCGTAGGGCTCGACCCCCTGCTCTCGGATCAGCCGCAGCACGGTGTCGTTCTTGGCCCGGCTGATCCCCTGCACGGTGCGGGCGTTCGGCGGGTCGTCCTCGGCCCCCTCGGGCAGGTCGATGCCCCGGCTGTGCAGGAAGGCCCGGGTGCCGTCGAGGCGCGGGCGGCCGTCCACGTAGGTGTCGTAGTCGTTGACGGCGTCGAAGGGGACGAACTGCCCGCCGGTGCGGGCGGCTTCGGCGCGCAGGAAGGCGTCGAAGGTGTCCTTCCAGGCCGCGGCGTGCACCGTGGCGGTCTGGGTGAGCACCCCGTCGAGGTCGAAGAGGAAAGCGCGGATGTCGTCCGGTAGCCCCAGCATGGGTGCAGTCTTACCCGGGAACACGGGGGAAGCCGCCCATTCCCGGCGGCGCGTCGCGGGAAGGGCGGCTTCCGGTTGCCGGGCCGTCGTGGCCGCCCCGGCCCGCCGTCACTACGGCGAGTCGGGCATCTGCGCCTCGGGCGCCTGGATCACCGAGAAGACGGCGCCCTGCGGGTCCCGGACAACGGCCATCCGGCCGGACTGCATGTCGAACGGCGGCTGGATCACCGCACCACCGGCCTTGACCAGGGCGTCCACCACGGAGTCGGTGTCGTCCACCGAGAAGTACGTCATCCAGTGCGAGGGCGTGCCGGCCCCGAGGTACCCGGGGATCTTCTGCATGCCGCCGACGGTGCGGTCGCCGACGTTCAGCGAGAAGTAGCCGTCCATGCCCTGGATGGTGGCCGGGCGCAGTCCGAGCGCCGGTTGGTAGAAGCGGCCGGCCGCGTCGGTGTCGGTGGTGTTGAGCTCGTTCCAGACCAGCGCGCCGGGCTCGTTGACCACGCCCGCGCCGATGAAGTCCATCGCCTGCCAGACGCCGAACACCGCGCCGGTCGGGTCGGCGGCGACCATCATCCGGCCGATCGTGCCGATGTCCATCGGCTCGTAGAGGATCGTGCCGCCGGCCTCGGCGATGGACCGGTTGGTCTGGTCGGCGTCGTCCGAGGCGATGTAGGTGGTCCAGGCGACGGGCGGCACCGGCTGGCCCTCGGGCGCGGACTGCGTCATGATCCCGGCGACCGGGCGGTCGTTGAGCGTGCACACGGCGTAGCCGCCGTACTCGGCCGGGCCGATCTCGCCCTGCCAGCCGAACAGGTCGCGGTAGAAGTCGAGCGCGGCCTGCTGGTCGCTCGCCATCAGGTCGATCCAGCACGGGGTGCCGGGCTTGTACGGATCGGTCACTACGGGCATCGTTGGGCCTCCCGGAGGCGGTGGTGGCCGGCTGTGGTGTGTCGGTCGGGCGGCGGCCCGGCCGGGACCGGTACCACCGTCCGCGCGGACGGTGGTACGACGGCGGTACACCGCCCACCTTCGGCCCGCCGCCGCGTTCTCGCCACCGGACGGCGCCCTGGCGGGCGACCGGCGCCCCGACGGCTGCCGTCACCGGCGCACGGACCGGTGCACGGGCTGGCGCACGGACCTGCGAACAGACCGACGCTCGGACCGGCCACCGGGGCTCACTCGGGGTCGTGCCGCTTGGCGGTGACGAAGTACGGCTGCACCTTGCCGCTCTGCGCGTAGTCCTTGAGCCGGACCAGCAGTTCGGCCCAGGTGCCGGCCACCATCGGCACACCCTCCTCGCTGCCCGGCTGCCAGCCGCCGTGCCGGAACAGCAGCCGGGTGCGCTCGGGCTCGTCGGGCTGGTCGGCGAGGTCCCAGCTGATCCAGGTGCCCGCCCAGTGCGGCGGGAAGGCTCCGGCGTTGGCCCACACCACCCGCTCCAGGTCGGCCCGCTCGCGGCGCAGCCGGAAGGGCTCGGGGACGCCGGGGAAGTCGAAGAGCAGCACGTCGTCCTCGCGGTCCACGGTGGTCGTCCACCAGCTGGTCAGCCCGTCGTGGGTGTTGAGCGCGGCAAGGACGACGGCCCGGGGCGCGGCGATGTCGATCTGCATGGCGATCTCGGGCATGGGGTCCGCCTTTCGGTGCCGTGGTGGTCCCCTCTCGGGGCGCACGGGCCCCAGGCCCACCATGGCACGACCCCCGGGCCCACGCGCCCCGGAGGGCGCCGGTCCCGGGGGTCGTCCCCGCGCCGTCCGGTGGTGGCGGTCAGCCGCCGCTGCCGTAGGTGGTGTTCGCGCAGATGTCGTCGTCCGCCGAGCGGGCGTCGTTGGTGACGGTGGTCGGCAGCGGCTGCGGGGCCGCCGGGGCGCCGGGGGTGGCGGCGGAGCCCGTCCCACCGGGCGCGAGGCCCGCGGCCGCCGCGAAGTCCTGGCCGACGATCACCGAGATGCCCCGCGCGCTGCTGGGCTCCAGGCTGGCGCCCGGGAACAGTGCCGCGACCTTCTCGGCGTTCGCCTTCTGGCTGGAGCTGTACTCGATCGTGGTGGTCTTCTGCTTGGTGCTCGCCGCCTGGCCCGCCGTGCTGGCGGTGAACTTGGCGGTCTTCAGCTGATCGGTCGCCTTGCCGGCCAGGCCGTTGACGGTCGTCCCGTTGTAGACCGCCACCTTGATCGAGGAGTTGGTGGCGTCCCCGGCCGGGGCGGGCGGGGTGCTGGCCGCGGCCTGCGACGGCGCGGCGCTCGTGCTGGCAGGGGCGTCCGGCTGCTGGCCGGTGGCGTTCTGGCCGTCGATGGTCTGGTCGGCCTTGAGGGTCTCCCAGAGCTTGTTGGCGTCCGGCTGGACCAGGTCGATGTTGGCGTCCTGGGTGCGGTAGCGCCAGGGCGCGGTGACGAACTTGAGGTCGTGCATGTCGATGTTCTTCAGCGACAGGCCGAAGGAGAGCAGCTTGTCCGCGGAGTCCAGCCCCGGGTCGACGGTCAGCGACTTGGTCGCCGCGTCGGCCAGCGGCAGCAGGTTGGTGGGGCTCAGCCCCTCCTTCTTCATCTTGGTGGCGAGCGAGCTCATGAAGGCCTGCTGGCGCTTCATCCGGCCGATGTCGGAGCCGTCACCGATGCCGTGCCGCAGTCGCACGTAGTCGAGCGCCTTCTGGCCGTCGACGGTCTGCTTGCCCTGCGGCAGGACGAGGTCGCCCTTCTTGTGCAGGTTGGGGTTGATGTCGCCCTCGTAGATCGGCTTCGGCAGGCAGATGTCCACGCCGTTGACGGCCTTGGTCATCGCGGCGAAGCCGTTGAAGTCGACCACCATGGTGTGGTCGACCCGGATGCCGGTGACCTTCTCCACGGTGTTCTGGGTGCAGGCCGGGTTGCCGCTGTCGCTGCCGCCGACCGAGAAGGCGGCGTTGAACAGGTCGTTGCCGCCCTTGGTCCACTTGCCGTTGGGCAGCTTGCACGGCGGGATCGGGACGATCGTGTTGCGCGGGATCGAGATGCCCACGGCGTGCTTGTGGTCGGCGTAGACGTGCAGCAGGATCGTGGTGTCCGAGCGGGCGCCGCCGTCCTCGCCGCCGCCGAGGTCGGAGTTGTTGCCGCCCCGGCTGTCGGAGCCGATCAGCAGCACGTTGACCGGCTTGTTGCCGTCCGCGTCGGCCTTGGCCTCCGGCGGGCGGTCGGTGGATATCGCGTCCGCGTCGAAGGACTTGATGTTGGCGTTGAGCTTGAAGTAGATCGCGCCGCCGGCGCCCGCGATCAGCACCAGCACGCCCGCCGCCGACCAGGCGACGATCTTCTTCACGTTCTTCTTGGGCTTGGCGTTCTTGCGCGCCGCCGCCCGGCCGCCGCCCGCGGCCCCGGAGCCGCCGCCGCCCTTGCCCTGCGCGGACCGGCGGGCCTCCGCCCGGCCGCCGCCGCTGCGCGGCCCGGGCACGGAGCCCGTAGCGCCTTCCGTCGTGGGCACGTCCTCGCCCCGAGCCGGGCTCTCGCCCTTCCGACCTGACATGCGCGTACCTTTCACCGACGGAAGCGACGCCCCGGACGATCTGGCGCACCGCACACAGAAGAGACGGACGAGGCCCCTCCCAGGTTGCACGTACGAAGGTCGGCACAGACCGACCATCGTGGCTTCCGATCATATTGAGAGCGAAGACGATCACAGCCCTCAGGTACACCTACAATCCCCGGCACCACATGGCGGTTTGCCGACATACCACCTGAAAACGCCTGATTCGGACAGGCCTGCGCCGCCTAGAAGGCGTAGGGGATCACGCCGTCGGACCGGGCCTCGACCTCGGGGCCCCGCATGGCCGGATCGGCCGCCGGGTCGCCCGTCACGGGGGGCGGCGGGGGGTGCCAGGCTCGTCGGCGGCGGCGCCGGCGAACGAGGGCGCCCGGGGTGACGGTGACGTGGCCCGCCGTGACGACGGCTGACTCGGTGGCGGTGACGCCGCGGCGGGCGGCGATCCGGTCGGCGGCGTCGGCGCAGCCGAACACCTGCTGGATCCGGTCAAAGCGATTGGCCGTCACATCGCTGGCCGTAGAACTGCTTTGAGGATCGGTCGGACCACTCCGCCAGGGCTCTGGACCGACCCCGGCCGGAACGGTCAGGCGCCCTGGCGCACCTTGACGCCGCCGACCAGCGAGTAGGAGCGGACCTTGACCACCGGGCCGCCGGGCTCGCCGGTCACGCCCTTGCTGCGGCCGCCGAGCAGGGAGAAGCCGCTCACCTCGACCGTGGTGCCGGCCGGGACGGTCAGGTCGACGCCCCCGAAGACCGAGAAGGCGTCCACCTCGGCCGAGGCACCCCCGGGGTAGGTCAGCTCCGCGCCGCCGACCAGGGCCGCCTTGACCAGGTGGGTCGGGGCGGCGGGCAGCGCGGCCTCGGTGTGGTCGAGCTTGGCGCCGCCGACCGCGGCGACGTGCACCGTGCGCTCGCGGGCCTCGAACTCGCCCCGGTGCTTCAGGCCACCCAGCAGGGCGACGCTCCACTCGGTGCGACGGGCCGGGGTCGAGGTGCTCTTCGTGATCTCCATGACCGCTACGCTACGGCCGGCCCCTGAGGCTGCGTCAGTGTCGGCGGGCACCCGTCCGACATGACATCCGTCATGGTCCGCGGGTGCCGGAGCCCAGGTGGCCGCCTTTCGGCCGGGTGCGCGCGATCTGACGGAGTTTTTGACAAGCCTGACAAGAACTGCCACGATCCTCACCATGGCACGCCCGAGGAAGTTCGACACCGAGGCCGCGATCGACGCGGCCATGAACACCTTCTGGACCAAGGGGTACACCGCGACCTCGACCGACGACCTGGCCGAGAGCACCGGCATGCTGCGCGGCAGCCTGTACAACGCCTTCGGCGGCAAGCGGCAGCTGTTCGAGCTGGCACTGCGCCGCTACCGGGAGGGTGGCGCGGGCGGCGACCGCACCATGTCGGACGACCAGCCTCCACTGGAGCGCATCCGGCAGTTGCTGCGCACCGGGGTGGACCAGGCCGCGGCCGACCACCGGGGCTGCCTTGCAGTCAACACCGTCACCGAACTGGCGCTGCGCGAGCCGGAGTTGGCGGAGCTGGCGCGCCAGGCGTTCGTCCCGCTGGAGGCCCGGCTGACGACGGCGGTCGAAGACGGCCGGCTCCGCGGCGAGATCCGCTCGGACCGCCCCGCCCGCGTGCTGGCCCGCCAGGTGATGGCCGCCTTCCACGGACTGCTACTGCAGGCCAAGGCCGGCTTCGAGTCCGAGTCGCTGCACGCGACCATCGACGCCGTCGTCGACGACCTGCGCCCCTGAGCCTTCCCGCCGGGCGACCCCGGCGCTTTTTCCGCCCGAGTTTTTGGCACTTTCACCAATAACTGCCCTCACCGGAGGCCGAACCCCGATGTCCGTCCTGTCCCGCCCGCTCCGCCTACCCCTGCTGCCCGTCATCCTGGCGGCCTTCTTCATGTACGGCTTCGACGGCAACGTCGTGAACGTCGCCCTGCCCGCCATCCGCAGCGACCTCGGCGCCGGTCAGGCCGCGCTGGAACTGGTCGTCGCCGGCTACGTGTTCAGCTACGCCACCGGGCTCGTCCTCGGCGGACGACTCGGCGACATCCTCGGCCACCGGCGGATGTTCCTGTCCGGGATGGCCGCCTTCACCCTGGCCTCCGTCCTGTGCGGACTGGCCCAGTCCCCCACCCAGCTGGTGCTCGCCCGACTGTTCCAGGGCCTCACCGCCGCCGCCATGGTGCCCCAGGTGCTCGCCCTGATCACCACCGCCGTCCCCGCCGAGGGCCGGCCGCGCGCTCTGGCCTGGTTCGGCGTGACCGGCGGACTCAGCGGTGTCTGCGGCCAGCTGCTGGGCGGCGTCCTGCTCGACGGCGACCTCCTCGGCCTCGGCTGGCGCGCGGTCTTCCTGGTCAACCTGCCGGTCGGGCTGATCGTCCTCGCCGTCGCCGCCACCGTCCTGCCGCGCTCCACCACCGGCCGCCGCCCCGCCCTGGACGGCATCGGCGTGCTCGCGATCTCCGGCTCGCTGGCCCTGGCGCTCGTCCCGCTCGTGCTCGGCCGGGAGGCCGGCTGGCCGCTCTGGGCCTGGGCGATGCTCGCCGCCGCCGTTCCCGCCTTCCTGGCCGCGCTGCGCTGGGAGCACCGCCTCGCCGGCCGCGGCGGGCAGCCGCTGCTCGATCCGGAGCTGTTCCGCGGCCGGGTCTTCCGGACCGGGCTGGCCGTCAACGCCGCCTTCATGGCCTTCTTCGCCGGGTTCGTCTTCGTGATCAGCCTCACCGTGCAGACCGGCTTCGGCTACAGCCCGCTGCGCTCCGGACTGGTCTTCACCCCCATGGCCGTCCTCGCCATGGTCGCCTCCCTGACCGGCAAGCGCCTGATCCCCCGCTACGGGCTCCGCGTCCCCGTCGTCGGCGGGGCGGTCACCGCCCTGAGCCTGCTGCTGACCGCACTCGCCCTGCAGACCGACGGCGAACGCCACGCCCTCCCCTGGCTGCTGACCACCATGGGCCTGATGGGCATCGGCAACGGCCTCGTCCTCCCGTCCCTGATCGGCGCCCCGATGGCCGGCATCACCCCCGAGCGCGCCGGCACCGCCTCCGGCACCCTCTCCACCACCCAGCAGTTCGCCGCCGTCACCGGCGTCGCCACCATCGGCGGCACCTACTTCGCGGTCCTCGACCACCACACCCACGCCACCGCCGCGGCCGCCGCCACCTGGCTCGCCCTCGCCGCTGTCCTCGTCATGATCGCCCTCACCCTCCGCCTCTCCCGTGCCACCAAGGCCCCGGCCCCCGCCCCGACCCCGCGCACCCCCGCCCGTACCCTCGCGACCAGGAGCTGACCGCGAACGGATCGGGCCCTGGGGGGGGGGGGGTGCCCCCCACCCAAGAACAACCTCCTCGGGGGGGGGGGGAAAAAGGGGGGAGGGCCGGAGCCGCGGCCCC